>JADZEF010000148.1 GCA_020850695.1 Planctomycetaceae bacterium | reverse complement strand
TCGGACGCGGAGTTCGCTGGGGGCTCGCAAAGCCTCGACCCCAGCCACCCCTTTCTGGTCGTTCAGGTTCTCTGGACCCCTCCTGAAACTTGTGAAATGGACCACTTAGGGATTGATTTTCGTTCCAACGATCCGCAGCAGTCGAAGGATGGGACAACGGCTGAAGTGGAGGATCGCGGCGTCATCGATGGCCGTCTAAGAGAGACACGCGCGTCGGACTTCGAAATCGAGGAACACCCGCGTGTCGCGGCACGACAGATCGGGGACCTGTCTCCTCCGGCGGTCGTCGAAGAAGCGATACCGGCGGCCACACGCCCCGCACGCCGTTTTATTCCGCGACGACTCAACGTGACGATCCGCGCCTTCGGACCCCGAACACGCTGCGCACGACGTCTTGGCGAAAGCAACCAGGGAACCGGTCCGCATCTTGAAGGTGACGGAGGTTTCGCGTCGTGGAATCAGGACAAGTTCCGTCGCTACGAGAAATCACGTCGACCCTGAAAGCCAAGGCTCAAAACCCTTCGAAGCAACCCGATTCACCGCACGCTTTGGAGAAGGTCCATAAAAAAAGAAAGCCTTCGTAACTACGAAGGCTTTCCTCTGAATCATCAAAGTGCGCAAGACGGCTGTATATACACACCGTCACACCTTCCCTTGTCCGCACATCTTCACTCGCGAATATCTAATCCCGTCGGAACATATCGGACATTGATATAGGACGTTTATCTCAATTTGAATCTCGTCTTCACAATTCTCTGTGCCATTACGTCACATAAGGCCGTTCCCTATGTGTGGTGGGACAATCAGGAGCATCTTCGCAAGGAGGCTGACGCCCTTCCTCTTCTGGAGAGTCAGCCAATGGTCAAGCCGAAATTCCTCGGTCAGTTGCTCGACGCCTACAGCGCGAAACATCTTCGCTGGGCCGCAAAGTCCACGCTGAAGCAGTACACGGTGACGCTGCGGAACGTCACCAAGTACCTCGGTCGCCCAGCCGTCATAACCGATCTGTCCGACGACTTCGTGCAGGACGTCATGGCGTGGTTCATCAACCGGGGCCGCACGCAGCGCGGGGCGAACAAGGTCCGGTCAAACCTGCACTGCCTCTGGTCATTCGCCTGCCGGATGGGATGGCTGAGCAAGTGGCCGGACAGCAAGCCGCTGAAAGAGCCTCAACGCATCCCGACGGCTTGGACCCGCGACGAACTGCGGACGCTCTTCGAGACGCTGGCCTTACTGCTTGGGACGGTCGGGCCGATTCCGGCGTCTCTGTGGTGGCTCGCCCTCCACGCGGTGATCTGGGACACGGCGGAGCGAATCGGCGCGGTGCGGCAACTCACCTGGTCGGATATCTCACTGACCACGGGCCGCGTCACGTTCAAGGCGGAGACACGAAAGAACAAGACTCGCGACCGCCAGCACGCCCTGCACCCGGACACGGTCGCCATTCTCGGCCGGCTGAAACAGTTCGGATGCCCGATCGTCTTCCCGTGGGATCGCTCAGAGTGCTATCTCTGGTTGAAGTACAAGGCGATCCTGAAGGGCGCCGGGCTGCCGCACGGCCGCGGGCATGCGTTCCACTGCATGCGAAAGTCGTCGGCCAGCTACTTTGAGGCGAGCGGTGGGGACGCAACCAAGCTCCTCGACCATTCCAGCCGGGCCGTCACGACGCGGTTTTACCTCGACCCGGCCATCGTGGGGAAAGAGAACCCGCACCCGTGCGAGGTCTTGTTCCGGCCGACGGGATCGTGAGGGATGAGGCGGGGATCGCGGCGACGGGTCACGCCGCGTTCTCCCGCCGATTCGCCGGAAGCCGAACGCGGCTCGATCGATCGGGTTTTCTCTCGCTGTGCGGGGCGTGTGGAGAGTCGCCCTGTCGGACGAAAACGCCTCGCGCGGCCGCTCGCATCTTGATTCCTCACCTCTTCCCCGCAACACTGACTCCATGCCAACCCCCCTCTACAACACCTGCTGGTCCTGCCAGGCGACGGTCACCGACGCGCAGTGCGTGCGGCTCGGGGTGAGGGATGAGGTCGAGATTTTCATTCCGTGCTGCCAGACGTGCTGGGAAGAATTGCCCGTCGGCCAGAAGCTGACGATTGCCCAGCGGCACTGGGAGCTCGTCCCGCACGTCAAGACGTGGGACGCGGTGCGGGACTTGATTGAGAAGATTATCGGGCATGCCGCGTGGCGGGGCATCGTCGGCGCGGATGATGATGATCCGGCGGATTTCTGGAAGCGGCGCGGGGGGAATTGAGCGATGTCTGTGGTCACTTCGAACGGCGTCAGTCTCTGCGACACCGTGACGATCGACGGCGTCTCGTACAGCCGCGACTTGAGCACGGGCGAACTCACGCCGATGGAAGATCGCAGCCGCCCGGTCGGCCGTGCGATATCCGATCCAGTCGTCGTCGGGCACAACCCCGACGGAAGCCCGGTCTATCAGGTCGGCGTTGCGCTGACGCCGCCACGGCAAGCAAACGGCGATTGGATCGGCGTGGGCGACCGATTCCCGGAAGAACGCGCCGAAGTTCTGGTACACGACCGCGAGCGAGGCATCCGCGTTGCCGAGTTCCGTTCGTGGCGCGGTGATCCGTGGCTCGATCTGGGCGGCGTTCACCTCTCATCCGTGACGCACTGGATGCCGTTGCCGAGTCGGCCGCTCGACGTCGAGGCGTAAAAAGACCCCGCCGACCGTCGGGACTACCCTTGCGACGGTGGCGGGGTCACCTTGAACCGGAACCAGTCCGGTCCGAAGGCAGCGAACTCAGCGTGTTCGTCTCGGATGCTTGAAGACGCGCGGGGCCGTCACGCAGTCCTTTTTCCCCGCTCGTCTCAGCCGTTCCTCTTCGGTCCATTCCTTGCGGATGACGGCGCAGCGGCGGCGGATCTCGTCGGGCGTCGGGTCTCTGGGTGGCGTGGTCATAGCGTCCGCACCTCGTCCGCTCCCATGATCTCGACCAGCAGCCGATGCGCGGCCCGTGCATCGATCGAGTGACCGCCCAAAAACGCCCGCAGTTCGCTCAGGATTGGCGGCGTCCGCGGATGAAGCAGGTCGAACGTCTCGACCGTTCCGCCGTCCGTGTGCGACGTGACGGTCCGCTCCCTCGGATCGCCTTCATGCCAGCGGAAGACGCCACGGACACCTTCGGACCGCACGATGACGACGCTGCCGGAGTGCTCGATCTCCCATTCCGTCGCCCCGGTCAACTGGCAGAACAGGTCGAGGTCATGAATGGCGACTTCCTTTCGCGTCCCCTGCCGCGCGAACTCGATCAGGCAGCAACCGGATGGGAGAGACCGCGGCGCCGCGTCGTTGAACCGCTCGGACATGCCCGGGAACACGCGGGGATCGTCCAGGACGTGCAGGTGCTCGTGGAGAATGGCCACGGGCTTCTCGATGAGGATGCGGCCCGCGAACTGGTGCAGCGCGCGGAACACGTCGTGGTGAGTGTCGATCGGCGTCGCGACGATGACGTGCGTGAACTCGGGCAAGCGATTCAGTCCGACGCTGTGCGCGACGAGCGGGTCGCAGTAATCCCAGGGCACGCCCAGCTCGGTGAGGTGCTTCCCGTGGATGCGGCCCATTTTCCCATAGCCGATGATCAGGACGCGCATCGGGCGGCAATCTCCGTGGAAAGAGCTTCGGCGACCGGACAATGTCGCGCGAACTGGCGGAATGCCGGCAGCTCGTGCGCGACGTAGGGATAGAACCCGTTCCGCTCCGATGGCGGGTTGTGGGCGACGACGTCCGGCCAGTGGAGCTTCATTCGCTCCAGCCCGATCAGGGCGCACGGCTCGGGCATGCGGAAGTTGTGGCCGGCGACCGGGAACCCGGCGACTCGGTTCGCGATTGGGTCGACTAACTGCCGGAGACGGTCCGCAAGCCAGTCATCCCGCACGGCGATCATGCCCCCCTCGAAGGTGCTGAGGGCCTTCGTCTTGTAGAAGCTGAAGCATCCGAAGTCGCCGAACGTTCCGGCGAGGCGGCCGTCTCGATTCTTCCCCAAGGCCTGGGCGACGTCCTCGACGACGCAGAGACCGTGCCGTGCGGCGATCTCCATGATGGCCCGCATTTCGCACACGCGGCCGAAGAGATGTACGGGGAGAATCGCCCGCGTCCGCTCGCTGACCGCAGCCTCGATGAGGCTCGGATCAATCAGGTGATCGTCGCTGCGAATGTCGACGAAACGGGGAACTCCGCCGGCCAGCAGGATCGCGTTCCATGTCGAGGGAAAGCTGAAAGGCGTCGTGATCACTTCCCCGCCCCGCAGGTCGAGCGCCAGCAGGGCGCCGACCAGTGCGGACGTCCCGCTGTTCACGGCGACCGCGGCGGCGCAGCCCATGCGGCGGCAGAACTCTCCCTCGAACATCTCGCGGACAACTTGCGGCATGGTTCCCTCAGAATTCGTAGCCGAATCGCGCGACGTCCGCGGCGAACAGTCGCCCGACGATCTCGCGCGTGGAATGGTCGTAGCACTCGTAGTACGGGGGGTGTTCGCTGGTGTTGAGTCGGTCGAGCCAAGCCTCAATCCCGATGTCACGCTGCAACTCCGCGAAGTCTTCCGCCAGCCGTTCAAACCGGAGAACGCGGTCGACGATCTTCCGGCCACCGGCGTCGAGAATCCACGTCGTTTGCGGACGCCGGTAATCCGACCAGCTGCCGTGCTGGGAAGGCAGTTGCCGATCGCCACCGGCAGGATCGTCGAGCCATTGGACGAATCCGGCAAACCCGAGCTCACGCACGAATCCGCTCAGGTCGTGGGCCGCGTTGTCCCGGAGCCACGAATAGAGGCTGACGATCCAGTCCCACGGGTTGCGGACCACGGCGAAGCTGAGGTAGTCGCGCCAGATCTCACCCCCGAGACTTTCGCGGGCCTCAACTGCAGTCAGGTGGAACGGATGCGACTCCAGAGGATCGCACAGGGGCTGCAGGGCGGCCGAAATAGACGTCCCGCCCGTCTTGTAGACGTGGATGAAGACGAACCGATGGGAGTGGGAAATCAGCATGCCGGGTTCCCTTTCACGGTTGATCCCGCGGGGACGTCACGGACGACAACGCTTCCCGCACCGACCATTGCCCCTTCGCCGATCGTGACTCCGGGCAGGATGGTCGCGTTCGCGCCGATCGACGCGCCGCGGCGACCGATCGTTTCTTCGAGAGTCCATCCGCCGACCGCACGCGGGTTCCGGTCGTTGGTGAAGCGAGCGCCGGGCCCGACGAACACCTCGTCCTCGAGAGTGACGCCCGGGCAGAGGAAGGCGTGGGCCTGAATCTTGCACCGTTCGCCGATGGTCGCCCCGCCGATTTCGGCGAATGCTCCGACTTTCGTTCCGCGGCCGATGGTCGACCCGTAGACGTTGGCCGTGGGATGGATCGGAGCGAGCGACGGGAGCGCGGCCCGGAAGGCGTCCCACTGCTGCCGAGTGACGTCGCGGGACGATTCCTCGAATGAGTCCACCGGGTTCATCTCGCCGCCGGCCTTCACCGCCCAATAGTGAGCGCCGACGTCGGCGGGTCGGTTCACCTCGATGCTCCCGCCCGCATTGCGGACTGCTTCCAGGCTGCGCTCGTCATCGCGGACGTACCCCTGATAGCCGCCATCGCTCCAGTGCGGCCGCCAGTCGAGCGAGGCGAGGATGCGAGACGAAAAGACTCGCCCCGCGCCGATCGGCTCTCCCGCACGCTCTCCGCGGTACCCGGGCCAGTGCAGGATGCGGCGGCCGGAGCCGTCGGCCACGTGGAAGTCGAGCGGGCCGACCATGTCAGCGCCCCGACCGATGCAGACGAGGGCATAGTCGAACCACGCCGCATCAAGGAAGTCGTCGCTCCCGACCAGCGCCACGGCGTCCGGCTTCAGCCAGGCCGCCCGCTGGAAGCCGACGTCATATTTCCGGTCGAGCAGTTCGTTTGAGGCTTCGATGTAGTGGCATCCGGCGGCCAGCTGGCGCGAGGAGTCCCCTTCCGATCCGACAGCGACAACCTCGACTGTCGCGCCGGGCACGTCCATTCGGCGATACCAGTCGAGACAGAGCGCCGTGATCTCCGGCCGCTTCCAGATCGGAATGACGATGGCGAGTTTCACGCGACACCTCCCGGGAAGAACGACACCCGCGGGGCTTCGACGCCGACGAGCCAATCCTGCTTCAGGGAGTGGTTCGGATCGTCCTTCAGGTGCTCGATGTAGGCGTCCCGGTGAGACGCGAAGAACCGGCCGTCACGAGCCATGCGGATCGCGGTTTGGGCGTCCGACTGGCATTGCGTTCCCGCGTTCACCTCGAACGGATACCGCAGCCAGAGTTCCCGCCGCATGCCGGTGAGGGCCCAGCCGCCGAACCAGGACGGGAACGGCCCCTCGGTCCGCTTCACGTCGTCGATCGTCAGGAAGTCGTAGGACTTCCAGGCGATTCGCCCCTGATAATCGCGGACGGGGGAACTGGTCAGGTTCACGCGGGGATCGTCAACGGCGAGGCGGCAGTACCCGGTCGCGGCGGGGTGCAGGTCGAGCAGATCGCGGACAGATTCGAGCGCGGCTGGCGTC
>JADZEF010000147.1 GCA_020850695.1 Planctomycetaceae bacterium | reverse complement strand
GTGCCGAAGCAGGCGACGCTCTTCCTCGGGACCACTCGCACCGGCAAACCGGTGGGTTGCGGTCGCGTGGGTGGTGCTGGCTCTCTCTCTCTCTCTCTCTCTCTCTCTCTCTCTCTCTCTCGATCAATTGCTCGATTCGCTCGATGACTTCGTGCCGGCAAGTCGCGCCTCGAACTCCGCATGCTCGGCCGTCGCCAACCCCGCCTGCAGCGTGCTCATGACGGTGGCGAAGTCCCCCGCCAGCAGTCCCGCGACGTTCACCCACAACCCGGAAAACACTTCGCTGCGGCAGACGCCGTCCGGCGACGGTTCCATTCGCTCAAATCGTCCGTCACGCCGAACGAACCAGTCGATCGCCCGGTCGAACACCCGCCACACGACATACTCTTTCACGCCGTTCCGCTCATACGCGTTGAACTTCTCGTGAAGGTCGCGGCCGACGCTCGTTCCGGAGATTTCCGCAAGCAGTTCCGGCGCGGAGATCACATAGCCACGACGAGTCTGAGACTGGCCTCCGAACTCTGGCAAGATCCGCAGATAGGCATCCGGTTGTGGACAGTTGCATTCGTCCAGTTCGATCGTCGCGTGAACGCCCGCTTCGAGTCCGGACGTCATTATCTGGTATTTCCACAAGAGTCCGCCGACCGCGGCTTGAGTGCTTCCATGCTCGACGCGAACAGAAAATGGAAGCCAGATAATTCCCTCGATGAGTTCCGCCTTGTTGACCTCCGGCATCGCCTCGTAGCGTCTCAGGAACTCGCCCATCGACAACCGGTCGCCGGACTCGAGAGGTGGGATCGAGGATTCACGATTGTCTTGATGGCAGGGACTCATAGGGCCCTCCGCACTCGTGGCGCGACACGCTTCGGGAACTCGCCCTGAAGCGATTGTGATTCCATTCGTTCGGAATCCCCGCAAAGCTGCTGCCGGGTCCGCGTCGCGGTCCGGAATGCGAATGCCGTCAACAATCCGGTCGAGAACGTGAGCAACCACCACGGCAGGGAGATCAGCCGGTATCGTACGGTCAGCATCAGGTCGGCACGCGGCTCAGCAACTGACGGTTCGTCAGGCGGCGCTGGCCGAAGGGGCGAAGTATAGGCGCCGTACGAATACTCGAAGCCCGCCCAATACAAAGTCCAATCGGGATGAAACCCGATCCAAGCCTGAGTGACTGGTCCATCAGGTAGCTCGTTGTTTCCCGACCAGGCCCAGCCTGGACCGTCCTGCCATTTCCAGCGCCACATTCTCGCGATGATCAACCGGCCGTCAGCCGAATGAATCTCATCCTTGACACCCTCTTCCGTATCGAACACCACGAACTCGGCGTCTTTGCTGATCGTCCACCCGACGACGCACATGACGAATGCGGTGTAGAGTACCGTAGTCATCAGCCACGCGCAGAATGCTCGCTCTTTAGGTGTCGCGAGCGACATGGGAGGGGCCTTGCCCCCCTTGGTATTCGGAGAGGATGCATCCATTATTGCGATCGTATCGAGCGAGGATCGCGGGAACTACGACTTTTCATCCACCGCATCCTGGGATCTCTTTGGCGTCCCACTTTGCGACTCCGCGTCCCAGGGCTCTCGCTTCAACTCCCTTGGCGGCATCACAAATCGACGTCGTCCGCAAACGTCGACTCTTCCATGATCAGCTTGTAGCGCTCGGACGCGTCCTTCCCCAGCAGCTGGGCGAAGGTGCGGTCCGCTTCGATCTGGCTGTCGACGTCCACCCGCAGCAGCATCCGCTTCTTCGGATCGAGCGTAGTTTCCTTGAGCTGCTTGGCGTCCATTTCGCCCAGCCCCTTGAACCGCTGCACCTCATACTTGCGGTTGGCGGGGAGGCTGGCGACGAACGCTTCTTTCTCGGCGTCATCGCGGGCGTACCTGAACTCGCTTCCGTAGCTGATGCGGTAAAGAGGCGGCTGGGCGAGGTACAGCTTGCCGGAGCGGATGAGCTCGGGCATGTGGCGGAAGAAGAATGTCAGCAGCAGCGTCGTGATGTGGTAGCCGTCGCTGTCGGCGTCCATTAGCAGGATGATGCGGCTGTAACGGAGCTTGTGGATGTCGAAGTTCGGGCCGATCCCCGTGCCGAGCGTCTCGACGATGTTGGTCACTTCCTGGTTCGTGAGGATCTTGCTGACCGCCAGCGACTCGGTGTTGAGGATCTTGCCGCGCAGCGGGAGCACCGCCTGGTAGTGGCTGTCGCGGCCGTTCGCCGCGGTCCCGCCGGCCGAGTCCCCTTCGACGATGAACAGCTCCGCCCCGTCCGAATCCTTCGAGCGGCAGTCCAGCAGCTTGCCTGGCAGATTGAGCTTCCGTGACGACGGCGACTTCCGCCGCACATCGGCCGCCGCCTCGCGGCTGGCCGCGCGGGCCCGCGCCGCCAGCACAATTCGCCCGATGATGGAGTCCGCAATCGACGGGTTGTTGTTGAGCCACGTCTCGAGCGCGGGCCGCACCAGCCCCTCGACCTGTCCCGCCACTTCGGGGTTGTTGAGCTTGTCTTTCGTCTGTCCCTGGAACATCGGGTCGCCGTGGAACACCGACAACACCGCGATCAATCCTTCGCGGATGTCCTCGCCGCCGATAGTCACCCCCTTCACCTTGACGTCGTGGACCTCCATGTAGTTCTTCACCGCCTTGACGATCCCCGACCGCAGCCCCGACTCGTGCGTGCCGCCGAAGTGCGTGCGGATGCCGTTGACGTAGCTGCGGATGTTCTCGTCGGGCGCCTCGGTCCAGCGGAACACGACTTCGGTCTTGATCGCCTCTTCGTCTTTCTCGATCGCCAGCACCTGATCATGCACCGGCTTCCGCTGCTGCTCGGTGGTCAGCTTCTCCAGGTACGCCCGGATGCCATCGGGATACGAGTACTCGATCCGCTCGTTCTTCGCTTCGTCGACGAACGTGATCTTCAGCCCGCCGTGGATGTAGCTGATGTCCTCGATGTGCTGCTTGATCGTCTCCACGCTGAACTGGACGCGGCGGAAGATCGTGTCGTCGGGCTTGAAGTAGATCGACGTCCCGTGCCCGCGGAACTCCCGCAGCTTCTTCACCGGCCCCTGCGGCTTGCCGCGGGCGAAAGACTGCTCCCACTCGTACCCATCCCGCCGCACCGTCGCCACCAGCTCTTCTGAGAGCGCATTCACCACCGACGACCCGACCCCGTGCAACCCGCCCGACCGGGCGTAGTTCTTTTTCGAGAACTTCCCCCCCGCATGCAGCGTGCAGAGGATCAGCTCCAGGGCCGACATGCCCGTTTTCTTGTGCTTGTCGACCGGAATGCCGCGGCCGTTGTCGGTGATCGTCGCCGAGCAGCCGTCCTTGTGCAGCGTGAACGTGATGTGGTCCGCTTCCTTGGCGAGATACTCGTCAACGCAGTTGTCGAGGATCTCCCACAGAAGATGATGCAGCCCTTTGGCATCCACCCCGCCGATGTACATCGAAGGCCGCTGCCGCACGGCCTCCAGCCCTTCGAGGACTTCGATATCGTCGGCGGTGTACTTCGCTTTGGACGGCGTGGCGGTGGACATGCGCGGGTATCCGTGAAACGGGCCTATGACCCGATGAGCTGAACGCATCCGGGAGGCGCTCCCGGGGAAATGGGTGTTATCAGATTCTCGCACTCAGGGAAACCCGGCCCCTCGCCCGCTGTTGCCCATTCGCGTGTCGATGAAATGTGCACACAGGGCGTGCGGGTTTCGACTACGATGGTAGGAAATTCGGAGTCGACGACGGACGAAATCACTCGAATCCGCTGACACCATGCCCTCCCCCTTCCCCGGCATCGATCCGTTCCTCGAATCGCAGGAATGGGAAGACTTCCACACGTCATTCCTGGTGACGTACCGCGAGGTGCTGCTGACTCGATTGCCGCTGCAATACTCCGCGGGAGTCGAGAAGTCGGTCTATCTGGTGTGCGACGAGGATGATTCCGTTGTCGGAATTCGAGTTCCGGACGCCCCCATTGCAACAGGAGACCCTCCGACATTTGCGCCGACACTGTCCGAGGCAGTCGCGGGAGGCGCCGCGGTCATCGCAAAACCGACGACGCTGACGCTCCCCACACCGCGCAAGGTCCGCCAGACCCGCCTTCGCATCTTGAAGAAAGACAGCCAGCAAGTCGTGACGGTCATCGAGCTCTTATTCCCATGGAACAAGACCGGCGAGGGACGCGCCGAGTATCTCGCGAAGCGCGAGGATGTGCTGGCGAGCGACGCACACCTCGTCGAACTCGATTTCCTGCGTGGGGGCCGGAGGTTGCCAACCCGGGAGAGCCTCCCGCCGGCCGACTACTACGCATTCGTCTGCAGCCGCGAGCAACGCCCCAAAGTGGACGTCTTCTCCTGGAGCCTGCGGGAACCACTGCCGTCAGTTCCGGTCCCGCTTGCCAATTCCGACCCCGACTGCCGAATGCCGCTGCAGGAAGTCTTCACGACGACATATGAACGCTCCGGTTATCAGCGGTCGCTGCGTTACGGTGAAGGACTTTCGCCGCCGCTCAACGAAGCCGACCTGCGATGGGTGAGCGAGACCCTCGCCAACTCCGGCGGATAGCCTTCCGCCATTGTGGCACGCGACTCCGTCGCGTGAACCCGCGCGGCGCACCAAAAAACGATCCCAAGCAAATCGACTCCCGCCGATCTCCTCTTTCGGAGGCGATCGACGGGAGTCGATGATCAAACAACGTCGCGCTTCCGGCCGCGCGGCTTCACGCGACGGAGTCGCGTGCCACACTACTCCGCAATCAGCAGCTTCATCTCATCCGAGTTCCCCCGCAGCTCGGGGGCGTACATCGCGAAGCCTTTCGCCGGCAGGGCGCTGAACTTGCCCGGCGTCTCGGCCCGCAGCCGGTACGCCACGCTGTGCTTGCCGCGGGCCAGGTACCGCACGAAGAACGTCGCCCGCTCGTCGCGGAACTCGACGTAGGCTCCCAACGCGTTCCCCGTGTACCCGCTCCGCACGTCGACCGGCTCGCACCCCGCGGCCTTCAGGTCGTCGAACACGAGGTACTCGTAGTCGTTCTTGCTGTCGATCTCCAGCTCGATCTCCAGCAGGTCGCCGCTCTTCAGCTTACCCAGGTTCTTGATCTCCGAGCGTTCGTACTTCTCGACCCGCTGCCCCACCGGCTGGCCGCGCTGTCCCGCCACGTCGATCGTCTTGTCGCTGCGGGTCAGCTTGTAGTACTTCCGCTGCACCTTGATCTCGAGCCCGGCCTTCGTGATGAAGTCCTCGAGCGTGAAGTTCGTGAGGTAGGCGTTGAAATAGAGCGGGCCGGCCCCCTGCTTCCGCAGCTCGACCTTGTGCTCGCCCGTCTCCACCGCATCGCCCACGATCTCGAAGCGGTTGTCGAACGTGAAGAGGTTGTCTTTGGTGATTTTCACGTCCTTCCTTTTCTCCCCATCGAACCACACCTCGACGGTCAGGTCAGGCTTGTCCTCGCCGCTCGACACCAGGAACTCGGCCATCGCCTCGATCGCGATGGCGGTGTCGCGCGTGCTGTTCCAGTAGGTGGCGTTCTTGCGGTTGTTGAGCAGGTACTTCACCAGCCGCGACGCCTTCTCTCCCTTCGGCTCGGTCTTCGCGAGCAGCTTCAGGTAGTAGGAATTCGCCTCGACGTCGCTGCCGTACCAGTGCCACCAGAAGTTCCCTTCCGGCAGCTTGAGGTAGGCCGTCTGGTTCTCGTCGTCCTGCACGAGGAACTGATCGATGTTCTTCATGACCATCGCCAGCTTCTCTTCGTCCTTCAGCGTGTGGCAGGCCAGGCCGAAGAGCGCCTTGGCATAGACCGCCAGCTGAATGCGGTCGCGATAGAGATAGGAGTGCATCTTGTCGTCGGTCTTCTGGCCGTCGATCAGCACCATGTAGACCAGCGCGTCGAGGTTGTCGGCGTGCGGCTTGGATGGAAGCTTCTGAAGCTCTTCGTCGTCCTTGAGTGCCGTCTTCCGGTCGTGATTGCGAAGCAGCTCGACCTGCCGGTCCTGATAGGCCTTGAGCCATGCCGCGCCGCGTTCCATGACTTCGGGCACAATGCCGATGCCGTTCTGCTGCGCGATCTGCAGACCATGGACGACGAGCGCCGTCGTGTGAGCGTCCGAGCGTTCGCCCCACCCGCTGAACCAGCCCCAACCCCCGTCGGCCAGCTGCATCTCGGTGAGGGCCTGCACACCCGACTTCGTCATCACGTCGACCTCCGCCTCGTCGAATACCGGGTTGTGCTCGTATCGCTTCCACTGTTTCGCCCGCTCGGCGTCGTCACCGATCTCCTGGGCGTTGAGGTTCGTCCGCTTCTTCTGCACGTCCTTCAGGTCAATCTCCATCCGCTTGAGGATGTTCTGCGTGATGACTGTCGGCAGGAAGCGGTTGAGCGTGGTGTCGGTGGTGTTGTGCGGGTAGCTGACGAGATACGGCAGGGCATCGACCATCGCCCCGGCCAGCGTCGGCGAGTACCGCACTTCAAGCTTCGTCTGGTTGATCCGACGCTGCTCGGGGACGTTGACCGTCACCAGCCCCGACTTGTCGTCGCGCTTGATGAACCCCGCGAATGACTCGGTCTTCAGCATCCCGTGGATGTAAACCGGGAACTTCATCTCCATCGCGTCGGATTCTTCATCCGACAGCGCCTTCATCCGCACCACGGCCGTCCCTTCGCGAGCCGCCTTCACCCGCCAATCAACCCGCTTTTCTCCCTTCGGTTCGATCTCGACGATCTGCTCCTGCGGGGCGTCCTTGAGGAGCGCCAGCGTCTCCCCTTCCATCTCCAGTGAGACCTTCACCTTCTTGGCGGCCGGCAGATAGTTGTGGACGTTGGCCGATAGCACGACTTCGTCGGTCTCCGTAAAGAACCGCGGCGCTGCAGCCGCACAAGCAGGTGCTTGGTCGTGATGACGCTCGTCTCCCCTTGGCCGACGCGGACTCCCTTGCCCATCGTCCACGCCCGCACCTTCCACGTCGTCAGGTTCTCGGGCATCTTCAGCGTCATCTCGGCGATGCCGTCGTCATTCGTGGTCACCTTCGCCACCCACAGGGCCGTATCGGCGAAGTTCTTGCGGACGGTCGGTTCGACGAAGGCCGGTTCCCCTTCCCCGCCGGCACCACCAATCCCGCCGAGGCCCGTTGCGTCCGCCAGTGCCAGGGCGTCCATGGCCCGGTCGGCCTCCATTCCGTTGGCCGCCTTCCGCAGCATCGGCGCGGCGGCTCCCATCGGAGGCGCGGCGAAACCGGCTGCGAACTCCGATTTCGCTTCCAGCGCTCGGTTGTTCCGCGCCCCTCTCCTCGATTGAAACTCCACTCCTCCCTTGTCCTTCCCCCACTCATTCTCCATCAGGAGGTGACCGAAGGCTCCCAGGTCATTCATCGAGAGTTCGTTGTGCTTGTGCAGATTCCACGAGATCAACCCGAGCGAGTGCTGCGTCTGCGGGTGATGGTTGCGGCGGAACTTCCAAAAGAACTCCTTGATCTCCGGGACGTTCGACCCACCCGAGATGTACTCGACACTCTTGTCGTACACCGTCAACACGGTCGATCCGACAAACGGCTTGCCGTCGCTGTCGGTCAGCTTGACCGTCAGTTTCCCCTCGGCCCCCGGCTTGTACTCTTCGGACGTTGCGGTGATCTGCACGTTGGCGACCCGCTTCTCCGGTGGGACGACCGCTTCGCGGGTGTCGGTATGCAGCCGCGCGTCCGCGACGGTGATGGCTTCGATGAAGAAGTTCGGCATGTCGCCGGTTTCGACCGGGATTTCATAGACCGTCGACTTCTCTTCCAGACGCAGAAAGACCGGCTTGCGGCAAATGCCGTTCTCGGACCGGATGAACAGGGCGACCGTCGACTTTGGCCGGTTCGTGTTGACCATCAGCCGGATCTTGTCCCCCGGCTTGTACTCCTTCTTCTCCAGGATCAGTTCGAGATCGTTGAACCGGAACTTCGAGGTGTCTTCCTTCTCGCCATAGATGTTGAAGAGGTAGCCCCCTTCGATCGCATGGCCGGCTTTATCCGTGACCGTGTAGGCCAGGCGATACTGCCCCGCCTTCGTCGCCTTGATCTGCTCTTCGGCGTGTCCCTGTTCGTCGGTGTCGAGGTCCCACGATTGGACTTCCTTCTCAACCGGTTTGCCGTCGGTGTAGGTCACCTCGAACAGTTTGAGTTGGCCCTTTCCAGTGACCGGCTTCTGGTCGAGCGTCTGGGCTTTGAACTCGGCTCGGATGGTGTCGCCCGCGCGATAGTGTCCGCGGTCGACCCATGCGAAGACCTTGAACGGCTTGCGGGCGACGAGGACGTTCCCCTGCCCGACGATCGTCCGCCGCGACTGGTCGGTCACTTCGGCGGTGATCTCGTACTTGTGGTCCTGGTCGCTATGGACCGCCTTCGCCAGGGCGGTGTCGATGTCGACCTTCACCGTGCCGTCCGGGCCGATGTCGACCGTCGCATCGCTGACGACTTCGGGCGGGTCGTGCGGCATCGGCCACCACGGCGGGATCGGCCGGATGCAGCCCCACTCATGGAACCGCGGATACCACGAGTAATCGGGCGAGAACCACCAGTAGCCGGGACCGTAGAACCAGTCCCACGGCCGCGGCGGGAACCAGTGGGCGTCGTGCCTGGTGCGGGTGACTTTGACGTGCGCCTTCGCGTTCGTCACCGGGGCTCCGAAGTAATACTTCGCGGTCACCGTCGCCTGGATCCGCTCGCCCAGGGCGACGGGCTCTGACGGCGCGTCGACCTTCACTTCGAACTCGGGCTTCTTGTACTCCTCGACGCGGAACCCGCCCCCTCCGCCGACGTCGTTCCGCTCGACAATCATCAGATGGTACTGCCCCAGCGCCGCATCGGCCGGCAGTTCGTGCTCGCCGTCGAAGCCGCCGTATTCGTCCGTCGTGAATTTCTTGTCCCACACGGTTTCGCCGCGTGGATTGAGAAGCCGTACTTTGAAATCCTCTTTGGCGAACCGCGCATCGGTGTCCTTGTCGTACCGTGCGTTCCGCACCCAGAACTTGAACTTCACCGGCTGCCCCGGCCGGTAGACCGGACGGTCGGTGATCGTGAAGACCTTGTTCTGGTCGTAGACGAAGTGGGACCGCTCGCCGTACCAGATGCCGTTGAATCCGAGATACGCCAGCCGGCCCCCGTCGGCCCGGGCGGTCGCCAGCCACTGGAACTGCGTCGGCATCAGCTTCGGATCGGGCATCGTCTGCCCATCCTTGTCGGTCAGCTCGGCGAAGTTGTGCGTGGAGACCTTCCACTCGTTCGCCCCCGGCCGCACCTGGTCCTGCTTGAACCCGAAGAACTCGACGTTCGCCTTCGGAATCGGCTCGCCCGTCACCGCATCGGCGACGAAGTACCACGCCCGCCCCTCCAGTTGCTTCTGGGCGATCATCGTGTCGGCCACCCACACGATGATGCGGCTCGTGTTGCCGCCCGCCATCTGGGCCGTGATGAGATACGCGCCTGCCTTCTTGAGCGACGTCTTCACGGTGACGCGTTCATCGAAGTGGGCGTCGCGCGGCGTCAGTTCCTGCTCGAACTGCGTCACCCGCTCGCCGACATACTGCGTCTGTCCCTGCTCGACGAGCCGATATCCGATGTTCCCGATGTTGACCTTGTTCCAGTCGAGCTGCTTCGGACCGGACTTGAGGTACGCCTTCACATCCGCGAGCAGCTTGTCGACTTTGATCTCTCGGGCCTCGATAGTCACCCGCTTCCCGTTGCGGAAGCGGTAGTCGAGCGTCGCCTCGCTTCCCGCCGGCTGGACCGAGACATTCTCAAATCGCCCCCAGTTCCCGATGATCTGGTCGAGCTGATTCTTGCGGCTGTTGCTCGGTCCCGGCCCGTACTCCGCAATCGCCTTTTTCCATTCTTCGGCCGCCTTCGGATACTGCCGCCGGTCGGTGAAGATCACCGCCAGCATGGTGCGGGCCTGCTCCTGATAGTTCCCCTTGCCGGACTCCGCCAGCTCGTGGAACAACCGGATGAAGTTGAACTCGTCGGGAAGCGTGAATCGCTTCGCCCCGGTTGCCAGCCGGGCGATCGTCTCGGTCTCCTTCAGCGTGTGCACCGCATACGGCCCGCTTTCGTCCTTGTCCTCCTGGTCAAGCTGCATGCCCAGGAACCAGCCGTAGGTCTGCATCGTCTGGACGTCGAACTGATCCCGCAGGAAGCTCGCGAATGTGTACCGCACTTCGGGGACCACGGCCTTGTCCGTCTCGGTCGCCTGCTTCAGCAGCCACCGCCAGCGCTCGCCATCGCTTTTCGCCGTTTCCCACGATTCCGGCACCGCATGGAATACCGGGTTCCCGTCGGCATCGACCGGCGCTCCGTTCTGATTGGCCACGCCGCCTCCCCAGCGACGCCCGCGCCCCCAGCCGAATCCGGCAGGATCGTAGTCGGGCAGCGTCTCGAGGTCGGTCAGCGATTGAAGCCGCCACGCCGCCGCCTGACCGCGATGCATGAGGATGTTGCGGGCAAACGTGGTGTAGAACCGCGCGACGGACGCCTTGTCGGTGTCATCCTTCGTCAGCGGCATCGCCTGTTCGAGGAGTTGAAGTCCCCGCACCCGGTCGCGGTCGCTCGACTGCACCCACTCGCCGCCACCGCGGTGGTTCCCGCGCTGGAACTTGCCCGCCACGATGAACCCGTACTGCTCACCGCTCAGGAACGACTCGGCCGCCGCCCACAACAGCCGCCAGTTCTTCGCGTGGACCTTGATCACCTCGTCGCGATACTCGTCGGTTTCATCGCTCCGCCCCAGCCGCTGCAGGCACTGGATCGCCTCGTGCATCCGTCCGCCGACTTCCTTGGGGTCGGCCTTCGGGTCGAGCGTGTACTTCCGCAAGGCCTCGTAGGCGTCCTTGAAGTTGCCCTTTTTCATGGCGGTGCGGGCCGTCTCCTTGAGTTCCGGAAGCGTCGGCTCGGCCGCGGTGAGGAGGAAGCCGGCGGCCGTGACCCCAAGGGCGGCGGTCAATCCAAAGACGAGGCGGGACCAACGAGAGGCGGTCATGGGAGCAATCCTCAAGAACGAAGGCGGGGTGCGAAGAGGTTTGAAGAAGTGTGAAAAGTGCGAAGCGGCAGGAAGTAGGGCGTGATGGAGTCAGTGGCAAAGCATCCGGCACTCGACTCCTGCCTCTTTGCACCTCTTCAAACCTCTGGCACTTCTTCGCACCCGGTCTTCTTCCCAGCTGTCAGGATCGGAGATCAGTGCGGTGTGTTAGACGCCGAAGAGTTCCGGCGATCAGAAGTGGCGGCCTGATTCGACGCGGCAGCACCCCGGCTGCGGCTTAGAGCAGCCGGGGTGCCGGAGCAAACGACGCACGAGTCATCGCGTCGCCTGGCTCGGCACGTTGGGGTGCGGTCGAAGTCAGGACACCACGCGGCTGGCTAACCGTGGTTTAACGGGGGCACGGCAACAACGCCACCCCCGCGGTCCATTCCGGCCGCTGAGTCTGGGACGCTGCCGGATATGGACAGTTCCCAGGATTCTTCTCATCCGCGCGACTTTGGCTCAAGTCGGGGACGATGGATGGGATCATCCGAATCCGTCGACTCCGTCCCATCCGTCGTTTCTGTGGCACCTGAGAGCAACGTTCGAGGGAAGACGTTGCTCCAATGACAAGAGCCTGAGGGAGGCACTCTGCCCCACTCAGGCTCTCCGCAAGCTGAAGTTCGTGTGCGGTTCGGCCCGGCTCCAGGCTGTCCAAGGCCGCAGCTTCGGCCTGACGGGCACAGTTAGACTTCCATTGATAAGCGCCGGCGGGATAATCGCCAAGTGGCGACAACTTGCCCAATGGCCACAGGAGCGAAGGCGAACAAATGACATTGCCCCGAAAAGGGTCTCGCCGCATCACGGTCAATGCCACCGAATACCGTTGGGTTGTTTCACCCAATGACGGATATGTCGCCTTGTACGTTGAAACCGCAAAGCGGGCTGGCCAGATGCTTGAGGCCTACTTCAAGTATGACGACATTCGCGAACCATCCTGGCTGCCCGGGTCATTCCAAATTGTGGGCCAGCATCTCTCCATCAGCCCGCGAGTGGTTCAAGCGGTCATCACGTCTGCATTGACGAATGGCTGGCGGCCCTTGGACCATGGGCTCCCATCATTCAGAATCCTCGATGGTGATCAACTTATTCCCTCTGTCTCGCTCGACTCGTAACTACCTGGCGGCTGATTGCCGAGCCAGCAATACAACTAAGTTGGGAATCGCATGATTCGGCACCCAGGCTGCTCAGAGCCGCAGCCTGGGTGCGATCGGTTCCACGTCAGTCGAGGGCAACGGTCACCGTCTTCAGTTCGGTGTAATTCGCCAGGGCGGCCTCACCAAGTTCGCGGCCGATGCCGCTCATCTTGAAGCCGCCGAACGGGGCGGCGGCGTCGAAGACGTCGTAGCAGTTCACCCACACCGTTCCGGCCCGCACGCTGTTCGCGATGCGGTGCGCCTTCTTCACGTCCTTCGTCCAGACCGCGGCGGCCAGCCCGTAGAACGTGTTGTTCGCCCGCTGCACGACTTCGTCGAACGACTTGAACGGCAGCACGCTCAGCACGGGGCCGAAAATCTCGTCCGTGGCGATCTGCATGTCGTCGGTCACGTTGTCGAAGACGGTCGGCTGCACGAAGTAGCCCTTCGACCCCTCGCGGTTGCCCCCCGTCACACACGCGGCACCAGCGGCCTTCCCCTTTTCGATATAGCTCATGATCTTGTCGAACTGAGCCTGATCGACCTGCGGGCCCTGCATCGTCGCGGGATCGAACGGGTCGCCCACCTTGCGCTGAGACGCCCGGTCGACGATCTTCTCGACGAACTCGGCGTGCACGCTCTGTTCAACGAACAGCCGGCTCCCCGCACAGCAGCACTGACCCTGGTTGAAGAACAGGCCGAACTCGGCTCCCGCCACGGCCGCGTCGATGTCGGCATCGGCGAAGACAATGTTCGGGCTCTTGCCCCCCAGCTCGAACGTGATCCGCTTCAGTGTCTGAGCCGCCTCGGCCATGATGATCTGGGCGGTGCGGTGCTCGCCGGTGAAGGCGATCTTGTCGACGTCCGGATGCTTCACAAGCGCCGCGCCGGCCGTCGGGCCATACCCCGGCACGATGTTGATGACCCCTTCCGGGAAGCCGGCTTCGAGAGCCAGTTCGCCGAGCCGCAGGCACGACAGCGGCGTCTGCTCGGCGGGTTTCATCACGATGGTGCAACCCGCCGCGAGGGCCGGCCCCCACTTCCACGCGACCATCAGGGCGGGGAAGTTCCACGGAATGATCTGCCCGACGACGCCCGTCGGCTCGCGGCGGGTGTAGCAGAAGTAATTGCCGCGGATCGGAATCGTGTCTCCGGTGAGCTTGTCGGCCCAGCCCGCGTAGTACCGCAGACAATCGATGACCAGCGGGATATCGGCCGCACGGCTATCGCGGATCGGCTTGCCGTTGTCGAGCGTTTCGAGGGCCGCGATCTCGTCGAGGTTTTCCTCGATCAAATCCGCCAGCCGGTTCATCAACTTCCCACGATCGCGGGCGTCCATCCGGCCCCATGGTCCCGAGGTCAGAGCCTTCCGCGCCGCTTTCACTGCCAGGTCGATGTCGGCCGCATCCCCTTCGGCCACGTCGGCGATTTTTTTCTCTGTCGCCGGGTTGATCGTCTCGAAGGTCTTCCCGCTGACCGACGACCGGAAATCACCCCCGATCAGCAACCCGGTCTGCCGAATCTTGGGGGCCTTGAACGTCGTCCGTGAGGGCTCCAGAACAGTCGACATGCGAAGTCTCCTTCGAAGGGGGGCGAGCGGCCCGGGGGAGAAGAAGGGGTCAGGGGTCGGGATTCAGGGGTCAGGGAAGAGATCCATCGTGCGAAGTCTTCGCACTGACGGTGACTTTCCCTGAATCCCGATCCTGCCCCCTGACTCCTGGTCAGTCATCACCCAGTTCGGCCAGGGCGTCTTTGATTTCCTTCATGTGGTCGTCCACTTTCACCTTCGGCCACACCTTCACGATAGTGCCGGTCTTGTCGATGAGAAAGGTAGCCCGCTGGATCCCCATTGATGTCTTGCCGTACATCGATTTCTCGACCCACACGCCGTACTTCTGGCAGACTTCGTGGGCCTCGTCCGACAGCAGCGGGAACGGCAGTTCGTGCTTGGTGGCGAATTTTTCGTGAGCCTTCAACGAATCGCCGCTCACCCCCAGCACCACGGTGTCCGCCATGTCGAGGTGGGCGTGGGTGTCGCGGAACCCGCACGCTTCCTTGGTGCAGCCGGGGGTGTCGTCCTTGGGATAGAAGTACAGGACGACGTTCTTCTTCGAGCGAAACTGGCTGAGCTTCATTTTCTTGCCGCCGGGATAGACGGGCAGCTCGAAGGAGGGGGCCTTTTCACCCACCTTGGGCATCTCGGTATCCGCCATTTGCGAAGCTCTCCAGAAGTCGCGGTCGTATCCCCGAGACCGGAATCCTGCGGCGGCGGGGCGGGCTGCATCAGTATGTGGAGGGGTGCGGTCTCCGAACGCACCCCTGAGCCGATGATTGTAGCAAGAACCGGCGCTGTTGTGACCTGTCGCCAGCGAAAGCTTTGGCGCAGAACGCCATTCTGCCGCGGTCCCGCCGAGACGGTCGCCGTCAGGTCGCCCATCTTGAGGCTTTCATAACCGCGCACTTTTGAACTGACGCCTGAGGGGGCGGCTGGGGCGCCTGGGCGTTTGGGGGCAGGGGATTCTATTCACGCGGACAGTGCTCGAATTGCGTCGCCGCAACTTGACCGTCAATGTTCGGCCCGAACATAATGAGGTTCTCGCCGTGTTCTCTGGCACCGAAATTGGGGTTCCCGTCCGATGCTGAAAAAGGCAGAATTGGTCCAGTTTCGTCAGCTATTGACGGCCCTGCAAAAGCGGCTTCGCGGCGATGTCGAACAGCTGACGGACGAAGCGCTGGACACCGGGGCGGCCTCCGCCGATTCGAAGAGCCCGACCCACCTCGCCGAGCTTGGCTCGCAGACCTGGGAGCAGGACTTCGCGTTGCGGGTGGTCGAGAACGATCAGGAAGTGCTCGAAGAGATCACGGCCGCTCTGAAGCGGATTGACGCAGGCACTTACGGTATGTGCCAGGCGTGTCTGGAAGCAGGGAAGTCTCCCACGAAAGCCGGCATTCCCAAGGGTCGCCTCCAGGCGATTCCCTACTGCCGGAATTGCGTGGAATGCGAACGGAAGCGCGAAGAATTCACGACATGAACGCACCCCACCCGTCCGGATCGGCCACCACGCCTTCCACGCAGGCCGCCGCGGCCGGCAGGACCGCAGCAAAACCGGACGGGCAGGACACGCCGTCGTGGTCGCGACTCAGCCGGGCGATCGTGTTCTTTTCGATCGCGATCGGCGGCGTCTGGTGGGACCTCTTCTCGAAGACCTCGATTTTCCAGTGGCTCGGCGTCGGCCTCAACGCCCGCACCGCCTGGGAAAACGACTGGTTCAACGGTTGGATGACCTTCAAGCTCCAGACGACGTTCAATCGCGGAGCGCGGTGGGGAATGGGGCAGGGGTTTGCGTTGGGCTTCGCCGGCCTGAGCGTCATTGCCGCGCTGGGCATTCTGTTCTGGCTGTTCATCAAGGGGGGGGCCCGCAGTTGGTGGCTGACCGTCGCCCTCGCCCTGATCATGTCGGGGACGCTCGGCAATCTCTACGACCGCCTCGGCCTGCACGGCTACATGGATCAGGACGGCCCGGTCCACGCGGTGCGTGACTTCCTCGCGTTCACCTTTGGCACGTTCCACTGGCCGCTGTTCAACTTCGCCGACGTCTTCCTGGTGACGGGCGCCATCATGCTCGTCATCCAATCGCTCCGGGCGGAAATTGCCGCGGCGTCCGCGGAGCGGAAAGCTCCGGCAGGCATCCCGCAGCCCGTGCTCTAACGACAATCTTGATGAACTCCCGAGGCGAAGCAACTCAGCCCCAGAGCCACACGCGGATTCGCCTGTGGCTTTCTTGTTGCGCCGGGCGTCGAGGCGAACCGCTTGAAGTGGGTGGAAACCTTCCTGCCTCCACGAAGGTATCCGTTTGGTAGAATGCCCCATCCCCGCGGACGGCTCGTGGCGGGTTACAAACAGAAGGCGTCTCTCGTGAAGCACTCTGCCTCGTTTGCTGGAAGCTTCCGCTCGAACCGGGGGCGCGCGGCCGCGTGTTGTCTCCTAGCTCTCGTCCTGGGGACTGCGGCAGCGAATGGACTGGCCGTTGCCGCCGACGATTCCAAACCTGTGGAGTCCGCAAAGCCGCTATCCCGCATCGGCCAGAAGGTCGCCGACTTTGCGCTGAAGGATAGCAAGGGGGTTGAGTACCGCCTCTCCGAGCTCAAGGACGCCGGCGGGCAGTCGCCGAAGCTGACGGTCGTTGCGTTTCTCGGAACGGAATGCCCGCTCGCGAAGCTCTACGGGCCGCGGCTGACGAGCCTTCAGGAGACCTACGCGGCGCGGGGCGTCGCATTTGTGGCGCTCAACGCCAATCGGCAGGATTCGCTGGCCGACATTGCCCAATATGTGCACGAACTCCAGATCGCATTCCCCGTACTCAAGGATGCGGGGAATCATGTGGCCGACGCCATGGGGGCCCAGCGGACGCCCGAAGTCTTCGTGCTCGACGCCGATCGCGTTGTCCGCTATCACGGCCGCATCGACGATCAGTACAGCGTCGGAGCGGCCCGCAAAGAGCCCAGCCGCCGCGACCTCGCCCTCGCACTCGATCAGCTCCTCGAAAGCAAGGGGGTCGAAGTCGCGGAGACGAAGGCGGCCGGCTGCTACATCGGCCGTGTGCGGACTCCGAAAGTCGCCACGACGCCCGACGCCGTCACGTGGTCGAATCAGATCGTGCGGGTCTTTCAGAAGCATTGCGTGCAATGCCATCGCGACGGGGAAATCGCGCCCTTCTCATTGACCGACTACAACGAAGCGGTCGGCTGGGCCGAAACCATTCGCGAATCCGTCCAGGAGCGCCGCATGCCCCCGTGGCACGCCGACCCGAAGCACGGCCACTTCAAGAATGAGCGACGGCTGAGCGGCGAAGAGATCGCGCTGATCGAGAAGTGGATCGCTGCAGGGACTCCCGAAGGAAATGCCGCTGACCTGCCGAAGCCGCTGCAATTCACCGAAGGCTGGCAGCTCGATGGCCCGCCGGACGTGGTCCTCTCGATGAACGAGGCCTTCAACGTCCCAGCCGAGGGGACGGTCGACTACAAATACTTCACCGTCGATACCGGCTTCACCGAGGACAAATGGATTCGCGCCGCAGAAGTCCAGCCCGGCGCCCGCAACGTCGTCCATCACGTCCTCGTCCTCATTCGTCCGCAGGCCGGCGCGGCTCCCGGTGCGGGGGGCGGTGAATTCCTGGCGGGCTATGTCCCCGGAATGCGAGTCCGCCCATACCCGGACGGCATGGCCAAGCTCATTCCGAAGGGCTCAAAGCTCGTCTTCCAGATGCACTACACGCCGAACGGCACGCCCGAGAAAGACATCAGCCGCGTCGGATTCCAGTTCGCCGATCCCCAAGACATCTCGCACGTCGTCGTCACCTCGCGGGCCTTGCAGCAGAAGATCGCCATTCCGCCCGGCGACAGCGACTACATGCTCGAAGCCTTCTCGAAGAGCCACGACTCCGACCTGCTGCTTCTCGGCATGATGCCGCATATGCATGTCCGCGGAAAGTCGTTCGCCTATGAGGCCCACTACCCGGACGGCAAGAAGGAGACTCTCCTCAACGTCCCCCGCTACGACTTCAACTGGCAGACGGGCTACGCTCTCGCCGAGCCCCTGACGATGCCCGCCGGCACCCGCATCCGCTGCGAAGCCCACTACGACAACTCGAGGGACAACCCCGCCAACCCTGACCCGACGCAAACCGTCCGCTGGGGCGACCAGACCTGGAATGAAATGATGATCGGCTACTTCGACGTGGCTGTCCCGCTCGGCGAAAGGCCCCCCGGCCGCCAGCCGCGGCTTGCCCTGGCAACCGCCGAAGCCCGCCGCAAGCGGGCCGAAGAGCTGGTGAAAACCTACGACGCCAACAAGGACGGCAGGGTCCAGAAGGACGAGGTCCCCGCCCGTGTGGCTCCGATCTTCAAACTCCTCGACGCCGACTCGAACGGCGAGGTGACGATCGAAGAGATCATGAAGGCCAACGAAGCCCTGCTCCGGGGTCGCTAGGCCCCTCTGCCCGTCCCCGACCTGGCTTCAATCGGAACGGCGGGCAGCGACCTGCCTCTCCGCAGGCTTCGGAAGGCTCGCCAAGTCGAAATGCGGCATCGAATCGAGAATGTCGGCGAAGCGACGAAGCTCCAGGGCGACCTCGCGACATCGTTCCGGGTCCCATTGGTTCGGGGAACATTCCCCTTCCTTCGCCTTGGCGCAATCGGCGCATGCGGTCGATGCCGCGTGATCCTGATGGATGACCGTTCGAGCTTCGGGTGACGATTTCACCACTCCGGCGGGAAGCGATTTCTTCGCGGCGGACGACGAGGCGGTGCTCCTCTGGAGAACCCCCTGCTTCGCCGACTCAATCACCTCAAGGTGAGCCACGAGCGTGTGATAGCAAATCGGCCGCATCAACACGGCGGCAAATCCCATGTCACGCGCCAGTTGCGGCGTCCGCGAGCTGCTCCCCCCATTGGAAGGGCCGTGCGGGGGCATCGCAACCAGGATAAACGGCAGCGTTCGCTTGGAGCCGCTGTCATCCAAACGGTCGATTCGGAGCGCTTCACGATACAGCTGCAGCCCGTCCATCTGAGGCATGCCGTCATCCGTGACGACGACCTCGATTTTGGGGTCTTCGCGGAGCAGCAGGAGCGCCTCGGGGCCGCTGGCCGCCATGCGGACAGCATGCCCCTTGGCAGTCAGGAACTGCGCGATTCGATACCGCGAATAACCAACGTCGTCAACGACCAGGATATGCATCCGGAACGGTCTCCTGCGATGCCTGCAAGCCCGAGGGGATCACGGCGACAACATTCAAAAAAGCATACGCCAATTTAGTACATATCAGGATCCTTTATGTCCTGTTTTTTCGCACACGCTCAATCGCGACATTTCAACCTGCACATTCGGAAATGTCGGAAAAGCCTGCGATTATCCGCCCGCCAGGTCGCTGACTCGGACTTCGCCGAGCAGTTGATTCGCGTCTTTCGCCAGCCGCAGGGAAACAGCGTTCAACTTCTCGAGGATGGCCGTGTGGGGCGACATCTCGCCGAGCGACGTCGAATGACCCAGTTGCGGGCCTTCGATCGCTTCGAGCACGTGCTTCAGCGAAATCTCCGACAGGTTTCGTGCCAGCCAGAACCCGCCATGACGCCCGCGTCGACTGGCCAGCAGTCCCCCTCGAACGAGCTGCTGGAGAATTTTGAGCAAGGCATCCTCGGGAAGTTCGAGAGCGCCGGCGAGCTCATTACCTGACAGAGAGCGTGAAGGGTCAACGAATCCCAGGTGGATTATCGCAAGCAGCCCATAAATCGTTCTTAATGTGAATCGAATTGGAGTAACCGGAAGCTGGAACTAAGAACTGATTAGCAACGGTCAAATCGAGCTTTTATAGTCACCATTTCCACGTCGACAAGGCACTGCGCGTTCATAAGGCGATCCCCGATGACAGAAGCTGTCACCCCTACTCCAGAGGCAGGTGAGGGCTATACCTCTCCGGGTGGCGTTCAGAGGCCGATCGGAGTGCGAGCCGAGACGTGAATGCAATGGCTTGCACAATCGTCGTCAGCCGTTACAGATCAGGGCGCACATTTCCGCGGATCCGACGGCTCAGATCTTTTTTGTCGGCCGGAAGTAATACACCCAGAGAGCCGCCACCTCTCGACCGAGATAGAACGGCATCATCTTCATCGGGTGGGCTTCCCGAGCCGGGACGGTCAAGACGTCGAGACCGGCCTTGCGGTACGTGAGCTTGATCCGCGTCAGATGATAGAAGTGGCTGACGGTCAGCACCCGCTTGAACTCTCGCTCGCGAATCAGAGGCGTCGTGTTGCGGACGGTTGCCGCCGTGTCGACGCCGTCGCGATCAATCAGGATGTTCGACTCGGGAATGCCGGCCGACAGCGCGATCTCTTTCATCGCGTCGGTCTCGTGTGCCTCCCCTTCGCCCGGGCCGCCCGACAGGATGATCGTGTCGGCCAGGCCTTCCCGATACAGGTCGCATGCCGTCTTCATGCGGTCGTGCAGGGCCCATGAGGGCCGATTATTCGCGTTGACCTTGCATCCAAAGACCACGATGGCATCGGCCGGACGGCGGTAATCGGTGCGTCCGTAGCAGTACATCTGCCCGAGCGGGAAGGCGATCAGGCAGAAGACGGTCGTCGTGGCCCCCAGGAAGGCGTGCCGCGCCGTCGTGACATCGGGAATCCGCAGCCGCAGTCCCACCAGGATGATCGCGAGACAGACCGTCACGTGCACCGAAAAGGGAAGCGCCAGCGACGTGTGGATCGTCCCTTTGCGGATCAACGAGTAGTAAGTCGTGGTGTTAAAAGTAGAAACCGCCAGCAGCATCACGATGCATAAGAGGGTCAAGGTGCGCAGGGGCGACGGCAGGACCGGCCGCAGGGCGAACAGCACCAGCAGCACCGACGACAGGGCGAGAATGACCCGCGCGGCCTTCAGCGGGCATGGGCGAAGGTCGATCCACCACAGGTTGGCGTCGAATCCCGGCGAGCGGATCTCGCCCAGAAGATTGAACAGTGAAAAGACGCCGAGGAACAGCGCGACGCCGCGAGCCACCGCCGCGAAGTCGGCAGCGAAGGGGTGCGGCGGAGCGACGGACGGCGTCGGTGCTGGTGGAGCTGGCGGCTGTCGATACCCACCAGGTCCGTATCCCGGCCGTGCAGGTCGTGCCGCTGCGGGGGACCCCGAAGGCGCCGTACCCTGAGTCACAGCGGGCGAAGGCGCTCCCGGCGATCCGGGCCGCGGCGTGGACACGGGGCGAGGACCGTTCGGAGCGGCCGGTCGCGGTGCGAACGGTCGAGCTCCTTGCGGTCCGGGCGCGTCGTCGTATTCCTCGTCGTAATCCTCGGATTCGTCGTCTGCCGACGGCGGAGGCGGAGCGTACTTTCGTGGAGGCGGAGCGGGGCGCGCAGGGGGTGTGTACCCGCGAGGGGCCATCCGTGGCCGCCGTGATCCACCGCCCGAATCCATTGCTTATGGCTCCCCTTCGGGGAGTGCGTTCACCGTTCCCTGGTGGCGACCGTGCAGGGGCAGTGCGGAACCCGCTCAGCCCTGGTCGCTTTCGTTGGGCGTATCTTCGCGGGAATCGTCGTTTTCCGGAAGGGCGGTTTCCGATCCGTTCGGCGGTGCGGTTCGAGACGGCATTCTCCCCGCCGGTAAGGCTGCAGGGGGGAGCAAAGCGTGCCCCGTGGCCAGCAAATCGGCCAAGGATTCGATACAGGCGTCCATTGAGATCACGGCCTGAGTGAAGTTCGTATGGGTCGACGCATGCGGCGCATCCACCCGAAACTGGTCCGCCGCCGCTCGCAGCTTCCCCAGCTTCTTTCGCAGCATCTGGAGGTACGCGGCGGGATCGGCGACTCGCGTCTCTAGAGCCCGCGAAATGTCAAAGACCGCCCGCACCAGGTTCATCAGCTCAGGAAAGTCTTCCACCTCGTCCGAGTGCTTCACGAACGTCCGCACCATCCACGCATGCGCCATCACGCGTTGGCAGGCTTCGACAATCTGTTCGAGAGTGGCAAGTGGCGTCACGAGTATTCCAGGGAAACGCAGGGACGAAAACCGGACAAGTCAACACTCATAAATTACGAACCGCTGGCCGCATTGTCCCGGCGATCGCACTTTTTCAGCCACCGACCGCCCACGTCAAACCCGTCGGACGACCACCTCCCGTCATGAGAACCCCTGCAACCCGCACATCCTCCATGCCCCCCGCCACTTCGTGTTGATCCGGATACTCCGGACGGGCCGACGCGCTGCCATTCCTAAGCTAGGTTTCCCTGAGTGAACAGGCCGGTCGCATCCGGCGTGTCTCCCCTCGCACAGCCTCATTCGACCCGCAACGCCCCGCACCCCTCGCATCCTCTCCGGAGACCGCGATCGGACGGCGAGCGTTCGAATTGCACCCAGGAGCAGACATGGCGGCCCCTCGCACGCAGGCACCTCCCACCAACCGCAACGGCCGTGGAAAAGACAACGGCCAGATGGATTTCGAGGCCCTCAAGCAGCTCATCCACTCAAAACTGGTGGAGAAGCTCGACCTCTCGCGCCTCGGCGACCTCGAAGGCGACACGCTCCGCCGCGAAATCCGCCTCGTCGTCGAACACCTCTGCGACACTGAAAACCCGCTCCTCAACCGGGCGGAACGCGAGCGGCTGATCGAAGAGGTCCTCGACGAAACGTTCGGTTTCGGCCCCCTCGAAATCCTCCTGAAGGAAGAGGGCGTGGCCGACATCATGATCAACGGCCCCAAGAACGTCTTCATCGAAAAGCACGGACGCATCCAGAAGTCGAACGTCACCTTCCGCGACAACGAGCATCTCCTCCAGATCCTCGACCGCATCGTCTCGAAGGTCGGCCGCCGCATCGACGAAACGCAGCCGATGTGCGATGCCCGTCTTCCCGACGGCTCCCGCGTCAACGCCATCATCCCGCCGCTCGCCCTCGACGGCCCGTCGCTCACCATTCGTCGCTTCGGCTCCAGCCCGCTCACTCTCGAGAACCTCCTCAAGTTCGGCGCCTTCACGCCGGAGATGGTGATGTTCCTCGAAGGAGCGATGAAGGCCCGGCTGAACATCATCGTCAGCGGCGGTACCGGTTCCGGTAAAACAACGCTGCTCAACACGCTCTCGAGCTTCATCCCGAACGACCAGCGCGTCATCACCATCGAAGACGCCGCCGAACTTCAGCTCCAGCAGGACCACGTGCTGCGGCTAGAAACGCGGCCGGCGAACATCGAAGGCAAGGGCCGCATCTCGGCGACCGACCTCGTCCGCAACTCGCTGCGTATGCGTCCCGACCGCGTGATCATCGGCGAATGTCGCGGTCCCGAGGCGATGGACATGCTCCAGGCGATGAACACCGGCCACGAAGGCTCGCTGACGACGATCCACGCCAACGCCCCCCGCGACGCCGTGGCCCGTCTCGAAACCATGATCACGATGGGCGGCATCGAAATCCCGCTCCGCGCGATCCGCCATCAGTTCGCTTCCGCCGTCGACCTGATCATCCAGGCCAACCGTCTCCAGGGCGGGCCCCGCAAGGTGACTCACATCACCGAGGTGGTCGGCATGGAACAGGACACGGTCATCATGCAGGACATCTTCCTCTTCGTGCAGGACGGCATCGACGAGACCGGCAAGGCCTTCGGCCACTTCGAGTCGACCGGCGTCCGCCCATCGAACATGGACCGTCTCGAAGCGGCCGGCGTCCGTCTCCCGGCGAACTTGTTTGCCGCCCGCACTCTGGGCCGGTGAGGGAGGGACGAGGGGCCAGGGTCGAGGGTCTAGGGACAGACTCAGAACTCCAGTGAAACTCGTCTCAATGTCGTT
>JADZEF010000146.1 GCA_020850695.1 Planctomycetaceae bacterium | reverse complement strand
TTCGTGGCGCTGGGCTATTACACGCAGGGGTTTTCGAGCGCCCACGAAGGGGGCGCGCACTTCACAATGGCGGACGGTGCGGTGAGGTTCATCAGCGAGAACGTCAACATCATCACGTTCTGCGCGCTGGGCACGAAAGCTGGCAACGAGGCCGTGGGCGAGTTCTGATCGTCCGAAACGCCTCACGATGATTATCAGCCCGGCGGCTCAATTTGCCGGAGCAGCGTCTTTTGCGCCGTCAGCATGATGGAATGCCCGCAGGGCCGTGCGGCGGGCGTCCATCGCGGCGGCGTTCGTTATCCGTCCGACGGTCCCATCTCGATTGAGGGCGTCATGGCTTCGCGTTTGTTCGTGGTTGCGGTGCTGGTCGGGATTGCAGCCGTCTCCGGATGCGGCAAGCCCGAGGGGCCGACGCGTTATCCGATGAAAGGAACGGTGAAATACAAGGGAGAAGTTGTTCCGGGGGGGACGATCTTTTTCGGTCCGCTCGATGCGGCGAAGGGGACATCCGGCAACGGATCGATCGACAATGGCAACTTCGTGATCGAGAAGGGGCTGGCCGCCGGCGACTATGTCGTGACGGTCGAAGGTTACAAGGTCTCCCCGAAGGATCGGGAGGCGACGAAGAACCAGGGGAGCCCACCCGACAACTCCGGCGTTCCGCGAAAGTACGCGACGGCCAAGACGAGCGACCTGCGGTATACGGTAGTGGAAGGGCCGAACGTGAAGGAGTTCGACCTTCAGGATTGAGAGGACGGGCTTTCGGGGCCCGTCCCCCGCCGGTCTCGCTCGGAAGTTGTGGTCCGACCGATCCTCTCCAGTAGCTGTGGCGAGAGCTCCCCTCGGCAGCAACGGGGATCTGGCCGCCGGCGAAGTCGCAGGGGGCAGGCGTCAATGCCGGGGATCGCCGGGCGTCTCCTCGCGCGTCGGCTTCCTGTGCTCGCCAAAGAAGCCGCCCGGCGGATCGCCGCGCTTCAGGTCGCTGACGAACTCATTGATCGCGAAGACTTCCACGCGCGAGTTGAGTTCCTTCCACTCCTTCTCGCGGCGGCGGCTGTAGGGCTCGGCCGACCCATCCTGGCTCAGGCGGAACCGCTCGCGGCTGATGCCGTTGGCGGCCATGTATTCCATCGTGGCGATGCACCGCGCGTAGCACAGTTCCCAGGGCGATTTGAACGGGCTGCCGTCGGGAGGCGGCTTTCGAGACGAATGGCCGCGGATTTCGATCTTGTTGGGCTTTCCCCGGAGTGCGGGGAGAATCGCCTCGAGCTGGTTTCGGGCCGCCTCGGTCATCTCGGCGGTGTCTTCCTGGAAGATCACCATCGTCCCGACGGACTGGCTGGTCCCTTTGTTCTGGAACATTTTGATTCGGGGCAGCCGCATCGCTTCCGTGTTCTTGCTGTCGATTTTCGGCGAGGAATTCGGGTCGGCCTCAGCCAGGCCGCGGGTGTGCAGGCCGCCGAATTCCACGGGGCCGATGGATGACGCCCCCTGCAGCCCCTCGCGCGACATCAGCTTCGGCGTGTCGGACGATCCGAGCGGGTCTTCGAAGTAGCTGGCGATCGACTCCTTGACTTCCTTGCTCTGCGCGGTGATCCACATCACGAGGAAGAACGCCATCATGGCGGTCACGAAGTCGGCATAGGCGACTTTCCAGGCGCCGCCTCCTTTTCCAGCCATGGGGGGGCCTCAGAGGAGCGAGGAGCGAGGAGCGAGGAGCGAGGAGAAGCGATTCATGGGATCAACTTGCGATGGACTGTCCGTCGTCTTGTGCGGTTTTCGCCGGTGTGTTCTGCATTGTGTCCTGGGCTTTCCTTCTCGCTCCTCACTCCTCGCTCCTGACTGCCTTCCCCCCGTCACATCGCCTCGGCTTCCTTGAACAGCTTGTCGAGCTCTTCACGGTTGGGCCGCAGCTCGCTCGACAGGCCGCGGCGGGCCTTTTCGATGGCGACTTTCGGGGCGCAGTCGTCGGCGAACGACAGGATCAGCACGACGACCGTCTTGAAAAAGTCGTGCTCGGCGCAGGCCGCCGATTCCATCCGTGCCGCCAGCGGGCCGATGAATCCATACGACGCCAGAATCCCGAGGAACGTACCGACGAGCGCCGCACCGACCTTGTGGCCGATCTCTTCGACCGGCCCGTTGATGGCCCCCATCGTGATGACGATGCCAAGCACGGCCGCGACGATTCCGAATCCGGGGAGCGCGTCGGCCGCCTTGCTCAGCACGTCGATCGGCTTGTGGTGCTCTTCGTGCATGACATGCAGTTCGGCCTCGAGCAGCTCCTTCACCTGGTCCGGCGTGGTGACGTTATCGATGATGGGGGCGAGTCCCCCTCCGATGAACTCCATCAGGTGATGGTTGTGCGAAATGCTGGGGAACGCGTTGAAAATCTTGCTTTCGTGCGGGTTGCTGACATGGGCTTCGAGTGCCAGCAGGCCGTCGCGCCTTGCGACTCTCAACAGGTTGTAAGAGAGTTTGAAGAGATCCCTGTACATCGCCGCATTGAATGGCGTCCCCTTGAGGCAGGCGATCATGGCCTTCGCCATGTCTTTGAGGACCTTGGCGGGGGACATGATGATCATGGCCCCGAGGGTCGCCCCGCCGATGGTGAGGACTTCGGCAGGGTGAATGAGGGCGTGGATGTGCCCCCCCGAGATCACGAAGCCGCCCAGGACGCAGCCGATGACGACGATGCATCCGATGATCAGGGTCATGTCGGGGGAAGCCGGAGTGAGGCGGTTGCGGGTGGAAGGGGTGAGTCGGTGCGCGCGGCGAAACGGCGCGGAACGCGGAGTGCCTGGAGGGAAGGATCGGCAGGCGGCTGGAGTCGGCGCGGAGTTTTTCCGCGAATGACCGGCGATCGTCGGCCCTGCCGCACGGCCGTCGTTGCGCTTGGGACATCCGGTCTAACCGGAGGGGGCGGAAGGCCGAGTCGAGCTATCCGGGCGGCGGCTCGATCATGATAATTCGACCGAGCATCGAGACCCGTTGAAAGGAACCACACGATGAATCGCCGGATGGTATTGCCGGGAGTGACTCTGGCCCTCCTGGGGTGCGCCCAACTTGTGGGGTGCGCCGAAGGCGGAGGGCCCGCACCGAGATCGGCCGAGTCCATGGACGCCCCCGGCGCCACGTCCGCGGGAACTGCCGCGTCTTCGGGCGAGACCGCTCCGGCCGATCTGTCCGCCTGGCCGAAACTCTCGCTCGAGTCCGACTGGCCCTGGTGGCGCGGACCGTCCCGAAACGGGATTGCGGTCGGATCGGCCCCGACGAACTGGAGTGCGACCGAGAATATCGCATGGAAAGCCGACGTCCCGGGCCGCGGGCATGCGTCGCCGGTGATCGTCGGAGACCTTGTGCTGCTGGCGACCGCCGAGGAATCGAAGCAGGTTCAATCGGTCATCGCGTACGACCGGAAGTCCGGCAGCGAACGCTGGACCTCGAAGATCAGCGAAGGAGGCTTCCCGGCCCGCATTCATGGAAAGAACACCCACGCCAGCCCGACGGTCGCTTGCGACGGCGAGCGGATTTACGTGACCTTCTTCCACCACGATTCGCTCCAGACATCGGCGATCGACATGGCCGGCAAACCGGTCTGGCAGCGGACCGTCGGCAAGTTCCGTCCGAAGGCTTATGAATACGGTTACGCGGCGTCCCCCCTGCTCTACCGCGACCGGGTCATCGTGTGTGGGGAATGCGACTCGGACAGCTACCTCGTCGCCCTCGACTGTGCGACGGGGGAGGAGGTCTGGAACACGCCTCGGACGAAGACGATCACCTTTTCGACTCCCACGGTGGCGCGGGTGGGCGGAAGGGATCAGCTCCTGATCAGCGGGGCGCAGTCGATCGCCAGCTACTCTCCCGAGACGGGAAAAGAGGAGTGGAAGGCCACCGGGACGGCGGCCGCCACCTGCGGGACCGCGGTGTGGGACGGCGACCTGATTTTCGCGAGCGGCGGATACCCGCAGTCCCAGACGATGGCCGTCCGGGCCGATGGGACGGAAGTCTGGAAGAACGGCCAGAAGTGCTACGAGCAGTCGATGCTGGCGGCCGGGGGATACCTCTATGCGCTGACGGGCCAGGGAGTCCTGTTCTGCTGGCGGGCAAGCGACGGCCAGGAGATGTGGAAGCAGCGACTGAAGGGGCCGGTGAGCGCTTCGCCGGTGATGGCGGGGGGCAACATCTACTGGTCGAACGAACTGGGGACCACCTACGTCTTCAAAGCGACGCCGGAACGGTTTGAACTGGTGGCCGAGAACGTGCTGGGGGACGAGTCGATGGCGAGTCCCGCCGTGGCGGGAGGCCGACTTTTCTTGCGGGTCGCTTCGAACAGCGGACCGCGCAAGGAAACGCTCTATTGCCTTGGGAAGTAGTTCGCCGCCGCTTGAATCCGCCCTGCGGAGGTCCCGTTAACGTCGCAGACCCGGAACCGCTTCGAGCGGCTCCGGGTCTGCGTATTGAACGACCCGCGGTCAAACGGTCGCATGCCGGTGCCGGCCGCCTCAGGAACGGCCGGTCGAAAACATGGCTGGCACAATCCCGCGCTGACGTGTGCGGCCCCAATCAAGACACGGCGCGGGAACTGACCGGCACCTCAAACTCTGAACACCTTTGCTTCTGGCCTCGCGGCCAGATTCTGCTCAGTACTTGCGAACGACGCCGATGACGACGCCGAGCACTTCGACGTTGCTCGAATAGATCGGCTTCATCGAGGAGTTGGCCGGATCGAGGCGGAAGCGATCGCCTTCCTTGTAGAACCGCTTGAGGGTCGCGTCCTGGCCGTCGACGAGGGCCACGACGATTTCCCCCTGCTTCGCCGTTTCCTGGCGGTGAACGATGACGAAGTCGCCATCGGCGATCTGGTCTTCGATCATCGACTCCCCCTTCACGCGGAGGCAGAAGTCTTCTTCCGGATCGAACAGCCCGCTGAAATCGACCTTCTCATCCTGCTCGACCGCTTCCACCGGGAGACCGGCGGCAATCGTCCCGGCCATCGAAAGGCACATGCGGCCGTGGGGGGCATGGGCCAACTGAATCGCGCGGGACATGTGCGATTCACGGGTGATCAGGCCCTTCTTTTCCAGGGCCTTCAGGTGGCACATCACGCCGTTCGGCGAGCGGATGCCGAAATGAGCTCCGATTTCGCGAACCGTGGGGCCATAGCCGCGATTCACAATTTTGTCTTTCAGAAAATCGTAGATTTCCTTCTGACGGGTCGTCAGCGCCGGCTTGGGCTGACCTTTCAGCTGGGCTTTCATGAAGTCTCCTTGGATGGTTCGACTCGCCTGTGATTCAAGACTGCGGGGGATCAGGACATGCCAGAGACACGATTGACCGCGGGTTTCTGAACAGCCTTTTATCCGGAGGAACACTGATGCCCCCGTGAGCATGCTAATGGACCAACGTGAGTCAAGCAAGAGTTCCGGTCCGTGGATGTTCACGTTCGTGGAAAAAACCTCAGATTTAAGGAATCGCCTCCCTTCTCTGCGCGGTTCGGTTTCGCAGGTGTCGCTCCGTCCTTGCGCAGTGCGCAGAAAATAAGCGTCTCACGGGAGTTCCGTCAGACGCTTATTGTTGCATCAAAATGTCAAAACATAACGAATGGGCTAGGATGGCCAACAAGCCGAGACCGAAACCTCCGCGAAAAATAACAATTCTGAAAGATTTCGGGCCGCGACGAACTCTTCAAAAAGAAAATTAGCTGGCTAATCACCGGCTGCACTAGGGGGCGCACCGCGAATCCTCAAGCGGCATTTCGCATGCGTCCCCCCTGAGAACTCAGGGCTCACCGACTGGCCTGCGGCATCTTCGCCAGCTGATCGCGAACCGTCTTCTCCATTGTCTCGGGCTGGACCGCAAGATCGACGACGGTCCCTTCTCCATCGACCAGCCACAGCGTCGGAACATCCTGTACGCTGTAATACTTCGCCACCGGATTGTCCCAGCGACGCTGCAGCGGGTCCGGGTGGAAGATGTGCGGCCAGGGCATCGGGTGCTCTTCGAGGAACTCCGCGACGGTCGATTCCTCCTCGTCGAGGTTCACGCCGATGACGGCGAACCCCGCCTTGCCATACTTCTTCGCCATCGCCTGGAGCATCGGGACGGCCTTCAGGAACTCCTCCGACTCCGTGTCCCAGAAGCAGACGAGGACGAGCTTTCCCGCGAAGTCATCGATCCGGCTGAATCCGCCGTCCAGCGTCGGGCCGGCCAGCTGCAGCGTCTGCCCCTTCAAGCTCAGCCGGCGTAGCGCGGCGCTCGCCTGGGCCGCGTGCTGGTGCTTGGGAAACTTCCTCTCGATCTCCGCATAGCAGGCCGCCGCTTCGCTGGTCTTCTGATGAAGTTCGCAGCTGCGGGCCGCCGCCTGCAACACGATCATCGCCCGCGTCTCCTCTTCGGGAAACGTCGTTGCAAAGAGCCGGGCCTGCCGGGCAAACTCCTCCAGCCATCGCGGTTCCTTCAGTCCCCGCATCGTCGCATTGGTGCGGGCGAACAGCACCCGCGAAAACGCCGCCTCGGCCGCCGCCTTCGACTTCGGGAACTTCTTCTGCAGCGTCTCGCAGTCGCTGTACAGGGCTTCGACGTCTTCCGCATTCCCCTGCAGCGCCAGTTGAGTGCGGGACTCCATCAACTGGTGGACGCCCGCCACCAGAAGCTCTTCCTGCTTCGGATTCTGATGAGTGGCGGCAATGACCGCCGTGGCCAGGTCGATGATACGTTCATTCCGCTCGCGGCGGATCTGCGCCAGCTTGGCGACGTCCAGGTTCTCGGCCGCGGGGGTCGTCTGAACACGGATCTTCGTGATTTCGAGCAGGTTCCACTCGGGAGTTCCCGGCTCCGGCTCCTTCGGCGTCTCGGACTCGTCTTCGACCGGCCTGGCCTTCTTGCCGCCGCCGCCAATCGACGCCGTTGGCAGGCCGCTCGATTCCGAAGCCTTCTCGCCGGCCGCGTCACCGCCACTGCCGCCGCAGCCCGTCGCCATCACCGCACACCAGCCACCAACAGCAAGCCAAAACAGGGGACGTCGTTCCATGACCTCTCATCCTTGATGAGCCGAGGTTTCGACGAAATTACTGGGTCCATGCGCTGCAGCACGCGGGGGGGCACGCCGCAGCAACACCGGCCGCCGTCGATCGATCCGGCGCGGGGAGCGGTGTTCTATGGGAATTCGCAGCGCGGGGGAAGACGGGTTTCCGCCCAAGGCTGGGGGGATTGGGGGACAGCGCGATGACAGCGCACTACCGTCGTGCTTTCCGCTCGGTCGGCAGAGCCACAGCAACGCGCTGTCAGGAGGCGGATCGCGTTGCTTCTCGGCTGCGGGCAACTCGTGCGGCAACGGTCCCGCGCTTGCGGATTCGCAATGCCTTCGTTTTCCTCTGCCGCCCCCTGCCCTTCACCGCCCCATCGACGGCAGCGCCTGAATGGTCACCTTCAGGTCGATCCCCTTCCCGTCCCGCTCAACCCGCACCGTTACTTCGTCTCCCGGCTTATGCGCTCCGACGATCCGCACGAGATCCTTCATCGATTCCACTGCTTCACCATCGATGGCCACGATCAGATCGCCCAGTTCGATCTGTCCATCATCCGTCGCCCGCGTCCCGCGCAGCCCCGCCTTCGACGCCGACTCCAGCAGAATGTCGCGCACCAGCACCCCCGGCTTGTCCAGCACTCCGCGGTCCCGCAATCGCTGCACCAGCCCATCATCCCACGGACGAATCCCCAGCCCCGGCCGGTCCGCCTTCTTCGCTTTGATCAACTCGGGAACGATCTGGTTCACCGTATCGACGGGCACCGCGAATCCGATCCCCGCATAGGTCCCTGAAGGACTGAAGATCGCCGTGTTGATCCCGATCACCCGCCCCGCACTGTCCAGCAGCGGCCCCCCCGAATTCCCCGGATTGATCGCCGCATCCGTCTGAATCACGTCCTGAATCGCCTGCCCCGTCACCGCCTGAATCTCGCGTCCCAACCCACTGATGACGCCCGACGTCAATGTCTGGTCGAGGTTGAACGGACTGCCGATGGCGAAAACCTTCTGCCCAACCTGCAAGTCGTGCGACTCCCCGATCGGAATCGGCTTCAGCCGATCGCGCGGAGCGTCGATCTTCAGCACCGCAATGTCCTTGCTGGGCTCGGCCCCGACGAGCCGGGCCGACCAGACGCTGTTGTCGGCAAGGGCGACGCGGGCTCCTCCCCCATCCTGAATAGCCGCCTGAACAACGTGGAAGTTGGTGACGATGTTCCCGTTGTCGTCCCATACGAAACCGCTGCCGGTCCCCTTGGGAATCTCCATCAGGTTGAGCTGCATCCGGTCCGACTGGTACGTGAGCGTCGTGATATGCACCACGGACGGCGCCGACGTCCGGAAGATCTCGATCGTCGATTTCTCGTCCTCCGCAAGGCTCCCCCGCGCACTGACGGCCCGCGGCGCCGCGTTCGGATCGTGCAACGGAGCTGGAAACCAGGTGCGGGCATTCTGAACGACCAGAATCCCGGCGAGCATCACAAGAAACGCGATCAGCCACGTATTGATGGCACTGGAACCACGAGGAGGTTCCGGCCGTCGTGAAGTCTCGGAGAAATCCATCGAGCACCTCGGGGAGTGCGGCGGTCGATCGTCGATGTGCCGCGACGCGGCGACCGGCCTATTCTAGCGGGCTCGACCACGAAGTGCGGCCCACGCGGCATCGGCCCGACCTGAGGGATGCCATCCGGAGGCCGCCGGACCTCCATCTCGAAGTCAAAAAAGAGAAGCCCGCGAGGTCTCCCCCGCGGGCCGCGTGCCGCCTCTTCAATTCCTCGACACTCCGAATGATCACCAGCCCGCGTACCAGAAGTTCGCCGCCGTGTAATACGGCCCATACGCCGGATAGGCCGCGTAGTACGGGTATCCATATCCGTAGCCGTACCCATATCCATAGCCATACCAGTAGCCGGCAAAGGGGCTGTAGTAGGACCAGTAGGGCGTGTAGTAGTACGGATAAGTCCAATACCCGGCGTAGGGGGCGAACCCGTAATAGCTGTACGGGTAGTAACCCGCGTAGTACGTCGGTGCGGCATACCCCGGGTAGCCCGCCCATCCATGCGTCGGGTAGTAAGTGGACCCGCAGCCGCAGTAGTTACGCGACCACGTCGGATTCGTCGCGCGACCCGACGGCGAGGTATCGGCTTCCGGTGTCAGGCCCCTTCCCGGCAATTCAGTCCCGGGTGGATTGGCCGGAGTCACCGACTCGTCCGGGGGAAGATCAGGCTTTGCAGCCGCGGGGGGATTGACAACCGGCGGATTCGCCACCGGCGGCTTGGCGACCGGCGGCTTGGCGACGGGAACGTCGGCGCCCCTGGCGTCATCATCCGCCGAGGCCCGCACTCCAAACATCGAGAGGATTGCAGCGGCCGCCGCAATCCGGACAAAACGCCCTGAGACCATGTGACGAAGCATACGAAAACTCCTGAAAGGTTGCGTGCTTCGAGACAACATTCGATGGCCGCCGGGCGAACCCACCCCCGGTCCCTCCGGCCCGAATGCTGAATCCCGCCTCCGAAGACATCAGACTTTGGAGTGAGGCAAAATGGAAGCAAATGTTGCACCAATTTGGAGAAAATACGAGAAGTATGTCGTCGCGCTTTGGCCGGCCCCTCATCGCCTCATGGGCCGTCTTCCCGCCGCCGCCCTTCGTCACAAACCGGCTTCGCCCAATCGATTTCGCCGTCACAACAGCACGACGCTCCCGTCGTTCCATCCGACCGAGCGTCGCGAACCAGCCGCCGCTTGATCCGATGACTGACTCGCCCCATGGCGTCCGGCCTGTCCAACAACAATCCGGGTTGATCGTCCGCTGACCGCGTCGCCGATGACTGCCGCCCTCACGGCATCCGCTCCCACGCGATCTTCACCGTCTGCGGGTTGTGACAGGCCGCACAACTCCCTTGATGCCGTTGCAGTTCCTCGGCCGATCGACCTATAATCGGATGTCGATGGAAGATTCGCCGCGCTGTGCTGCTCTCGCGCGGTCCCGCCGGAATTCCTCCCGCTTGGAACTCGTCCTGCCATGAACGCACGCCACGACGATCAGCACATCTCCGCGACCGGCCGCCTTCAGGGAATGGGGCATCGCTCGGCGGACTCACTGCTGAGTGCGGGACACCGCCGCTGGTTCCTCAAGGTCGGGCTCGGCGGAGCTTTCGGCCTCACCCTTCCGCAAATGCTTCAATTGCGGGCGCAGGCCGAATCAACCGGTGCCCCGTCCCGCAAGACGTCCGTCATTCTCATCTGGCTTTCGGGCGGCCCCAGCCAGATCGACACGTGGGATCCGAAGCCCGAAGCCCCGATCGAAATCCGCAGCCCGTTCGGACACATTCCGACTTCGGTTCCGGGAATTGATCTCATCGAGCACTTCCCGAAGCAGGCGGCGATGATGGACAAGTTCGCCGTCATCCGCTCGATGGATGCGACGGCCAGCAACCACACGCCCATTACATTCCAGGCCGGCAATCCGAAGGCCAAACGCACCGATAATGGCAAAGACGGCGACGGCATCCCCTCGATGGGCTCGCTCGCCGCGAAGTTCGTCGGCTCGCGCCGTGAAGGCCTTCCTCCGTTCGTCGCCCTCGCCGACAGCATGGTGTCCGACGTCTATGGCGCCGGGCATCTCGGCAACCTTTATCAACCCGTCGACGGCATGAAGGTGCAGGGCAAGTTCGGCATGCCCGAAGGAGTCGCCCTCCCCCGCCTTCAGGACCGCGATTCGCTGCGGCGCGAGTTCGACCGCATGAAGCGCCAGGCCGACACCTCACTCGGCCTCTCCCAGCAGGACAGGTACGTCCGCGAAGCTTACGACATGGTTCTCTCGGGCGCGGCGCATCAAGCCTTCGACCTCAGCCGCGAGTCGGACGCGACGCGTGAGAAGTACGGCCGCAATTCGCTCGGCGAGAAGACGCTGCTGGCCCGCCGGTTGGTGGAATCCGGAGTGACCTTCGTCACGCTCAGCGACGCCTGGGGTCATTGGGACCACCACGGCGATTCGGTTCGCTGGGGCGGCATCGAGAAGGGGCTCAAGCCGATGCTCCCCAAGATCGACCACGGCGTGACGACCCTAGTGCAGGACCTGGCCGACCGCGGCCTCCTCGACACGACGCTCGTCATCGTGATGGGCGAGTTCGGCCGCAGCCCGCGGATCAATACCGACCTGGGCCGCGACCATTGGGGACCGGTCATGTCCATGATCATGGCCGGCGGCGGCATCAAGACGGGACAGGCCATTGGCGCGACCGATCGCACCGGCGGATATATCAAGGATTACCCCCTCGGCCCCGGCGACCTGGCCGCCACCGTCTTCAAGGTCCTCGGCATGAATCCCTACGACCACTGGACCACGCCGCAGGGCCGCCCCACCCCGCTGGTCGAAGGCTCCGCTGCCCCCATCCGCGCCCTCGTCTGAATGTCGCTCTCATGCTCCGCATGAGATTGAGCCATCGCGCGCGTGCGATCTGCACGAGCAAGCCGGCGCGGACATCACCCGCGGTGTATCAGCGAGAGTGCATCGACCGACTCGATTCGATCGTCGGACGCTTTCACTCTGACGGCTTAGAGCGCATTACCTCTGCGTTTTCCGGTTTCGTAAGTCGAAGGGTGGCCGGGTCTGACCGAAGGGAAGGCCCGGATCACGCGTTGCTCCCGGGCCTTCGAAAAGCCTCAGACCCGGCCACCCGGAAAACGCGACGGTAATGCGCTCTAGCCTCATGGAAAGCATCAGGGCTACTTCCCGAACGCGCTCGCCGTCCGCCGCACTGGCGAAGCCGCGTCGACTTTTCCGCCCGCACCGGTCCTAGCGCCCCTCGCAACTTCAGTCGCCCACAACCCCTGCCGCTCGAACAAGCGCTTCAACCAGCGCAACCCCTGTCGTCGATC
>JADZEF010000145.1 GCA_020850695.1 Planctomycetaceae bacterium | reverse complement strand
CATGAAGGCCGACCCGTACCATGTGCGGGTGAGCAATATGCGGAAGGTTCTGAAGCTGCTCGACGGCTACGGCACGCTCAGCACCGACCATTTCGTCATTCGATACGACTCGGTGGCCGACAAGATCCTGGCTCGCTACATGGCGGAGTATCTGGAAGAGATCTATCCCGGGCTCGTGAAGCAGTTTGGCTATGAACCCGAGGCCCGCACCCAATTCGAGCTGTATCACAAGGGAAAAGGGCTCTCGGCCCACCAGTGGTTCAGCGCCCGAATGGTGGGGTTGCCGTGGATCCAGACGGTCGGCGCCTCGACCGGCGTGATCGTCGCGCTCGCTTCGCCGACGGCGCTCGACCAGCAGTTCCACTGGGGGCGCGTCGTCAAGCACGAGTTCGTCCACGTGCTGACGCTGCAACAGACGAAGTTCAACATCCCGCACTGGTTCACCGAGGCTCTGGCCGTCACCAGCGAGGAGACGCCGCGCCCCGCCAAGTGGGACACGCTGCTGCTCGAGCGCGTGCCGAAGCGGCAACTCCGAATCCTGGACGAATTGAACGACGGCTTCCAGCGGCCCAAATCGCCCGATGACTGGCAGTTCGCCTACTGCCAGAGCCGGCTTTACGCCCAGTACATGATCGAGAAGTTCGGCCCCGAGACGATCGCGCGGATGCTCGAGTGCTACCGGCAGAACATCCCGACCGACAAAGCCGTCGTCCAGGTCTTCGGGATTCCGAAGGAGGACTTTGAAAAGGGATATCGCGAGTTTCTCGACAAGGTTGTCGCTGAGATCAAGGCGGGAGACCCGCCCGACGAGGCCGAAGAGGACGAGCCGTCCCTGGCCGACCTGGAAAAGGCCTACGAATCGGACAAGGAGAACGGCAAAGCCGCGGCAGCCTCCGCGAAGGCGCTGCTGGAAGCCGGCAAGCGGGACGAGGCCCAGGCCATCGCCGACGCCGTCATTCTGCGCGACCCGAAGAATGTGAAGGGGGCCATCGTCCTGGCGCTTCTGAAGCTGAGAAAGGATGAACCGGAAGCGGCTCTTGCCGTGCTCGACCGGGCTCTCGACCGCGAACACCCCCACCGCGAACTGCTCGTCCTGATGAGCAAATTGCAGACGAAGGAAGGAAAGCACGCCGAAGCGGCCGCAACGCTCGAACTCGGACGGAAACACTTTCCCCGAAACGTCGAGATCCTCAAAGCGCTGACTGCGGCGTACATCAAGCTCGATGAAAAGGATCGTCTGAAGGAAGTCCTCAAGACGCTCGCCGAGCGGGATGTCGACGACGTGGTGGCTCGCAAGAAACTGGCCGAGTTCGCCATTGAAGCCAAGGACTTCGCGGCTGCTGCGGCTTACGCCCGCGACGCGATCTTCATCAACGTGATGGACGAGGAGACGCACGTTCTGCTGGGGCGCGCGTATGTCGGACTCGGGCAGGCGAAGAAAGGCGTCAGGGAATTCGAGACGGCGCTGGAGATTTCACCGGACGACGAGGACGTTGCGGTGGCGCTGGCGGCCGCTCAGGTCGACGCCGGTGACGGCGACGCAGCCCGCAAGACGCTCGCCAGGGTCCTCGAAGAAAATCCCGAGCACAAGGGCGCCAGGGCGCTGCAACAGAAGCTCGCGCCTTGACATGAATGTCCTGCCGCACTCAGAGAAGCATGGCGGGGGCCGAGACATCTCAAGAGCGCAATCCCTTGGGGACCTCTGCCGGTGACGCCGCTCGGCCCCAGGAGACTGGCATCTCCGTCCGTGATGCGTTCATTGCCGCGTCGCTGGCGCACCCGATCTCGGAATAATTCGTTCCCGTCGCTCCTTGAATGGATTCGATCGCCAATGATACGCTGAACAGGTCTCTGCTTCTCCGCAACGCCCTTATCCGGCACCCTCCATGACCCACCGCTCTCTCTGCAAACCGTGGGAACATCAACTGTCGCGTCGCCAGTGGCTGGGGACGGCCGGCACGGCGATGACGGGGTTGGCCCTCGGCTCATTCGGCGTCGCCGCCCTTGATTCGCCGGCAGTTGCCGAACAACTCGCGAGTAAGGAAAAGCAGGTCTGCTTCGTCTGGATCGACGGAGGGATGAGCCAGTACGAAAGCTGGGATCCGAAGCCCAAGACGACCTTCGGCGGCCCCTTCCGCACCATTCCGACGTCGCTCCCCGGCGTGCACGTCAGCGAGTTGATGCCCCGCACCGCGACGGTGATGCATCACCTCGCCGTCGTCCGCAGCATGTGCACGCAGGACAATTCGCACTCGGCCGGCGTCCCCCGCATCCAGCGCGGTGACCCCAAGAACCGCGGCGTCATCTATCCCTTCTTCGGGTCGGCGGTCGCCAAGCTGATGGGACCGTGCCAGAGCGGTCTCCCGCCTTACGTGTGGCTCAAGCCGGGCAACGGCGGGTTTATCCACCAGGACGGCGGGTTCCTCGGTCCGAAGTTCGGTGCGGTCGCCTTCGGCGACGGCAAGCCTCCCGAAAATCTCGTCCGCGCCGCGACGGTGACGGAACTTGAAGACACCGACCGCAACGCCCTTCGGAACGCCATCAACGCCCGCTACGCCGAGCGTCGCGCAAAGTCCGCCTCGGAAGCCAACGGCGCCGTCTACGACATGGCCCGCAAGCTGATGGAGCGCCGCGAACTGTTCGACACGTCCACCTACGACCCGAAGGACGTCGAACGCTACGGCAAGGTCGAGATGGGCCCGCTGATGCTCCAGGCCCGCAAGATGCTCGAAGCGGGCGTCCGCTTCGTGAAGGTCAACTCGTACGGCTGGGACACCCACGGCGACAACTTCAACGGACACCTCAGCCTGATGCCGCGGTTCGATGCGGCCTTCGCGTCGCTCATCGAAGACCTGCACCAGCGCGGCATGCTCGACAACGTGCTGGTCATCGCCATGTCCGAGTTCGGCCGCACGCCGCGGATCAACGGCCACATCGGCCGCGATCACTGGCCCGAAAGCTGGTCGCTGGCGATGTCGGGACTGGGGCTCAAGCGGGGCGTCATCGCCGGCAAAACGAACGATCTCGGAACCGAGATCGCCGAGAACCCGTACGACATCGGCCACCTGTTCCACACCTGGTTCCAGTGCCTCGGCATCGACACCAGCAAGACCGAGTACGACAACCGCGGCCAGCCGCTCCCGCTCGCCCACGACGACATGCATGCGGTGAAGGAAGTCCTCGCGTAAGATGTCGCCGCACGCCGTCGGTCGCCCCGCCGGCTGAATCGTCGGTCCCGTCACTGGAAGTGCTGCCCGCTACGGCGGCCTGCCCGGCGTCCGGTGACTCTCCGCCCTCGCGTTTCCTGCTCTTCGCCCGCTCCAATGCCGCTTCTGCAAGTCTCGAATCTCCACGTCAGCTACGGGTCCATTCGAGCGCTGCATGGCATCGACCTGGAAGTCGAAGCGGGCAAGATCGTCACTCTCATTGGAGCCAACGGCGCGGGCAAATCGACCACGCTCCGCGCCATCTCGGGCATGATTCCCTCCGAGCAGGGGGCCATCTCGTTCGACGGCCACTCCATCCTCGGCACACCCCCGCACCGTCTGCTTGAGCAGGGGATGGCCCATGTTCCGGAAGGCCGCGGGATCTTCGGCAACCTCACGGTCGAGGACAACCTGGCCCTCGGTGCCTACATCCGGAACGACCGCGATGGCATTCGCAATGACCATGAGCGGGTGCTCGAATTGTTTCCTCGCCTCAAGGAGCGATTGAAGCAGTCGGCAGGAACCCTTTCCGGCGGCGAACAGCAGATGCTGGCGATCGCCCGCGGCATGATGTCGCGCCCGCGGTTGCTGCTCCTTGACGAACCCTCGCTCGGCCTCGCCCCGCAATTCGTGCAGACGATCTTCGCCATCATCCGCGAGGTCAACCAGCAGGGGACGACGATTCTGCTCATCGAACAGAATGCCCACATGGCTCTCCAGGTGGCGCACCAGGCCTACGTCCTGGAAACCGGAGCCATTGCCATGCGAGGCCCGGCCAGCGAACTGGCCGCCAGCGACGAAGTACGAAAGCGCTACCTTGGGATTGCCTGAATTTCGTGTCGCCATCACGCTTTGAGGCCGTGATCAAGTCGGCGGTATCTGGACTTCGCCTGGATCATCGAAGTCAATCTCGCGCAGCGACCCACTGAGGAACAAACTCATCCATTCGCTGCGAAGTTCGGCCTCAGAAGACTCATCCCATCGGGAAACCGGCTGTCAGCGCGTGAAAAAAGGGGCGCGGCGATCTGGCTCGCCGCGCCCCGAACTCTGTTCATCGATCGTCGCAAAATCAACTCACTTCGCCGGGCCGTTCCACTGGTCGAGCATCGCCTGGACCATCTTCGGATTGAAGTTCTCCGGGATCGGCTCATCATGGTTCTGCAGCAGGTCATCCACGGTCACGGTCCCGGCGGGAACGCCGTCGGCCGGAATGTCGAGGCCCGCGGTCCATGCGATGGCGTTGAGGACCAGCTTGCGGAACTGGTTGTTCCCCCAGTTCCAGTGGACGTGTCCGCCTGACGTTCCAAAGCCGCGGCCGCCGTCGGGGCGCTCACGGGCCCACGCCGTGTGTTGCGGTTCCTTCCGCTCGAGGACCGCTTTGCGGACATCCGGGTTCCCGCTGTGCGGGCCGTCGCCGCGCGAGAGGGAGGAATCGGGAGGGAGGTCGGTGAGGATCGGCGTGACGCCTTCCAGCTTGTCCCGAAACCGCATGTGGTAGTACCACTCGTCGTTCGTCGAGAACGGCTTGACGCCGTTCGTCGTCGGATGCTTCGGCAAATTCTTGTAGTTCGCGGTCCAGTGCGGGTTGACCGACCAGTTCATTTCGAAGTATCCGCCGGTCCAGTCGAGAAACGCATTGCCGGGAGCCCCCTTCGGCACTTCCACACCGTAATGGATGCAGACGATGCCCGTCCCTTTCTTCGTCAGGGCCGCCAGCTGATCAAGGTGCGCGTTGAAGGGATGTCCGCCGCCGCCGTCCGAATAGATTACGATCGTGTTCGCCGCATCGAGTTGTTCCTGCGTCGGCCAGCCCTTCGCCTTCAGCGAATGAACTTCGGCCTCGATCGGCAGCCCGCTCTGATTCAGCAGCCTGGCGAGCAGAGAGCATCCCGAGAGATGGTCGTGAGCGCCGAAGCCGTGGCTCGGGTTGCCGGCCAGCAGCAGGGCCTTCCTCTTACCGCTGGACGAGGTCTTCTCTGACTTCGCTTCGCTCTTCGCGTCCGACTTCGCCTGCTTGATGCGGATGTTGCGGAACTGCACGGTCATCGGCGGTCCTGCATGCAATTGAAGCGCCAGGATCCCCTTCGCACGGCGTTCCTTCTCGTCCGAGTCGAGGACCTTCGACGTCACGTTGCCGTTGATCATGTGGGTGAACTGGAAGCCCTTCGCGATGACGTGATACTCGTTCCAGTCTTCCTTCTTGATCTTCGACTGGAGTTCCTTCGTATCGCCAATCTGCGCGAGGGTCTTCACTTCGAACTTCCCGTCATTGCGGACAAGTTCGGTCGACTGGCCGCGCTGGGCCAGGATTCCGCGAAACCGCTCGCCATAGTTGATGCCCGAGTACGTGTCCCCCGATTCGAAGTCGGCCTGGTAGCCCCCCACCACCCACTTCTCGTTGGGGACTTCGAAGCTGCGGTACTGGATTCCGCTGTTGCCGCCGACGATCTTATATTCGAGCTTGAGCTCGAAATCGCCGGTTTCCCCGCCGCGCCAGATGATGAACGTATTCCCCTTGGTCGGCTTCTCCTTCGTCGTTCGGCCGGTGATCGTGCCGTCCTGGACGCTCCAGAAGTCGGGATTGCCGTCCCACTTGTCGAGCGTCTTCCCGTCGAAAATCGACACGAAGCCGTCGTCGTCCGCCCGAACCGTGCCGGGCAGCGAGATCAGGGCGACCGTCGCCAGCGTCACGCCGGCCAGCCGCAACAAAATCGAAGCGCGCGTCATGTTGCTCTCCGTCCTTCGAATCCAGGTTTCACACCACGTCGCATTCTGTGCTGCCCTAGCGCCGAGGGCAACTCAGGCTCGTGCGGCAATCGTCGTTTCGTCACTTCGCAAGTCGCGACGACGCCATGGTGCGGCGACTGACACAGCGCCTGCCGTGCGATAGACTCCGCTTCGCGCTGCCGTTGCGCCCACCAACGGAATTCCCGTTTCGCATGACGATTATCCCCCTATGCAACGTCCCGTCACCTTCACTGACCGGTTGCGTTACCGCTTCGAGGACACGCTGTCGGCCGGGCCGATCGCCATCATCGGCTGGCTGGCGATCCTCTCGCTGATCATCGTGCTCGTGGCCGGGGGCGTGATCGCGCTGGGCGGCATCACGGCGGGGGTCGACGAGAAGGGGGACCCGGATCAATGGAGCTTCACGGAGGCCGCCTGGAATTCGCTGATGCGGACGTTCGATGCGGGGAACATGGCCGACGACAAGGGCTGGCCGCTGCGGGCCGTGACGCTGCTCGTGACGATCGGCGGCATCTTCATCGTCAGCACACTCATCGGAACGATCACGTCGGGCATGGAGAACCGCATCGAAGAAATGCGGAAGGGACGCTCTCGGGTCATCGAGACGAATCACACGCTGATTCTCGGATGGTCGCCCAAAGTCTACTCCATCCTCGGCGAACTGGTCATCGCGAATGAAAACCAGTCGAAGCCGCGAGTCGTGATTCTGGCCGACCGGGATAAGGTCGAAATGGAAGACGAGATCCGCTCGAAACTTCCCAACACGCGGAACACGCGAGTCATCTGCCGCAGCGGCAGCCCGCTCGATCTCGACGACCTCGACGTCGTCAACCCGCACGAGGCGAAGTCGATCATTATCCTCTCCCCAGAATCCGACAATCCCGATACCTACGTGGTGAAGTCGATCCTGGCCCTCACGAATAACCCGCACCGCCGCAAAGACGACTATCACATCGTGGCGGAGATCCGCGAGGCGAAGAACCTCGAGGCGGCGCGGCTCGTCGGAAAGCACGAGGCCGAATTGATCCTCAGCGGCGACGTGATCGCCCGCGTCACTGCCCAGACCTGCCGGCAGTCGGGGCTCAGCGTCGTCTATCAGGAGCTTCTCGATTTCGACGGAGCCGAGATCTATTTCCGCGAGGAGCCGAAACTGGTCGGCAAGACCTACCGGCAAGCCCTGTCCTGCTTCGAGACGTCGACCGTCATCGGCCTGATGACGTCGCACGACAAGGTGCTGGTCAATCCCGCCATGGACCGCGTGATTGCCCAGGGAGACCAGGTGATCGCGATCGCCGAAGACGACGATACCATCGTCTTCTCCGACTCCCCGGGCGGCGTCGATCGAGACGCGGTCCGGACGGATCGCTCCCCGCCGCCCGGCGCGGAGCGGACGCTGCTCATCGGATGGAACGAGAAGGGGGAGAGCGTCGTCCGCGAACTCGATGGGTACGTGGCGGAGGGATCGCAGGTCACGATCCTCTCCAACAACCCCCGCGCGTCCGAAGGCGCGAAGCACCTTGACGCAGACCTGAAGTGTCAGCGCGTCACTTTCATTCACGGCGATACGACGGACCGCGCCACGCTCGAAGCGGTCGAACCGGCGGCCTTCCAGCACATCATCGTGCTGTGCGATCACGAGATCGACGTGCAGCAGGCCGACGCGCGGACGTTGATTACGTTGCTCCATCTGCGGAACCTGGCCGAAACAGCCGGACGCGACTTCAGCATCGTCAGCGAAATGTTGGACATCCGAAATCGGGCACTGGCCGAAGTGGCCCGCGCCGACGATTTCATCGTCAGCGACAAGCTCATCAGCCTCCTGCTCACTCAAGTTTCCGAGAACCGGCATCTCTCGAAAGTGTTCGAAGACCTGTTCGATCCCGACGGCTCGGAGATCTATCTCAAGCCTATTGGGGACTACGTCGTTCCCGGCCGGCCCGTCGACTTCTACACCCTGGTCGACTCGGCGGCGGCCCGCGGCGAGACGGCCATCGGGTACCGCATTCATGCGAACCACTCGAATCCAAACGCCGCCTACGGCGTGGTGATTAATCCGAAGAAGACCGAAAAGGTGACGTTTGCTGCGGACGACCGCATCATTGTTCTGGCCGAGGACTGAAAGGTCTCGAACGCTCATGCCCGAAGGCTCGATCTATCCCCTGCAGATCCGCACTGAAGTCCGCCGGTCCGACATCGATGCGGTGCGGCGGATCGTCGAATCGACGGGGTTCTTTCACCCCTATGAAACGGCGATCGCTGTGGAACTTGTCGAGGAGCGGCTCAATCGCGGGCCCGCTTCCGGGTACGAGTTCGTCTTCGCCGATTCCAACGGTGAGCCGGCGGGTTACACATGTTATGGGCTCATCGGCTGCACGAAGGCGAGCTACGACCTTTACTGGATCGCCGTGGCGCAGGACCGGCAGGGGCTCGGCCTCGGGCGGATTCTGATTGAAGAATCCGAGCGACGCATCGCAGCCGCCGGCGGCCTGCGCGTTTACATCGAGACATCCAATCGCCCGCTGTACGTGCCGACGCGCGGGTTCTACCTGCGGTGCGGATACGAACAGGAAGCCGTTCTCAAGGACTTCTACGCGCCGGGGGATGACAAGGTCATCTACGGAAAGGCGCTCAATCCTCGGTTTGATTCCGAAGGGTGAGAGTCGGCGCTACTTCCTGAGCCAAAGTTGCCACGTGATGGTGGCGAGGCCGATCGCCAGGCAATACCACGAGAACCAGTGGAGTCGTCGCTGTGAGATGAGTTTGAGCAGCGACTTGAGCGACGCCAGTCCGACCACGCACGAGACCAACGCGCCGACCGCCAGCATCGTCGGTGTCAAGCGTGCGGGCTGAGCCACAATATGCTTCGAACTTGAACTTTCTGCGTCTTCCGAAGTGGTCGACGCACTGTCCTTCACCCGCACAGTCATGCTGGCGTCTTCATCCGGGACGCTCGCGTGAGCGGCCGCACGGGTTTCGAGAAGATCCTTGGCCATCAGCAGCGTCGCGCCTCCGAGCGCGGGAATGGCGATCAGGAAAGAGAACGCCGCGGCGGTCTCGCGTCGCAATCCCATCAGCAGGCCGCCGGTCATCGTGCTGCCGGAGCGCGAGACGCCGCGCATCAGCAGCGAGACGGCCTGAAAGCATCCGACGACTCCCGCGTCACGCAGCCTCAGTTCGTCCAGCGGACGGATGTTCCTGCCGAAACGCTGGCCGAGCCCCAGGAGCACTGCTGTGATCAGCAGATTGAAGCCGACCATCAGCGGGTTCGAGAAGGTGGCTTCGACTCTCGACTTGAACAACAGTCCCAGCACTGCGGCCGGAATCGTCGCGAGGATAATGGCCGCGCACAATTTCGGCTTGCCCAGGACCTGCCGCAGATCGTGACGGTAGGCGATCAGAATCGAGATCAGTGTGCCGAAGTGAAGAGCGATATTCAGCTGAAAGTTCTCGGCCTTGGTCAATCCCGCGTCGAGACCCTCGTTCATGAGAGCGCCGAGAATGACAAGATGCCCCGATGAGCTGATCGGCAGGAACTCGCCCACGCCCTGCACGACCGCCAGCACGAGGACGATCATCCAAGCCATTCCGCCCTCCATGACGCAGTCCTTCCGCACGATCTGCCGCTCAGCGGGCGGCCCCATGCCCCTCGCCGTCCCGCCCGCATCGCCCGCACAGCCCTGCCTGACTCGGGGCATACACTAGCGATTCGAGCCGGTGAGGGCGAGATCGTTACGGCGCATTAGAGTTTAGCGACGGGCGTTCGGCGTCGTCCCCCATCCTTTCATGGCCGGCCGCGAGGGTTTGTCCGGCCTTGGAAGGCCGGACTACGGAACACGCGGCGATCATCAGTCTCAGTTCTCGCCTCAGGCGGGACCGCAGTATCTCGTCTCGACGGCCGACCGGATCCGCGCCCGGCTTTCGTCCGGAGAGAGTGATTCGTCCCGCGCCACGGCTTCCGCTTCCGCCGCCAGTTCCGCGTCGTTCATCGTCGTGCGGAACCACCGGGCGTAGTCGCCCGCCTGCAAGTGATGGAGCCAGGTATCGTCATCGACGCCGTCCGCCAACTGCAGGAACACCATGAGATTCTGCGCCCGCAACTTCAGCTTGTTCTCGGGTCCGCGGAAGTAAAAGACCCGCTCTTCTTCAATCTCGCCTTCGGCATACTTGCGGCGATGTCGACGCCGCTCGGCCTTCGGTGGAATGCTGCGGAACCAGAACGGATCGCGCGGTGGCGTCCGCTGCCAGGCGATTCCTTCGCCCGGCTGAAGCGTCACGTCCGGTACGCTCGGCGGCTCGACGCCCAGCGCTCTGCTGAATCCACCGATCGTCTCGGCCGGCGCGGCTCCAATCGCCAGGACAAGATCGACGTTCGCGACGACCTGCGCAGCGACATGTTCCGGATGGACGGTGATCAGAATCAGTCCGTCGAACTCGCTTGGCACGACGGCGGCGGCCGGCGCCCAGGTCGTGGGAAGGAGGTGATGGGCTTCATCGACGATGATCCAATGAGGCCGGCCCGTTTCGTGCCGCAACTGGGTCAGGGCGGGGAGCAGCTTACCGAAGAACTCGGGGCGGTGTTCCATCGCGACTCCGACGAGACTCACGACGCCGCTCTGATCGGGCCGTTCCAGCAGTTGCAGCACTTCCGTGACGGTTGGCGGTCGCTTGCTGTCTCCGAGCGTGATTGTGCCGGGCAGGTCCTGGTAGTCCCCTTCGGGATCGATCAGGCAGAACTGGTATCCTTGCTCCTGAAGGCGTTCGATCAGGCCCGTGGTGAGAGTCGATTTTCCGGAACCCGACGTTCCGGCAATCATCAGGCTGAGGCCATGCGGGCTGATGGCCACCGGGCTGTCGTCCTTGAGCGTGCCGAGGAGGAAATCGCGGCGGCGAAGCCTGGATTCGAGCGCCGCGAGATCGTTGTCCACCATCATGTCAATCAGCTCGACCACGCCGTCGCCGTGGTCCCCGTCGGTGGCGTAATCGGCCGTTTCCTTCACGGTCGGCAGTGCGTTCGACACCGCAACGCCGCACTCGCAGAGCTTCAACATCGCGTGGTCGTTCTCGGCGTCACCGACGCTGACGACATTCCGGGGCGACAGACGCATCTCCTTGAGTGCCGCCAGCAGTCCCGACGCCTTATTGACGCCGGATGGCAGCACCATTACGGCCCCTTTGTTGAAGATCACCTGGAGGTCGAGTCCCAGATCGCGAATCGACGAGAGGACGACGCTCTCGTACGGAACCCAGGTCGCGACGATCCCGTGACCGACCGACATCTCGCGGACGCCGCGGGCCGCCAGCATCTCGACGAACGCGGCTGGCGGCGCTTCCCCCAGCAGACGCTCTTCGCGGGTCGAAGGGCGATAGAGCAGCGCCCCGTTTTCAGCGACGATCCACTCGAAGAGGTCGAGCCGCGAGAAGATCTCAAAGAGATCGCGCATCTCGCGGCCCGTCACCATGATCAAGCGGCGTCCGGACTCGCGCAGTCGTTCGAGTGCCGCGACCGTCGAGTCCTTCACGCGGCCGTCGTGGGCCAGCGTGCCGTCGTAATCGCATGCCAGTGCGTAATAGCGCATAGGATAACCGGGAAATGTGAGTCAGGCTGTTGGACGCTGTTGACCTCGTCCCGGTTCCGCCGTCGCGCTCAGACGTTCTCCGCTTCGGTGGATTCGATCGAGACGTTCTTGTCGAGTGAGATGTTGTACGCGGCAATGCGATCGCGAATGGTGCCTCGCGTGATTCCCAGGATGTCGGCCGCCTTGGTCTGGACCCCCTTGGTTGCCTGCAGCACCCGCGTGAACAGGTAACGCTCCATCATTTCGAGCGTTTCGGCGTAGAGGTTCGTCGACCCGCAGTCCATCCGCGAATCGATGAACGATTCGAGATCCCCTGCGGGGAGGCCGTCCTTCCCCCTGGCCGCGGACGCTTTTCGGGGCTGGACGACTTCCGGAGGAAGGAACTCGGGAGCGATCACCGAACCGGTGGAATTGAGGACCGACTGGCGCACGACGCTCTGCAGTTCGCGCACGTTGCCCGGCCACCGATAGCTCATGAGCACATCGAGTGCCGCGGGGGAGATTCCTTCGAGGTCCGGCTTGTTGAGATCGCGCCGAGCCCGCGAAAGGAAGTGCTGCAGCAACAGCGGAATGTCATCCGGTCGGTCGCGAAGGGCCGGGAGAGAAATGGTGACGCCGTTGAGACGGTAGAGGAGGTCCGAACGGAACTCTCCTTTTTCCACCATGTCTTCCAAGTCGCGGTTCGTTGCGGTGATGACGCGGACGTCGGTGGCGATGGTTTCGTTTCCGCCCACGCGTTCGAACCGCTGCTCCTGCAGCAAGCGGAGCATCTTGCTCTGGCACAAAGGGGCCATGTCGCCGACTTCGTCGAGGAAGAGGGTCCCGCCGCTGCACTGCTCGAACTTTCCGATGCGTCGCCGGTCGGCCCCCGTGAACGCCCCTTTCTCGTGGCCGAAGAGCTCGCTTTCGAGCAAGGTGTCCGGAAGGGCGGCGCAGTTGACGGCCATGAAGGGCTGATTACGGCGGTCGCTGTGCTGGTACAGGGCACGGGCAACCAACTCTTTGCCCGTGCCGCTTTCTCCGCGGATGAGGACAGTCACGTTCTGCTTGGCAACACGTCCGATGGCCTTGAAGACATCGAGCATCTGCGAACTGCGGCCGATGCACAGGTCGCCCGAGACGGATCCGGGCTCTTCGATAGGGACCGCAACCGGAACGCTCATCAGGCGCCGCGTTTCAAGCGCCTTTCGGACCAGTTCCGAAAGGCTTGCCAGGTCGAGCGGCTTGGCAACATAGTCGT
>JADZEF010000144.1 GCA_020850695.1 Planctomycetaceae bacterium | reverse complement strand
GCGGTCTCTTCGAGGTTTGAGGCCTGTTCCTGGGCACCGGAAGAGATTTCTTCGGAGGCGGCCGAGAGCTGCTGCGAAGCCGAGGCGAGCGTGGTCGCGATGGCCGAGACTTCCATCAAAGCCCTGGCGAACCAGCGGGCGATGACCCAACCGAGAATCAGTCCAAGAATAGTACCGACGATCACACAGCCGATGACCAGCATGCGGGCCTGGGCATAGATCGCATCTGATTCGTCGTTGGCCTGCTTGGCCAGCTTTTCCTTGGTATCGATCACGCGATCGACAGCGTCCCGGACCGAAGCGGCCGAAGCAGCGCCGGTTTTCAGGGCGGCCTGGGCTTCTTTGTTCTTCATCTGCTCGCTTAGGCCGAGGCCGATTCGAACGTTTCGCATGTACTCGCCAAAGTGGCGACGAACCTCAGCAATGCAGGCCTTGCCTTCCTCGGTGACAATCGTCGACGCGCAGGCGTCGAGCTGCGTGTTGAAATCGACTTCCTTCGCGTCCACCTTCTGATGGATCTCGGCCATTTCCTTCGGATCGTCCGACAGGATCGAATCGCGGGCGAACTGACGGATGCTGGAGAGCGAGCCGTTGGCTTCAAGGGCTTTCGTCCAGCCTATGAGGTCGCGCTCGTACATCGTCGTGAGCATGTCGTTGATAGCGCCCATCTTCATGACGCCGACGCCGCCGACGACGACCGTGATGGCCGAGACCAGGACGAAGCTGAGGATGAGCTTCGCCCGGGCGCTGAGATTGCTGAGGAATTGCATAGGACCAGATTTCCTGAGGGGTAATGCTGCTGAGCGCGGTGGTGGTTGTGGTGGTGAAATCCGCCTGCGAGAAAAGTGACCGCTGTTTCGCCGGGGAGAGGCTCAGACAGCGGTCACCCGATAGCCGACTTTGTTATCTCAAAACCCGTTCTTCGCGTTTCCGGCGCTAGAGACTAAGACAAGGGTGCTTTCGTGCGGCCCGTCGCGTCCTCCCCTTCACCAGAGTGAAGAGGAGGGGCAACGTTCCAGGCTTAGAACTCTTCGAAGTGGCCGTTCAGGCGATTGCGGCCCGCACCGGCTCCGACGAGATCGAGTTCATGAGTCGCATGCCCGTTGGTCGCGGCCTTGCCGTTCGTGTGCTTGCCGTTCGTCGCTTTGCCGTTGGTCGCCTTGGGGGACTTCCTGGCTGGAGCGGTCGGAGCGACCTTCGCCACAGGGGCAGGGGTGCTGCGGGTCGCGGGGCGAGCGTCGTCGCTGAGCTTGAAGCGGCTGACCACTTCCTGGAGCAGCGAGGCCTGGCCCGACAGCGACTCGGCGGTGCCCGAGAGCTCTTCGGTCTGGCTGGCGTTGGCCTGGGTCACCTGGTCCATCTGGGCGACGGCCCGGCTGACCTGGTCAATGCCGCTCGACTGCTCGCGGCTGGCGGCCGCAATCTCCGAGACGATGTCGGTCACGCGCTTCACGCTGGTGACGATCTCCTGCAGCGTCTGGCCCGACTTGTTGACCAGTTCCGATCCGGTCTCGACCTTGCGGACCGAGTCCTGGATCAGCTCTTTGATTTCCTTGGCCGCCGCCGCACTCCGCTGAGCGAGGTTGCGGACTTCGCCGGCCACGACCGCGAACCCGCGTCCCTGTTCGCCCGCACGGGCGGCTTCGACCGCGGCGTTGAGGGCGAGGAGGTTGGTCTGGAAGGCGATTTCGTCGATGGCCGTGATGATCTCGGCGATCTTCTTGGATGAGCGGTTGATCTCGGTCATGCCGTCGATGGCGCTGGCGACCACCTGGCCACCCTTCTCGGCGACTTCGCGGGCACCGACAGCCAACTGGTTGGCCTGCTGAGCGTTGTCCGAGTTCTGCTTGATGGTCGAGGTGATCTCTTCGAGGCTCGAAGCGGTCTCTTCGAGGTTCGAGGCCTGCTCCTGGGCGCCCGAAGAGATTTCCTGCGAGGCGGCCGAAAGCTGTTGCGAGGCTCCGGCAACCGTTCCCGAGACTTGTTGCACTTCTTCCAAAGTCGTCCGCACGCTAGCGATGGCATCATTCAGCGCCTTCGCCATCTGCCCGACTTCGTCTCGGCTGTTCAAGTCCAGTCGCTGCGTGAAATCCCCATGCGCGACCGATTCCAGGATGCCGACGGCCTGTGTTAGAGGACGAGAGACGATCCGGGCGATGAAATAGCCAAGCGCCAGGCTCACCAGGACCGAAAGTCCCGTGCCGACGACGATAGTCCAAAGCGCCTTCGAAGCAGTCGCCTTGCCATCTTCGTTCATGTCGCTGGCCACATCCGACACCGTTTCGAGGAGGTGGTCGAAATGTTCTACCGCTGCCATCAGTTTGGGACCGGCGCTTGTTTCGATATTCTCCTGGGCCTTGTTCTTGAGGGTCTCGATCTCCGCGTCGGTGCGGGCCTCCCACCGCTGCTCGAGCAGAGACCTCGTCTGGTCCGCAGCCGCAAAATACGCGGCGAGCGCCGCACGGAACTGCTCCAGATCCTGTCGCTCGTTCCGCCCGCTGCGTGAGACGCGAAGCACCGTCTGAGAGTATTTCTCAAGGGGCTGAAGCATCTGGGGCTTCAGCTTGTCCTGCTGGGTGGCATGCTCAGCGAACTCCGCCTTGCTGTCCGCCGAGACCGCCAGAGCGACGGCCGCGCGAAACCGCGTCATGGCGGACGAAACGCGGGCCAGTTCGGTCGCCGCGACGGTGTAGTCCTCGTAGACTACTCTCAGGTTTTCGCGAACGCTCGTAATCCCCAGCCCGCCAATCGAGCCCATGCCTGCGACAATGGCGCAGACCGTGGAGAATCCCAGTATCAACTTCGTCATCGTCTTACGATTGAGAAACCATTGCATGAGCGCACTCTTGTTTCTGAAAGGATTTGAGTGAAAGGGGGGCAGCCGTCGGCACGAATCAGGCGGCTTCGGACGCGCCGGGAAGTTCATCGCCGATGAGGAGCTTGTCGATGTCGAGGACCATGACGAGCTTGTCGCCCGTCTTGGCCATGCCGGCGATGAAGGTCGTGTCGACCGAGCGGCCGAGATCGGGAGCGGCCTCGATTTCCGAGTGATCGAAGCGGAGGACGTCCGAGACGGTATCGACCATCAGGCCGACGATCCTCTGGGCGACGTTGACCACGATGATCACGGCCAGGTGCTGGCTCTCGCTCGAGAGCGTGTTGAAGCGGACGCGGAGATCGATCACGGGAACCACGGTTCCGCGGAGGTTCATCACGCCGCGGATATAACCGGGAGCGTTGGGAATCGGGGTGATCTTGGTGAGTCCCTTGATCTCCTGGACCTTCAGGATGTCGAGGGCGTATTCCTCCTCCTGGAGGGTGAAGGTGAGGAACTGCGTCGTGGCGTCGGTCGAACGTTCGGACTTGGCATGAGAGGAGTGGGAATCCATCGTCGACAGTCTCCGGGGTGAAGCGGCAGAAACAGGAGCGAGCGAAAGGTTTGCCGGGCGCGGCGCGGACCGTGAGCGTTGGCCGACGCTGCCGGCAGCGAGGGCGGGTCTTGAGTTCAAGCGGGGCGAAGCGACGGCGTGGACCGACCCCGTCTGGTCGGGCACACGAGGCTGGCTACGCGGCCTCACCCGGCATGCGGGTGGGCGACAGGGGAGAGCCAGTCCCGGTCAGTCGGGCGAGTCCCGGGATGTCGATGATCAGGGCGACGCGGCCGTCGCCGAGGATCGTCGCCCCCGACAGGCCGTCGACCTTCGAGTAGTTCTCTTCGAGACTCTTCATCACCACCTGCTGCTGGCCGAGCAGGTCGTCGACAAGCAGGCCGAAACGCTTCCCCTGCTGTTCGAGGACGATGACGAGGCCCTGGCAGGCGTCGGTGATCCGCGGCGTCACGCAGAAGAGCTGATGCAGGCGGAGGAGCGGCAGGCTCTGGCCGTGGACGTTGATGATCTCGCCGCGGCCCATCACGCGATGGACGTCGGCGGGCTTCGGACGGAACGACTGCACGACCGAGAGCAGCGGAAGGATATAGACCTCGTCGCCGACGCTGACCGAGAGCCCGTCGAGAATCGCCAGCGTGAGAGGAAGACGGATGCGGAAGCGAGTCCCGAAGCCGGCCCGGCTCTGGATCTCGATCGAGCCGTTGAGGGCCTCGATGTTCCGCTTCACCACATCCATTCCGACGCCTCGGCCCGAGATGTCGGTGACGGCCGCCGCCGTCGAAAAGCCCGGCCGGAAGATGAGTGACTGAATCTGCTCGGTGGTCAGCACATCCTGGGCGGTGATGAGGCCGAGGGTGATCGCCTTCTGGCGGATCCGCTCGGTGTCGAGTCCGCGGCCGTCCTCTTCGACGTCGACGATGACGTTGCCCCCTTCGTAGAACGCCGCGAGGCGGACGAAGGCTTCTTCGGTCTTGCCCTTGTTCTTGCGTTCTTCCGGCAGCTCGATGCCGTGATCGACGGCGTTGCGGACGAGGTGCGTCAGCGGGTCGCTGAGGCGTTCGATGACCTGCTTGTCGAGTTCGGTGTCATCTCCGATGATCTCGACGCGGACGTTCTTGCCGAGCGTGCCGGCGAGGTCGCGGATGAGTCGCGGGAACCGGCGGAAGACCGTTCCGACCGGGGTCATCCGCACGCCCATCACCCGTTCCTGCAGCTCGCGGGTGCATTGCTGCATGGCGATCAGGGCTTCTTCCAGATTCGGCATGTGCGACGTCGAGAGCTGGCCGATCAACTGGTTGACCATCGCCTGGGCGATGGAGAGCTCGCCGACGAGGTCGATGAGGGCGTCGACTTTCTCGACCGAGACGCGGATCGAAGAGGAATCGCTCGTCGACTTCGTCTCGCGGGCCACCTGCGGGGCTTCTTCGGCCGGATGGTGCTTATCAGCGGCAGGGGCCGCCGGGGCTTTCACGGCAATCGTGTCAGTCGCCGGTTCCACCACCGCCGCGTCGGCCACTGAATCCGCCTCGGCGGCCGTCGCTTCGATCGCCACATCCTTCGCGGATTCCAGCGATTCCTTAAGGGCCACGATGAGGGAGTCATAGGTGGCCGGGCGGGCCTTGCCGTCCTTGAGAGCGTTGATCAACTCGACCAGCGTGTCTTTGGATTGGAGCAGCAGGCCGATGCGGGGGGGCGTCGCCAGGATCGTGCCGGACCGCATTTCGTCCAGGAGGTTTTCCATGGCGTGCGTGAAATGCGTGATGTCGTCAACGCCGAGGAAGCTGCTGTTCCCTTTGATCGAGTGGGCCGCGCGGAAAATGGCGTTGAGGTTGTCGAGGTCGCCGGGGTTCTCCTCGAGCAACAGCAGCCCCGCTTCCATGTTGGTGAGGTGCTCGCCCGACTCGTCCAGGAACACCGACATATATTCGCCGTATTCGCCCTGCATCGCGCTCTCGCTGTGGTGATAGTCGGATGCCATCATGTGGCTCGCCCGGCCAACCCGGGAGAGCACGTGACGTTGCTGCCGACGTATGGAAACTACCACCGATGCCAAAACGCGACGTGGCGGGTCCGGTCATCTTTTCCACATTGAGACGAATATCCCAACAGGCAAGTTGCAACGTCGGGGCGCATCGCGGATTTACTCGGGCAAGTCGCGACATATTGCGAGATCATGGCTCCGGTCGGATCGCATTCGTCAAGATAATCCGTCTGGAGGGGGAATGAGTCCATTCGCGTCGGGAATGTCCCTATGTTGTCTGGACAGTCTGCAAGTCTTTCTCCGATCTTCTATACACACGATTGAAAAACTGAATTTGCACGAATCGAAAGTTCGCTCAGGTCCAGAACCGGACACAACCGGGGATCAGGACGACGACGACTGCCGCGCTGCGATCGAGTGCTATCCAACCCTGCCGTTCAGTCAGCGTTCCGGTTCCGTGGGATGCGACGATAAGGCTGTCCCACGACTATGGTTTGTCCGCGAATCGCACTCTTGATTCCTCAGCGGCTGAACCGCGAGCTCTTCTCTCGGTTTCTCGCGCTCGATGCTCAGTGCGAGATCGCCTGGGCGGCGGAAATCGACGCTTCCCTGCTGCCGGCCGACATGGGCCGCATCGATGTCGCGGTCGTCGATCTGGAGATTCCCGCCGACCGAAGCCGGAAACTGCTCCAGGTTCTGCGCGCGGCTTATTCGCCTCAGTGCGTCATTTTCCTTGGGACGGGGCCGAATGACCTGCCTCTTGGCAATCCGCTGAGTCAGGACGGCGACGCCTTGATCCTCAAGTCGGCTCCGCTCCATGACCTGGTCGATTGCCTGCGCGGCGTGCTCGGCGCCCGGAAAACGGCAGCATCGGAAACGCGGATTGCACCGCAACTGCCGAAATCTCCGCCCGGACGACAACTGCGAATCGACGCCGCCCACGGCCCCCTGACGGGACGTGAGGTCGAGGTGTTGCGGTGTCTGGCCGAGGGAGACAGCGTGAAGGAAGCCGCCGGCCGACTGCACCTCTCGCCGAAATCGGTCAACAATCACAAGTATCGAATCATGCAGAAACTGGGGCTGAACGACCGCGTGCACCTCGCGCGCTACGCAATTCGCGAAGGACTGATCGAGGCCTGACTCGGCTCGGGAAAAGTGTGAGACATTAGGCCATGGATGGCAGGACCCGTGCGATGGACCCGCGGCTGAATGGCCCTCAGTTTCTGCTGTGCCTCCTCTTGATCCCCGGGGCCGTCGCCACTGGGGGAGCGGCCCGCGCGACCGCGGAGGAATGGGTCCGGACCGAGTGCCCGCCGGTCACCGCGTCGCTGTGCGACCGGAAGACGCTCTTCACCTGGCGCTGCCAGAAGATGGAGGACTCCCCGCAATCCGCGGACGCCAAGGGGGCGGACGATAAGGAAGAAGCGGAGGAAGAGGAAGAAGAGGACGTCATCTGCACTGACCGTCCGAATTTCACCGAGTCGCCCTTTACGGTGGGGCGGGGACGAGTCCAGTTTGAGGCGGGATTCACCCGCGTCACAGACCGGTCCGAATCAGCCCATCACCAGTCCGACTCCTATCCAGAATTGCTGCTGCGGACCGGTGGCATCGCCGAGTGGATGGAGCTGCGGGTGGGCCTCAACTATGCCCGCGCGACGAATGGCGACACGGACGGGACCAGCACCGCCCGCGGTTTCAACGACACCTACGTCGGAATCAAGATCGCACTGACAGAGCAGGACGGCTGGTTGCCGCACACCGCCATCCTTCCGCAAGCGACGCTCCCAACCGGTTCCGAGACGATGACGGAAAAGATCGTGAAGCCGGGCGTCAACTTTCTCTACACCTGGGATCTGAACGACGACATCGCGTTCTGCGGAAGCACCCAGGGGAACCGCGCTCAGAACGAAGACGCGGTGACCTACATCGAGGTGGCGCAGTCCTTCAGCCTGGAATGCAGCCTGACCGACGATTTCGCCTGGTTTGGCGAGTGGTTCGCATTCTTCCCGACGTCCGATGTCGGAGTCGACCCACAGCACTACTTCGACACCGGGGTGATGTACCTCGTCAACAACTCCTTCCAACTCGACGCCCGCGTCGGCTTCGGACTCAACGACGCGGCGGATGACACGTTCTGGGGTGTCGGAGCGTCCTACAAATATTGAAAATCGCGCTCTCATTGAGCGGCCGGCCCGCGCCGAAACCGCAACAGGACCAGCAGGGCGGCCATCCCAAAAACGGCGATGCCCCCCACGATCGCCAGGCCAATCCCGTCGCTGAAGAAACGCCGCACCGCAAATCGACTCGTCGGGCTCCATGCGGTCTCGAACATCCAGATCCAGCGCCAGCTCCACATCACCGCAATCGCCCCCATCGCCAGCCACGGTCCATACGGAAGGTACGACTTTCCCCCCAGCAGCCGAATGGCGATTCCGACGACCATTCCGAAGATCGGGGCGAGGACGAAGGCGACGAGGACGGGCTGCCATCCCAGGAAGCTGCCGATCATCGCCATCAGGGTGACATCGCCGAGACCGAGGGCTTCGCGTCCCAGAATCCACGCGGACAGTCCCCTCACCACGCCCGTGACGCCCGCGCCGGCCGCCATTCCCGCCAGGCTCCAGGCCAGCCCGTGCCAGTGCGGGTGAAGGCGGATCCACTCGGGGATCTCTGGTCCCCGGATTCCAGGGATTTCGGCGTGCCAGTCGACCCAGACGTGAATCACCTGCACGTCACCCGACACGACAGCGATGCTGAGCCCGAAAATCGCACCGGCTGCCGTAATCGCGTCTGGGATCGAATAGTCGCGAAAATCGGTCGCCGTCGCGACGATCAATAACGACACCAACACCAGGTGCGAGACAATTCGTCCAATGCGCCAGAACCAGTCAGCCTGGACCTCGGGAGTGTGTTGGCACTGCGAAAAGTGCATCGCATAGACGGTGCCGGCGAACAGCAGCCCTCCGGCCAGCCCGCACAACACCACCGTCAGCCGATTGGCCGTTCGGAGTTCTTCCGGCGAGCCCGGAAGCGGAGTCAATCGGACCGCCCACAGCCCGAGCGGCAAACCGAGCATCGCTCCCATAAGTCCCGATGCTCCTACGAGCGCGAACGGAGATAACAAAGGCATGCTCACGCTCGAACATCAGACACGATAACGACGCCGCACCGCATTCTATTCACTGCCGCGTCCCTTCGCCGCGCCGCCAATGCCCCGGAGTCGTGCGTCGCGGCCACTGCCGGCGTTCGACACACTTCGCCGCTCGCTCTAAGATCAATCCATCGAAGTTGGTGGATTCACTGTTCCATCGGCTGCGGAAATTCGAACCTCGGATCTTCATGATGCGACAGCCTGTGCGATCCGCATTCGACAGGAACGGACGACGTCCCTGGGACGCGATGTTACTGGCGCTGGCGATGCTGCCGGCCGCCGTTCCGGTGGCTCGGGCCGACGAAGCCGCTGAACGTGTGGAACTCGAGCATTTCGAGAAGCGGATCCGGCCAGTTCTGGTGCGATACTGCTACGAATGCCATTCGGGCGTCCCCAAGGAACCGAAGGGAGGCCTGCGGCTCGATTCGCGCGAGGCGACTCGCCGCGGCGGCGATTCCGGCCCGGCCATCGTTCCGGGCAAGCCCGCCGAAAGCCTGCTGATGCAGGCATTGCGGTTCGAAGGGCTGGAGATGCCGCCCAAGAAGCGGTTACCCGACACAGTCATTGCCGACTTCGAACGCTGGATTGAGAAAGGCGCCGTCGACCCGCGCGACAATCCCCCGGCCGCCAACGATGTCTCCGCGCTCGTCTGGGAAGCTCAGTTCGCTGAGCGGCGACAGTGGTGGAGTCTCCAACCGGTCGCCAACCCCGCGGCGCCCTCCGTCCGGAATAACGGCTGGTCAACAACCGACATCGACCGCTTCGTGCTGGCCGCACTCGAACAGAAATCGATTGCCCCCGCCCCCCGAGCCGATCGCTCCACGCTGGCCCGGCGGTTGTCGCAGATCCTCCTGGGACTTCCCCCGAATCCCGACGACGTCGATCGCTTCGTGAAGGACGATTCGCCTGACGCGTGGACCCGTCTGGTCGATCGAACGCTCGCATCACCCCGGTTCGGCGAACGCTTCGCCCGGCACTGGATGGACGCGGTGCGTTACAGCGATACGTACGGCTACGAATGGGACATTCCCGCCAAGGGAGCATGGCGATACCGCGACTACCTCATCAAAGCCTTCAACGACGACATCCCCTACGACCAGCTGGTCCGCGAACAGATTGCCGGCGACCTCCTCGAACACCCCCGCATCGATCCCGTCGAGCAGATCAACCTCTCGCTCATCGGACCGATGTTCTACCAGCTCGGCGAGAAGCGGCACGGAGACAGCTCCGAGTTCGACGGCATCCATCAGGAGATGATCGACAACAAGGTCGACGCTTTCTCGAAGGCCTTCCAGGGAACGACCGTCGCCTGCGCCCGCTGCCACGATCACAAGCTCGATGCGGTGGCGCAGAAGGAATACTACGCCCTCGCCGGCACCTTCATGAGTTCGCGGTGGGTCTCGCGGACGCTCGACCTGCCGACCCGTGACGCCGCGATTCGCGACGAGATGAAGCGGATCAAGAGACGGTTGCGGGGACAATTGGCTCTCGTCTGGCGAAAGCAGTTGGACAATCTCAGCACCGAAACCTTGATGACCTTGTGGATGGCGAAGACCAAGCCTCCGGTCGTGAAAGGGAACGCAGCAAAGGACGGCAGCGCGGCGGCGACACCACCAAAGCCCGTCCCCCTTCCCATCGAGGATCCGCTCTCGGTCTGGTCCGGCTTCATGGCCGGGCTCGACGCGAAGAAGCCGGCGAAAGACGCCTGGGAACAGGCCGTCGCAGTGGTTCGCGATGAGCAGCGACGGCGCGTCGCCCACACTGCGGCGAACGTTGAACTGTTGGCCGACTTCACCAAGGAAGTCCCCGCGGGATGGTCGGTCGATGGCGTTGGACTGCGAGAGCGAACGCCGTGCGGCGATCTGATTGTCTCGCTCGCCGGCGACACGGCGCTGATGTCGATCAGTGCGGGGGGCCTGGTGACGAACGCCTTTTCTCCCCGCATGAATGGTGCCGTCCGCACGCCCTACAACACGGCACTCCCGACCGGCCTGCTTCATTTCGAGATGAGCGGTGGAGAATTCGCCGCACGCCGCACGGTCTACGACAATGCCTTCCTCACCGAGAAGCAGGAGTACCTCAACGCGCGTCTCCCCGCATGGAAGGCGGTCGATCCGGTGCAGGCGATGCCGAACCGGAACATCTACATCGAGTTCGCCACGAAGACGAGTAACCCGAATTTTCCTCCTCGCGTCGGCCTCGGAGGGCCTTGTAGCGAGGAGCAGGTCGTACAGCCGCAAAGCTGGTTCGCCATCTCGCGGGTGATGCGCCAGACGGGAAATCTCGGTCCCGTCCTCGACCTGGGGTGGTTCGTTCCGCTGATTGGAGAATCCAGCGGCGTCGAGTCGATCGAAACCGCAACCGCTGCTTATCGCTCATGGTTCGCCCGCGTTCTCGATCGGTGGGCCGAAAAAGAGGTCGAAAATCGAGACGACGTCCATCTGCTCAACGCATTGATCGATGCGGGACTGTTGCACAACCGCCTCGACGACCGCATGTCGTCGGAAGTCAAAGACCTGGTGAAGGAGTATCGCACTCTCGAAGCCCGCCTCGCCGAACCTCAGACCGTCAATGGCATGGCCGACGTTGATCCGGGGATCGACTACCGCCTCAACATCCGCGGCGAGTACGACCAGTTCGGCCCCCCTGCCCCTCGCGGTTACCTCGAAGCCCTCAACGCCCCGAAAGACGGCTTCCGCGTCCGCAACAGCGGACGCCGTGAACTCGCCGAAATCATCGCCAGCCCCAACAACCCGCTCACCGCCCGGGTCTACGTCAATCGGGTCTGGCAGTGGCTGTTCGGCCAGGGAATCGTCCGCACGCCGGACGACTTCGGACACCTCGGCGATGCCCCCTCGCATCCCGCGCTCCTCGATCACCTCGCCCATCGCTTCATGGACGAAGGCTGGTCGACAAAGCGGCTGGTCCGCGAAATCCTGCTCAGCGCCACGTGGCAGCAGTCAGGCGAGACGACCGAAGCGGCGCGGGCGACCGATCCCGACAACCGGCTGCTGCACCACTTCAAGCTGCAGCGTCTCGATGCCGAGTCGCTCCGCGATTCGATCCTAGCCGTCTCCGGACGCCTGTCGCAGCAGCTCTACGGTCCCGCCATCAATCCCAACCGCCCCAAGGAAGACCCGCAGAAGCGGCTCTTCTCCGGACCGGTCGACGGCGACGGCCGCCGCTCGATCTATATCAAGATGACCATCATGGAAGTTCCCAAGTTCCTGGCCGTCTTCAACCAGCCCGACCCGAAGATCCCGACCGGCCGCCGCGACGTCACCAACACCGCCGCCCAGTCGCTGGCCCTCCTCAACGACCCCTTCGTCATCGGCCAGGCCGAGCATTGGGCTCAGGTTCTCGTGCGATCGAACGACTCGACTCCTGCTGATCGCATTGAGCGGATGTTCCGGACGGCCTTCGGGCGCGCGGCCAGTCCCGTGGAACTGGCTCGCTGGAGCGATTCACTGAAGACATTCGCCATCGATCGCTCTCTCCCTGAGAGCACTCAGATGCAGAGCGTCCCGCTATGGAAAGACATGGCCCACGCCCTGCTCAACCTGAAAGAGACAATCTACGTGCGATGACTTCGGAGCAGCCGCGTCAAAGTAGCCCTCATGCTCCGCATGAGGTTAAGCCCTACGTGCAGGAACCACCTTGGTCCCGACGATGCCGATGGTACGATCGGCCGGAACGCCGGATGCCGCGCAGGTGGCGCAGTGCTTTTGACGAGTCTCATACTTCGCAGGAGGCGTAATCGATCGTGCCTTCCGCGACGCCTGGCTCAAGAGGTCTTCTGAGCGTAGGGCTTAACCTCTTGCGGAGCAAGAGGGCTACTTTCAAGGCCCTTCCCAGGCCACGCTTCACGCCGGATCGTATCCGAGATTCGGCGACAGCCAGCGCTCCACTTCGCGGATCGGCTTCCCGCACCGCTCGGCGTAGCTTTGCACCTGGTCGAGAGTGATCTTGTCGACCGAGAAGTACCGCGCCTCGGGATGCCCGAAATACAGCCCGCTGACCGAAGCCGCCGGCCACATCGCGTAACTCTCCGTCAGTTTGATGCCGACATGCCGCTCGGCCTGCAGTAACTGGAACAACTCCCGCTTCAGGGTGTGGTCGGGGCAGGCGGGGTACCCGAACGCGGGACGGATCCCGCGATACTTCTCCTCGATGAGTTCCTCGGGCGACAGGTTCTCCGACTTGCCGTACCCCCACTCGCAGCGGGCCTTGGCGTGCAGACATTCGGCGAAAGCCTCGGCCAGCCGGTCGGCCAGCGCCTTCGTCATGATGCTGTTGAGATCGTCGTGCTCGGCCTCGAACCGCGCGACGAGTTCATCGCAGCCATGCCCGGTCGTGACGGCGAATGCTCCGAGATGATCGACACGACCACTCTCGGTCGGGGCGATGTAATCGGCTAACGACCGAAAATCCTTCTGGCCCGGCCGCTCCCACTGCTGACGCAACATCGGGAAGCGAAGCAATGGTTGAAGGTTGTGGGTTGAGGGTTGAGGAGCAGAGCCCAATTCTGTCGGAGCCGCTCCGCCGCCCCCTGCTTGTCCGACGACGATGTCGTCGCCGATGGTCTCCGCGGGCCAGAAGCCGAAGACGCAAGCCGCCCGCAACAGCTTCTTCGTCACGATGCGGTCGAGCAACCGCTGGGCGTCGGCATAGAGCTTCTTCGCTTCATTCCCCACCACGGGATCCTCGAAGATCTTCGGATACTTTCCCTTCAACTCCCAGGTCTGGAAGAAGGGAGACCAATCGATGTAGGGGACGAGCTTCTCAAGCGGGAAGTCGTCAATGACCCGCGTCCCGAGGAACGACGGCGTCGCAATATCGACCGACTTCCAATCGGTGGAGAAGCGGCGTGAGAGCGCCTCTTGATAAGTAACCAGCTTCCGGCTCGCCTGCATCCCTTCGTACAGATTGCGGTCCCGCTCCTGGGCGGCGCGGGTCTTCACGACGAACTCGGCCTTGCTGGCCGGATCGAGCAGGCTTTCGACTGCCGGCACCGACAGCGACGCATCGACGACGTGCACGACCGCCTCATTGAAGTGGGGCGCGATCTTCACCGCCGTATGCCGCGCGCTGGTCGTGGCCCCTCCGATCAGCAGCGGGACGGTGAACCCCTGCCGCTGCATTTCCTTGGCGACGTGCGCCATTTCGTCGAGCGACGGCGTAATGAGCCCCGAGAGCCCGATGATATCGGCCCCTTCCTTCTTCGCCGTCTCCAGGATCTTCTCGCAGGGAACCATCACGCCGAGGTCGATGACGTCGAAGTTGTTGCACTTCAGCACGACCCCGACGATGTTCTTGCCGATGTCGTGGACGTCGCCTTTGACGGTGGCGAGCACGATCTTGCCGCGGGAGGTGGGGGAGGGACGAGGGTCTAGGGTCGAGGGACTAGGGACAGAATGAGAGCGCGAGTCGAGAAAGTCGACGTCGGCCGAGGATTGTCCCTCGACACTCGACCCTAGACCCTCGACATTTTCCTTCGCCGCCTCCATGAACGGCTGCAGGTACGCCACCGCCTTCTTCATCACGCGGGCGCTCTTCACCACTTGCGGCAGGAACATCTTCCCCTGACCGAACAGGTCGCCGACGACACTCATGCCGTCCATCAGCGGTCCCTGAATGACGTCGAGCGGTCGGCCGTACTTCTGGCGGGCCTCCTCCGTATCCTGTTCGATGTAGTCCGCCACGCCTTTGAGCAGCGCGTGCTTCAACCGTTCTTCAACGCTCTCGTTCCGCCATGCTTCGACGACGCTCGCGTCGGACTTCTGCGTCCCGCGGGCCTTCAACTCATCCGAGTACGCAATCAACCGCTCCGTCGCGTCGGGTCGGCGATTCAGCAGCACATCTTCGACGTATTCGAGAAGCTCCTTGTCGATCTCATCATAGACCGCCAGCTGCCCCGCATTGACGATCCCCATGTCGAGGCCGGCCTGGATCGCGTGATACAGGAACGCCGCATTCATCGCCTCGCGGACCAGTTCGTTGCCGCGGAACGAGAACGACACGTTGCTCACGCCGCCCGAAGTCTTGGCGTACGGGCATTCCTTCTTGATCCGCCGCACCGCCTCGATGAACTCGACGGCGTAATTGGCGTGCTCCTCCATCCCGGTGCCGACCGTCAGGATGTTCGCATCGAAGATGATGTCCTCGGGCGGGACGCCTCCCTTCTCGGTCAACAGCTGATACGCCCGCTTGCAGATCGCCACCTTCCGTTCGCACTCGGCCGCCTGCCCTTCTTCATCGAAGGCCATGACGATGATGGCCGCACCGTACCGGCGAATGGTGCGGGCCTGTTCGAGGAACTTCTCCTCGCCTTCTTTCAAGCTGATCGAGTTGACGACTCCCTTGCCCCCGAGGCACTTCAGCCCTTCTTCGATGACCGAGAACTTCGAGCTGTCGACCATCACCGGGACCTTGTTGGTCTCCGGTTCGTCCGCCAGCAGGTTGAGGAAGCGGACCATCTCCGCCTGGCTGTCGAGCAGCCCCTCGTCCATGTTGACGTCGATCATGTTCGCCCCCCCCTCGACCTGCTGGTGGGCGACCTTCACCGCTTCGTCGTACTTCTTCTCCTTGATCAGGCGGGCGAACTTCTTCGAACCGGTGACGTTCGTCCGTTCCCCCACCATGAAGAACGTCGAATTCGGACGCAATGAGAAGGCTTCGTTCCCGCTGAATGTCGTGGTGTGGCCGACGTCGGGAATCTTCCGCGGCCGGCAGTCGGCAACGGCGTCCGCGATCTGCCGAATGTAGTCTGGAGTCGTCCCGCAACATCCGCCGACGATGTTCACCCACCCGTTTTTCGCGAAGTCCCGGATATTCCGCGCGACGTCCGCCGGAGTCGAGTCGAACCCCCCCATCCCGTTCGGCATGCCGGCGTTGGGATAACAGCTGATGTATCGCGGTGCGATGCTCGAAAGCCGCTCGACATATCCGCGCATCTGCTCGGGACCGAGCGCGCAGTTGAGCCCGATGCTGAGCAGCGGGAAGTGCGACAGCGCCGTCCAGAAGGCCTCGAGCGTCTGGCCGGTCAGCGTCCGCCCGCCGGTGAATATCGTGCCCGAGCACATCACGGGAACCTTGCGGCCCCCTTCGCCAAACACCTTGTCGATTGCGAACAGGCACGCCTTCATATTGAGCGTGTCGAAGGATGTCTCGGGAAGGAGCAGGTCGACCCCCCCCTCGAGCAGCGCCCGGATCTGGGCCGCGTACGATTCCACCATTTCGTCGAAATCGACTTCGCGGACGCCGGGAGCATTGGCATTAAACGACAGCATGAATTTCGTCGGCCCGATGCTCCCCGCGACGTACCGCGGCTTCGACGGATTCTTGCGGGTGAACCGGTCGGCCTCGCGGCGCGCCAACTCGGCCGCCGCCACGTTCAGTTCGTGGGTGCACTCGGCCATCCCGAACTCGGCCATCATCAGCGGCGTCGTGCCGAACGTGTTCGTCTCGATGATGTCGGCCCCGGCGTCCAGATACTGGGCGTGAATGTCAGCAATCCATTCCGGCTGCGTGAGGCACATCACGTCGGCATGGTTTTTCAGATCGATGCTGTGGTTTGCGAACCGTTCTCCGCGGTAATCAGCTTCAGAGGGATTCCGTTTGTGGATCATCGTCCCCATGGCGCCGTCGAGGATGAGGATCCTCTCGGCCAGGAGTTCTTCGATCGGGGGACGTTGCGGGGAATCACTCGACGCGGGCATCTCGACAGTCTCTTGGCTCTTGGAACGGCGGCGTGGAAGTCTGGCGGTTTTTGAGGCCTAATCGCTGCGGACGCCAGAATTAACACAGTCGGCGCAGGCAAGTCGAGTTATCGCAGATCGGAAAGGTTCGCGGAATACTGCGTCGGGACAGGGAAAGGTCGCCTCAGGGAGGGGATCACCCGGCCGAAGTCGATAAAACCCTTGACAGTTGAGAAAACGGACTGATACCGTAGGAATTGTGGTGCGGGCTGTCTGCAAATCGGCGTCGGATGGTCGTTTTCGTCCGGATCCTGCCCGGGATATTCTTTCCGTGGGCGTATATTCTTCTGGTTGGGACGATCCGCAATCATCCCCAATTCTTTGCGAATTCACGCATCGCCGGCCTTGTCGAGTCGTCACATCGCGAAAGTCAACGGGAGACCGGATCGTCGCTTTTCGAGCGTCGGTTGCGGAGAAGGTGCCGATGCGGCGGGTTCGATGTCGCTTGCCATGACTGAGGAATTGCCGGTGCCACAAGATTCATTCGGAACGTCGACCCGGCGGGTCCGAAACACCTGTCGTCAAACGGTTTCGACTCAACCTGCGCGGTGGTGCCGGAAACTGGCCTGCCCGAAGTGGATTGCCGCATGCTTCGCAGCGGGTGTGCTGGCCTTCAGTGTCGAATCGGTTCTGGCTCAGCCAGGTGTCGGTCCGACAGGACCTGCGCGTGGTCCGATGGGTCCGTCCGGACCCGCTCGCGGACCCATGGGACCGGCCGGCGGTCAGCGCCCCACCGCACCACGTCCGAAGTCCGGTGCTGTCGCCAAACCCGCACAGCAGACTCCCGCCGGCCCGGTCAACGCCGACGGCGAAGACTACTCGGGACCAATGCTGCCGAAGGACTTCGTCCCGCCGCGTCCGATTCCGGACATCATGTCCGAGGCGTCGATCAAGGAACTTCTCACGCCCGAAGCGGAGAAGGTCCTGTTCCAGGAATTGCAGAAGCTCAAGTTCACCTCGGTCCTCACCTCTGGCGATTTTTCCGAAGAAAACAAAAAAGTCCTCGACAAGACCGCCAGGTATTACGTCCACCAGATGACGCAACGGAAGTATTACTTCCCATTGCCGCCACCGGCTCCGGCGCCAGGTTCTCCGCCGGCCGCTCCGCCGAAGAAGCCTGCCACAACGATCATCGACCTCCGCGAACGCCTGGCCCGCGATGCGAATAACTCCGGCGGCCGCATGATCCGCAACGATGCGGCTCAGGCCCGCAAGTTCCGCGAATACTACATGAAGCAGGTTGTCGCGCGTCTGGAAGAACTCCTCGATGGTCACTTCCACGTCCGTAACAACGCCGTCATCCTGATGGGAGAACTCGTCGTCGACGGGGACGAACCCTTCACCGATGCGATCAAGCCCCTCCTGAAGGTACTGACCGACAAGGACCAGCCCGACTCCATCAAGATTCACGCCGCCCGCGGCATCGGCCGCATTGCGCTGAAGGGAAAGCCGAACGCCCAGACCAAGCTCGACATCGGCCTCGCCCTCGTGGGCGAACTGCAGCGGAAGGACGCCCACTACTGGTATCAGTGGCGGGTGGCCGAAGCCCTCGGCATGCTCGACTCGGTCCTCGACCAGGCCCAGAAGCCGTTTATTGCCCAGTCGCTTGGCGAAGTGGTGATTGACGACACCCGGCATTGCCTCGTCCGTGCCGAAGCCGCCCGCTCGCTGGGACGCATCCCGCACAAGCCCGACATCAACGTCTCCCTCGTCGCGTTCGAAGTCGCTCGCCTCGCTCAGAATCTCTCGGACAAATACAACCAGAATCCGACGAATCCCGAGTGGAAGTACTGCTTCGAACGCGTCTATCTCGCGTTCAAGCCGCAGGACCAGGCGGGAGTCGACCGGCAGGATGGCCTGCTCACAAAGGTCGACAAGGGTCCCCTCGCAAAGCACAAGCCCATCGTCAACGAAGCGTACGCTCTGACGCTGCCGCTGTTCCGCCACGTGTTCGATCCGAAGAGCAACGGCGTCGCCTTCCCGGCGAAGCTGACCGAACCGCTCGACGACTGGCTGCAGAAGAAGCGGCCCGAAGATAACCGGGTCGCCCCGACGCTGAAGCCGCTGGTCGCCGCGCAGCAGCCGACCTCGCCTCAGTGATGTCCAGGATGCACGTGGTCCTGTTCGACATCGACGGCACGATGATGACGGCCGGCGGCGCCGGTCAGAAGGCGATGGAAGCTGCGCTGCGGACGGAGTTCGGCGCGGACGCGCCAGTCTTCGGAATCCCGTTCGCCGGCCGCACCGACCGCGCGATTACGTCCGACCTCTTCAAGTTCTACGGGCTCGCACCGACACCGGACGAATTTCGCCGCTTCCAAACCTCGTACTACACGCATTTGCCCATTCATCTCGCGTCCGGCCCGGCCCAGTTGCTCCCGGGAATCCGCGAGATCGTTGAATCGCTCGCACGACGGTCGGATGTGCTGCTGGGCCTCCTCACAGGCAACTATCGCCACAGCGCTCAGCTCAAGCTGAAGCACTTCGGACTTCACGACTGCTTCCTCGTCGGAGGCTACGGCGACGACCACCACGATCGCGACGATGTCGCCCGCACCGCCGTCCTGGCAGCGGAAACTCATCTCGGACGTCGCATCCCCTGCGAACACCTGTGGGTCATCGGCGACACTCCGTCCGACGTGCAGTGCGGTCGGGCCATTGGGGCCAACGTCGTGGCCGTCACAACCGGAGCCTACAAACGGCCCGACCTCGAAGCGTGCGGCCCCGATCATCTCTTCGACGACTTCTCGAACCCTTCAAGCCTGCTGGCCTTGTTCCGCTGAGGCACTTCGATCCTGCCATGGTCGGGCGGTTTCGCCGGACTCACCTGGCTGCCGTCAGTTCCAACGTCGACCATTGGCTCGGATCGTGGCTGAACGGGAAATCGCGACCGACGTTCAACGTCTGCTCCCCCAGTTCCGCATCGCGCACCGCGTAATAAAACCCAAGCCGCGGAAACGAATCGGGATCGAACCCCATCAGAATCTCGCCGGGAATCCAAGCGTTCAGACGCCATCCCTCGCGATGCACGTCCGACGCACACCGGATGCGGGTGGCATCCGCCAGCATCGCGTCTTCGCGGGCCCGAGCAATGGGCAACGCGAAAGCCACCGGGGCGTCCCCCTTCGATCCACACGGCAGCAGGGCGAACGCGTGACAGAAACGCCCCGCGCGATGGATCGTCTGGGTGTTGCGTGTATCAATCCAGAGTTGCACGCCGGTCGATTCGGAAGGCCGTTCAACGTCGCAGCGCGGACGTTGCCTCTTGCCGCCGACCTCCACCTGCACCGCCAGCCCGTCGTCGTTCCAGGCAATGCGGAAATCGGCCCACTGCGGCGCGCGATTGAGTTCCGCGGGAAACACCAGGCGACATTCTTCCGAAAGGTCGAAAAGCGTGCGGGTTCGCTGTGGAATGCCGTCCACCCGCCGCACCGGCAGGGCAAAGTGGAACAGCATTGACGAAGGGATCATCGAGGGCATAGGCAACCGTGGGATAGCTTTTCAGGCTGTCAGAGGAAGGAATCGAAATGGAAACGCTGTGGGATGTCGGGAAGAAGTTACAGACAGCCTGCCAGTGTGGCACGAGACTCCGTCTCGTGATTCCGCGCGGCAGAAAGTAAAAGACCGCCAAAGCGAGTCGATTCGCATGGGAAGTGTTTGCGGAACGCTCGGCGCGAATTCACGACATGGAATGTCGTGCCACTCTGACAGCCTCAAAGGCTATCCCACGACCGGCCGCGGCTCTTTTGCGAAATCACCGGCGATCGGCGACAATCGCCGCACACGCCAACCGATTGAAGCACCCGCCCTCCTCTCCTGCAACCACACGCGCCCCTCACAAGGTTCCGCCGCTCATGTCCGCCACATCCGCCTCGAAGCCAGATCTCCTCGCCCGGGACCGCGCCCATCTCATCCACCCACTCCACGACCGCAAGCTGCACGATCAGCACGGCCACGTCTGGGTGAAAGGAGAGGGAGCCCTCCTCTACGACGCGGACGGCAAGCCGTTCATCGACGCCCTGGCCGGTCTATGGAACGTCGTCGCGGGCCATGGTCGCAAGGATCTCGCCGAGGTGGCCGCCCGCCAGATGGAGACACTCGCGTATTGCTCCGGCTATGCGGGGAGCTCGAACCCGGCCGCCATCGAACTGGCCGAGCGACTCGCGGGCATCATGTATCCGAAGATCCGCCGCTTCTTCTTCACTTCCGGCGGCAGCGAGTCGACCGACAGCACCATCAAGACCGCCCGCTACTACTGGCGGATGAAGGGCAAACCCGACAAGAACAAGGTCATCTGCCGCCAATGGGGCTACCACGGCACGACACTCGCCGCAATGAGCGCCACCGGCATCAGCAGCTACTGGCCAATGTTCGAACCCCGCGTCCCCGGCTTCGTGCATATTCCGTCGCCGTACCCGTACCGCTACGTCGGTCCGGCCGGCGTCAGCCAGGGAATCGCCGCCGCGAATGAACTCGAGCAGGCCATCCTGCGGGAAGGCCCCGACTCGGTCGCCATGTTCCTCGCCGAGCCCGTCCAGTGCTCCGGCGGCGTCATCGTCCCGCAGGACGACTACTACCCCCGCATCCGCGAAATCTGTGACAAGTATGACGTGCTGCTCGCCTCGGACGAAGTCATCACCGGCTTCGGCCGCACCGGGAAGATGTTCGGTCTCCAGCACTGGGGAATCGAGCCTGACATCATCCAGTTCGCCAAGGCCATCACGTCCGGTTATTTCCCGCTCGGCGGCGTCGGCATCAGCGAGGACATCGCGAACGTCCTCGACACCGGCGACAAGGTCTGGATGCACTCCTACACCTACAGCGCCCACCCGGTGGGATGTGCGGTGGCGCTGAAGACGCTCGACATCATCGAGAGCGAAGGCTTCGTGCAGCAGGCGGCCGAGAAGGGAACGTACCTCCTCAACCAGCTGAAGTCCGAGCTGTCCGACCATCCGAACGTCGGCGACATCCGGGGACTTGGACTTGTGGCAGCGGTCGAGTTCGTGCAGGACCGTTCGACAAAGGCCGAGTTCCCGCCCACTGACAAAGTGGGGCACCGCATTCACCTTGCCGCCCAGGACCGCGGCCTCGTGACGCGGCTCCGCGGCGACTGCTTCTGTCTCGCTCCGCCGGTCATTACCCCGTACGTCACGCTCGACCGCATCGTCGATATTCTGAAAGCCTCGGTCAAAGCGGTGCTCGGCTAGCACGACACGTCAGAGTGGCACGACATTCCATGTCGTGAACCAGCCCCCGCCGTACGCGAATTGATCCAAAACGCAAAGACTCGCATGGAGCACGCTCATGTGGGCCAATAGGCTTTGGCGGCTGTCTCGGCTCGCGACGCGGTTTCACGAGACGGAGTCTCGTGCCACAATGAATCAGCCCACATTCGCTGACAGCGTGCGATTACTCAAAACCGGTTCTCCATGAACGCCACCAGCTTCAAGATGATCCCCGGTTCGGACGAACTCGGGACGATCGAACGGGACCTGCGTTTCCACGCCACCCGCAACGACCACCCGAAGACCCTCTCGCGCAGTCAGATCGATCAGTTCAACCGCGAAGGGTACATCAAGGGAATTCGCGTCTATTCGCCGGAAGAGATCGGCGCGATCCGCACCTACTTCGACGGACTTC
>JADZEF010000143.1 GCA_020850695.1 Planctomycetaceae bacterium | reverse complement strand
GTGGCGGCCATCGGCCAACCCGACAACACGGAAGACTGGTATCTCGACGACCTTGAGCGAGGCGAAGATGCATGGGAGTACGACCTCGACTCGGACCCTCCAGCGACGTTGAGAGTCATTTTCCGCGAGGGCCGGGTGCACAAGTTTGATCGCGTGGATCCACTCTGGAAGAAGATGGGGATCCGCGATGAATGTCTTGCGCACTGAGAAGGTCCCGCAGGGTGGGCCAAGCGGGTTTGGCGCTGTCCACCCGCAATGACGAGATGGCTCAAACGTACCTGCCGTTGAAGCTGAAGGACTCAAATTCTCCGCTGCTGTCAAAGACCCTCAGCACGATTCCATCGTCAAATTGGAGTGCGAAAGAATCGGGCACAAAAATCGACGAACTCACGATCCTGTGTCCAACACGCTGGTGCACCACTGTTGGCCGCGTCCCCCAATCGGAGTCCACCGTCCATCGCTCGATCTGACCACCATCTTCATCGAGAAGCCGCCATTCTCCCTCGACCGCGAGCCAGGCCGCAGGATGAAAATGGAACTGGACCTGAAAGAGACCGATGGCAACCTGGGTGAGTTCCGCGCCATGCAGTGCGTCCAACCCAAGATCATGCGGGACGCCGTGCATTTCTCAACTTCGCTTTCGATCGGTCCCGTTTCTCAGTCCCGTAGGGGTGGGAACTGCCCACCATCGTGGAAAATCGATGCCCGTTCCCGGTGGGCAGTGCCCACCCTACGACTACGACTACGCCTTCCGAATGAAGTGCGCCGCGAAGCTGCGGATCTCCTGGCCGTTCAACACGTGGAACATCCGCAGCTGCTGGATCGTCTCCTGGCTGAAGCGGCTCAGCGGGACGTGGAGCAGCTTCTTGCCGTACTTCTTCGCCAGCCGCCGCCAGCCCACGCCCGGCGGCCCCGCACTCAGCAGGGCGATGTGCTTCTCGCGGGCGTGGTAGCAGGCCGCGGCGATCATTCGCTCTTCGAGCGTGTCGGTGAAGTCGAACCGCGGATCGCGCCACACATCCGGCACCGCACGCGGCGGGAACAGGAAGCTCGCTCCGCCATACGTCGAAAGCCCGATGCCGGGGCCGACCAGTTCCCTGCGGAAGTCGGTCGCGAACAGCGTGAGCGTCGATTCGTCGTGGCTCTCCGCATGCCACGTGATCCGCCACGGATAGTCGCGCGGGTCAGCCGGCGAATCGAACAGCATCACCACGCAATCCAGTCGCCCCCGCACCGGCGGATAGAGCCGCACATACAGCTCGCCCGTGTGCCAGTTCCGCAGCGTTTCGCGGATGTCGAGTCCGTCCTTCAGGCTCGTCGTGAACTTCTCCGTCTTCGCCAGGTCGTTGCCCAGAAGGTTGAGGGCCGTGTCCTTAACGTGGGTGCGGAACTTCTCGATGTTGACGTCTTCCGGCGGCCACGAGCACTGCCGGAACGGATCCCACCGCATCTGCCACTGCATCTGCTGATTCTTCGGCGGCAGCGGCTTCAGTTCGAGGCTTCGCCACGACACCGGATGCCCCGGCAGCCGGTTCTTCATCGTTACCACGTCCCCGTCGGGCAGCCGCGCCCGGTCGATCCCCATCTTGAAGCGGCGAAACGGAACGATGGCGTTTTCGGGATAACTCTGGGCGGTGCGGGTGAGAAAGATCGCGAACTGATCTCCCGCAATCTGCTGGGCCGCGGTGACCAGCGTGTAAAGATCGGGGGTCAGCCGGCGCTCGACGAGTGAGAGATTCCGCGCGTACTGAAAGAAGGTCGACAGCAGCTTCGGCGTGATCTTGCGGGCCCGCGACTTGAGCTCCAGCCGATAGGCGTCGCGGGCCGCCAGCATCATCTCCTTGACGCCATCGATCGACAGATTCTCGTCGTTATCCAGCTCGGCCCGCGCTCGCTCGTACAGCCACGTGATGTAAGGCAGCTCGCCCAGCAGAAACGTCAATGTCTGCGGGTCGGCCGCCGAAACGAACGTCTCCTCGACCTCTTCATCCTCGGCATCGCTGGCGATCCGATCGTGATAAGCATCCTTGATCCACGGCCAGTCCGTCAGCGAGCAGACAAAGAGGATCGACTTGTGGCGCCGCTCCAGCCCCCGCAGCCGATTCGCCATCGCGATGACGCGAGCCTGCGGCTGCCCCTGCGGAACGCGTGGAATCGCCGGCAACACCCCCGCCGCGAACCGCTCGGCACTCACTTTCTTGAGAGCGTAGGGATCGGGCAAGACCGCCCCGTAGCTCTCGAAGCTGGCCGTCTCAAGATCGATGAAGGCCCGCGGCATCCGCTCCTGCATGGCGATCCGCAGCGCGGCGATGACCGGCTGGCAGGGATCGATCGGCACGTAGCTGGCCGCGGGAGACTCGCGATCGTCCGCGTCGTCATCGTCCTCCGCGTCAGGCGACCACTCGCGAACCCGAGGCTGCGAGGTCTCGCGCTGGATGACGGCCGTGATGCTGGGCAGAAACTCGATGGCCCGCTCCACGTCCCTCTGGAACGACGGCGGCAGCGGCACGGCCAGGCAGTCGAACGACTCGCTCAGCATCAACCGCCGCACTTCGACCGCAAAGTCCCCGCTCCCGTGAATCACGGGAAGCACGGTAATGTGCGGGCCAAGCTTAAGGACGTCGGAGGGCATGTGGGCCGAAAAAGCGTGATGGAGTGCGGATGCGACACCGGGAAATCATAGCAGAGTCCGCCGGCAAGGCACCGCACGAGCGGATCGCGAGCGGTTGAGCGCTCCGGGCGTTGTAAGTTTTGGTTGCAAGAGTTGCCGACGTCGTGCGTTGAGATACGAGGGGGAACGCGAATGCTCTGTACGCCGAAGGCGTTTCATCCGATAGCCCAGCGTCGCGAACGGAGTGAGCGCACGCTGGGAATGGCCGGAAGGTTTTCAGATACCCCAACGGGGTTCCATCAGAATCGGACAGACGCTCGTTTTGGAACCCCGTTGGGTTACCTGATGAGATCGATGTCCCACCCAGCGTGCGCTCGCCGGGCCTCGCGACGCTGGGCTATCTGATAGAACGCCTTCGGCGTAGTGATGCTCGCCGCGTCTCTCCAGTCCACCACGTATCCAATGCAGAAATCCGCTCCTACGCCCGAGCGCTCCGCTTGCGCCGAACGCCATTGACGCCGTTCTCACGGGCCGCTATCGTCCCGCCGCCTGTCTCTCTCCCTTCTTGATTTCCATCCCCCCCACTCAGGACGTACGGCCGTGCCGAACCTTCGGCCGATCGGCGACCGCGCGCATCGTCCCGGTGCCCGCTCGCCCCAAGCCGCCACGCGCCTTCCCTGGATGAACACGATCGCCTCGCTCCGGCGGCTCTGCGTCGTCTGGCTGGCGGCCGTCATCTGGATGGCGTTCCAGCCCCTTCCGTCCCCGGCTCAGCCGGCAGGACGCCGCACCGCTTTGAGGCCGATCGACGACCAGTTCGCGACCGACTCTCCCGACACCAATCCCGCGCCGGACAAGCCGGCCGGAATCGCCACCAGCGCCACCAACGCCCGCAACCTGGCCGGGCCGCCGCCGCGAATCCTCGTCCTCCAGAACGGACGGATCGTCGAAGGCAGAATCAGCCAGTCGCCGGGCGGCTACATGGTCGAGAAGCCCAACGGCTCGATGCTCGTTCCGTACGATCGCGTGCAGTTCGGCGCCCAGGACCGCTTGGACGCCCTCAAGAAATTCCGCGAGACGATGCCGAAAGAAGTCACCGGCTCGAATGTCGTCCTCGCGCGGTGGTGCCTCACCTACGACATGCACCAGCAGGCCGCCGAGGAGCTTCGCAAAGCCCTCGAGAAAGATCCGAACAACGCGGAAGCCCGCGGCATGCTTCAACGCCTGGAAGACCTGCATGCCGCCCCGCGCATCACCCATCACGCCGCGACCGGCAGGAGCCCGAAGACCGATGACGGCTTCGAGCTTCCGGAGGTCGAGTCGCTCGGCGGCCTGACGCGCAAGACCGCTCAGGAATTCGTGCAGCAGGT
>JADZEF010000142.1 GCA_020850695.1 Planctomycetaceae bacterium | reverse complement strand
TGCACCACATTACAGCATCTCGGTGCATCCTACAAGCCCGGAGAGGCACAGTGCAATCGTGCTGATGATCAGCCGGTAAAAAAGCCCCCGAACGCAACCAGGTCGTTAACCCAAAAGGGGCCGTTGAGCCGAGAGCGAGAGAGTTCTGGCGAGGTGGGAGGACAAACGCGGGGCCGACGCCGTTCGCGGGTGCCAGGCAGAGAACTCTCGCGGCGGGGCGAGTCACCGCAAGTCGTTGCGGGACTGGCGGAAAACGACGAACGCCGAGAGCGTGAACTCTCGGCGTCGTGCATTAACCGGGTGGTTGGCGGGAATTCCGCAAACCAAAAAAGCTCCCCGTTCGGGGCTCGAACCGAGCACCCAGCGGTTAACACCCTCGTGATGGCAGACCTTGAGTCGCGGAAGAGCCAAGCGACTCGAACACTAAATATATGTTCATTCTGTGGCATATAAAGTAAGGAGCGTTTATCTGCCGAAGAGTTCGGTTCCGCTCTGCTTCGATCCCCTCTTTTTGGAGACAGGATGACATCCCATTCTGCGGGAGTTCCGGCGTCGCGAGCCAGCTGGATCGGCAGCCTCTATTGGCTCCCGCGCACGATCCCGGTCAAAGCGTATCCGGCGATCTCGACCAGCACCGAGAGCCTGCTGCGGCAGTTTCATGCGGGGTGCGGGCAGAGGATCCAGCAGCCGCGCTGGTGCGCACAGCATGGCGTCGTGGCAGAGGCCGAGATCGTCAAGGCGTACGAGTATGCTCCCGAGGATCGCATCGAGCTTTCGGAAGCGGAACTGGCCTCGATCCGGCCGACGGATGACAAGACGCTGCGTCTGGAGCAGTTCTTCGATCCGGCGGGCTTCGACCTCGTGCGCCTTTCGGGCCGCAGTCTCCACCTGGCGCCAACCCACTCCGCGGCCTTGGCGGAATACGGCCTGGCCTGGCAGGCGCTGCGCGCTTCCGGGCGGTGGGGCTTCGCCCGGATGGTGCTGTCGAATCACCGGCATCCCGTGGTCGTCCGACCGGCCGCCACGGGACTCGTCCTGCATGTCTTGCATGGGTCGGACCAAGGCCGTTCCAACCCCTGTTCTGTGGACGTCCTGCCGTTGTCCCCGGAGGCCGATGTCGACAGCATGGTCGCGGCCATTGCGCAGCATTCCGGTCGCGTCGACTGGAACGCCCTGACGGATGATTCGGCGACGCGGCTCGCGGAACTCGTGCAGCGGAAAGTCGCCGCCCGCGCCCGCCCGGTGGAGACCGCGGCGCCGCCGGCATCGCGACGGCGGGCTCGCAAGCCCGACACGACGGATCGTCGACGCCGGTCGGCCGGGTCCACGACCCCGGCCCTCGAACCGACGGTCTCGTCATGACGGTCACCCCGTCCCCCGGTGACCCATCGACATTCCGTCTCCGCCGCCGGACTCCCGGCTCCTTCGTCCTCGTTCCCTGTCCGCAGAGGAACCGCGCCTTGCGCTGCCAGGGACAGTGGGAGGCCGCGGCCGCCACGATCCTTGCCGCCTGCCCGTTCGTGGTCTCGATCGAGGAACAACCACTGGCAATTTGGTATGCCTGGCGCGAAACGGCCGGTCGATTGCAGATTCAGCTGCTGTCGGAAAGGCCATCCAGGCGTCGCGGCCGCCGCGGACTGCGATTCAGCCATATCGTCCCCGACTTTCTGGTCGGAATGCGGGACGGCCGGAAGCGGCTGATTGAAGTGAAACCGTCGGACCGGCTGCGACAGCCGAGCATCCAGCGCAAGCTGGCCGTGGGGCGGCTTTACGCGGCCCGCCACGGAGGAACGTTCCATGTGCTGACGGAGCGCGAACTCTTTCACGGTCCGCTGTTGACGAATCTGCGGTTGCTGGGCCGGTACCGGCATCTGGCCGCGGATGCGTCACTGCTCGACCTGTTGGAAGCCGCCGTGACCGGGGAACCCCGGATGCTGGCGGACCTGCTTCGCATGGATGGGCAGGGGACGCCTTCAGTCCGCCGTGCGGCAGTGCTGCATCTCCTGGCGGTCGGACGACTCGCCTGGGATCCCCGTGTCTCAGTGTTGAATGATCGTACCCTCATTTCTCCCGGAGGTTCTCTCACATGGGACCCGTTCGACTCGGTGTGGGCGCCGAGTGGCTGTGCGACGGACGGGCCTTCCGCATCGTCCGGCAGCTGACCGCCAGCCGCTTCGTCGCCCTCGATCAGAAGTTTCACACGGAACAGGAAGTCTCCGAATCCGAAATCCTGGCCCGGTACGCCGCGGGCGAACTGCGGTTTGCGACGGACGTCCCGTCGGGATCGCAGCCGATTCCAACAGCCGCGTCTCCCGTGCTTTCCGAGCTGACCGCTTCGGAACAGCGGCTGCTTGATGCACGGTGGCAGGCGATCGAACCGCTGACGCAGCGCGGTCGTTCTCCTTCCGGCGACGACTTCGAGCGCCGCGCCGATGAGCTGCGACGGCAGGGAACGCCGGTTTCCCCGCGATCCCTGAGGCGGTACTGGACCGCGTGGTCCGAAGCGGGGGGAGATCGACGAGCCCTCCTGGCACGGATCGCCCACCGGGGACGCCGCGGGCAGTCTCGAAAGACGGGATTCCTCAGCCGCGAGCCGGTGCTCCGGAAACTCGTCGACGAGGCGATCCAGAGCGTCTATCTCACCACCGCCCGGCGGCCGATCTCGGCCGTCGTGCGGCGGGTGCTGGAAGACCTCGAACGCCGGAACTCCCGGCTTCCCGCCGCGCAGGCGGTTCCGATTCCCCGCACGAGCGCTTTGAGCCGGGCCATTGCCCGGCGGATCGCGCGGCTCGATCCGTGGGAAGTCGACCGGGCGCGGTGGGGACGGCGGATCGCCGACCAGCGGCATCAGCCGAAGTCACGGCAGCGGCT
>JADZEF010000141.1 GCA_020850695.1 Planctomycetaceae bacterium | reverse complement strand
CGACGAGGAGCAGTTCCGCCGGGCCATCGTCTTTCTGCGACGGGCCTTCGGCGGTTTCAGCCCGCAGGAAAAGCGGCATATTTCCGAGAACCTGGGAGAGCACTGGGGCGCCGGCCGCGACGAAGCACGCGAAGTCCTGACCGCGGAACTCTCCGAGGCGGAGCAGGAAAAGCTCGATGAATTGAACGAGCTGAACTTCGATGATCTGTAGGCATCCCGGGCATCACGTTCCACAGGACTTCCCAGGTCGGCAACGGCGGAAAAGCACGACTCTGGACGCCAAAGAAGTCCATGTCATGGCCCAGCTCTGGGTCGTGAACGAAGTGAGCGCGCCTTGAGCGATGAGGGCAGGACTTTCCGCGCGACGATCGCGGCCATCGATGTCGTCTGACGAAGTTCGGAAGCGCTGTGAACGACTATCCTGGGGGACGCAGGGCATCGTCCAGCATTCGACGCACGGCCTCGGTGAATGCGATCCCGGCCTGTTGCAGCGCCGCAGCGAACCCCGCATCCGGAGAGAGGCATGGATTGGCGTTGATCTCAAGAAACCACGGCCGCCCGGCGTCGTCGACTCGGAAGTCGACTCGCGCATAGCCCCGCAGTCCGAACACGCGCCACGACTCTCGTGCGAGCCTTTTCAATTCGTCGAGCAACGGCTGATCGGCAGGTCCGAAGTCAAACCGTCGCGGCGTCTGATCGAATTCGAACGTCCCCTCCGCCCATTTCGCTGCATACCCCACAATCCGCGGCTTGTCCTCGGGAAACGCCGAGAAGTCGATTTCGGCCGGCGGCAGCACCTCCGGCCCGTCCGCTCCCGCCAGCAGCGAGAGATTGAACTCCCGCCCGGGGATGAAAGCCTCCGCGAAGAACTCCTTGCCGAATCGAGCCGCGCGCCGCGCAATCTGCTCCTGCACGGTCACCTCAGTCGACCGCACCACCGCCTCGTCGTCCATTCCGAACGACGCATGCTCGAACACCGCCTTCACGATGTACGGTGGACCGAGCGGCGGCGCATCGACCGCACTCAACCATCCGCACCGAGACCCGCGCAACACCTCCCACGCCGGGGTCGGCAGACCATGCGCGGCCATTCGATCTTTCGCCAGCAGCTTTTGCGACGCCAGCGCATGCCCTTCGGTCGGCACGCCGGTGTAAGGAATCGCCATCACGTCGAACAGAGCCGGCGCCAATGTCTGCAGCCGGTCCGAGCCTCCGAGCGATTCGACGAGATTGAAGATCACGTCCGGCCGATCGGCCTCTAACTCTCCGCACAACGCGTCGAGATCGAGCGTCGCGCCTCTCTGCGAAACCCGATGCCCCAGCGACTCCAGCGCCGCACGGACCGCATCGCACTGCACCAGCACATCGCGCTCATCAGGCGGTGCGTCTTCGGCGACAACGTTGTGGACGAGGGCGATATGCATGCGGCGGGAACGTAACTGATGGCAGGTGGGGCCGTGCAAGGCAGAAGCAATTCGACGAATCCAATGGTCGGGCCGTTGCCAGCCCGAAATGAATCTCGCGAGGAGCGCTGCTGGCGGTAGAATAGAACCGGCTGGCAGTCCGGCCAATCGAGCCGGAGGTCCCAGGGAGATTTCGATGGCCACCGTGACGACCGAGACGGAAGACGTCCCCTACTTTCTGATGCGCCGCCCGTCCGCGCGGGGCGAGCCTGCGTGGGACATCGCCACGTTGTTCCCAGCCCAGGGGGAATGGAGCGAGCAGGATTACTTCAGCCTGAAAACCCGGCATCTGGTGGAATTCTCCGACGGGCATATCGAGGTCCTTCCGATGCCGAAGCTCTCCCACCAGCGGATGGCCCTGTGGTTGCTGGAACGACTGAACGAATTCGTCCGTCCGCGCCAACTGGGAGAAGTTCTGTTTGCCCCCGTTCCAGTGCGTCTCTGGCCCCGCAAGTATCGAGAGCCTGACCTGTTTTTCCTGAGCCGCGCGAGGCTCGCGAAATCCGGCGACTATCCTGATGGCGTGGATCTTGCCGTCGAAGTTGTCAGCGACGGCCCCGAAGCCCGCGAGCGCGATCTGGAAACGAAGCGCGTCGAATACGCCGCCGCCGGCATCCCCGAGTATTGGATCGTCGATCCCGAGCTTCAGCAGATCACCGTCCTGACGCTGGTGGGGACCGAGTACCGGGTCCACGGCGTCTTTGGTGAGGGGACGACCGCGACGTCGGTGCTGCTGGAGGGTTTCAACGTAGTCGTCGCGGATGTGTTGGCCGCGGGTGCGGGACCGGCACAGGCCGAGTAAATTGCGATCGGCCGATCCATGAGACCGCGTTACCGCCGCGTTTTCCGTAGTCCGGCCTTCCAAGGCCGGACAAAGCCTCGCGCCTCCTTGGAAGGCCAGGCTACGAAGCGGAACACCCGACGGTAATGCGCCATAGCCGACACCGATCGCTCACTCGAAGCAGGAGAGTTCCATGCCGCTCCGAACGCTCCGCGCACTGGCTGCGCCCTTCGCTCTGCTCTCTCTGGTTGGATCTTCCTTCTTCGCGCACCACTCCTTCGCGCAGGACAAGGAAGATCAGCCGCTGTTCAACAAGGATCTCAACGTCACCGTCCCGCACGTCTCCACCGATGCCTCGGTGAAGTACGACTACGACATCGTCTATGTGCGGGCGGGGCGGGCGGGGGATGAGATCCACAAGCGGTTCTACACCGACTTCAGCCAGCCGGTGACGATGGAGCCGGGGGCCGACCTCATGCTGCTCCACCCGGACGGAAGCGAGGAGCTCCTGGTCGAAGGGGGCGACGGCTCCATCACCGATCCCGTCATTTCATTCGACGCCCAGTGGGCCTACTACGTCCACATCCACAACCTGAAGGGGGCCAGCCAGTGGGATCCTCCCGCTCAGGGGGCCGACATCTACAAGATCCACCTCAAGTCACGAAAGATCGTCCAGCTGACAAATCAGGTCTTCACGCCCAACACCGGCGCGGGCGACTGGGCGAAGGACTTCCGCACGACGAAAGAGGAAAAGAAGAACGCCTATTCCTACGGCGTGTTCAACATGGGTCCGTGCCCGCTGCCGGGAGGGCGGCTCGTCTTCACCTCGAACCGCGACGGCTTCCGCCCGCCGACAGGCTACCCCGCCATCGCGCTGCAGATGTTCGTGATGGATGACTCGGACGAGAGCATCGCCCCGGACGATCCCGCACCCAACAACATCGAGAAGATCGGCTATCTCAACTCGGCGGGGGCGCTGCACCCGGTGGTGTTGCGGGACGGGCGGATCATCTTCAGCACGCTGGAATCGCAGGGCATCCGCAGCGAAATCTCGTGGGGCATCTGGAGCATCCATCCGGACGGCACCAACTGGAACCCGGTCGTGAGCGCCTTTGACCCCGGCGGGGCGTCGAACGGCTTCCACTTCCAGGCCCAGTTCTCAGACGGCTCGGTCGTCGTCGAAGAATACTACAACCAGAACAACTCGGGCTTCGGCGCCTACATCAAGCTGCCGGAGACTCAACCCGAGTACGGTGCCTTCGGCCCGGCTTTCATGCGGAGCCCGCGCAATCCTCCTTGGCGGTTCGGCCGCTTCGATAACGGCAAAGGCAAGTACTATCGCATGCCGTTCATGCCGACGGGATCCGAGTCCCTCACGCCGTTCGCCCTCAACGGCGAAGGCGAAGCCGATCCGTCGATCATCAAAGACCGGAAATCACCGCGCGTCGGCAAGTTCACGCACCCCTCGGGCGCTCCAGACAATCATCTCCTCACCATCTATTCGCCGGGCCCCGTCAACCACCAGTACAAGTACCTCCCGCAATACGACGGCGGCATCTACCTGTTGAAGGAAGGCAAGCCCGTCAACGAGCCCGCCGAGCTGCGGCTCATCAAGAACGATCCGAAGTACAACGAATCGTGGCCGAGGGCCGTCGTCCCCTACGAGAGAATCTATGGCGTCAAAGAACCAAAGCGGCTCGCTGAACTGGCGAACGACGGCAGGAAATCGAAGCTCCTGCCCGAAGGAACGCCCTTCGGCCTCGTCGGAACGTCGAGTTTCTACAAGCGTGAGAGCTATCCGAATGGCGTGGTGCCGGACGGCAAGGTGACGGCCGTCTTCTCCGGTGGAAACGATCCGTGGAAGGGACTCGATCCCTTCACCAGCCACGGGAATGGCATGCCAACCGCCTGGCACAACCAGGGGAGCGACGTCGGCCTTTATTCGAATGACGAAATCCATGCGGTGCGAATCCTGGCAATGGAGCCCACAACCGATCGCCGCCGCGGTCCGAAATCGGGGCGGCAGTTCTTCAGCCATGCGATGGAGAGGCTGCGGATCCTCGGCGAAATCCCGCTCCGCAAGTTCGGGAAGGACGGCCAGCCGCTCGACCCCGACGGCAACCCCGACACCAGCTTCCTCGCCCGCATCCCGGCCAACACCGCCTTCACGTTCCAGACGCTCGACGCCCGCGGGCTCGTCCTCAACACCGCTCAGACGTGGCACCAGTTGCGACCCGGCGAAGTGCGGCACGATTGCGGGGGCTGCCACGCTCACAGCCAGAAGCCCACCCGCTTCGAGGACGCCGCCGCGGCAAAGCCCGACTACGGCGTGTGGGACCTCGTCAACGTCACCCCGCTCCTCACCGACCGATCGCGCGATGAATCGGGCAAGCAGTGGGATACAGCGAATGCCAGCGGGCTCCGGCAGTCGAAGTCAGGGCTCGCGTCGGTCGAATACTTCCGCGACGTGAAGCCGATCTTCGAGCGCAGCTGCATCGCCTGCCACTCCGGGCGCGACGGCAAGGCCGCCCAGGCCGAGCTGAACCTCGACGCCGACGAGGAAGCGATCCAGTACGACCACCACGGCAAGTTCCCCGGCACCTACTACCGCCTCGCCCTCGATGAGCGGGCGAAGTATGGCTACAAGCCGGTCGGCTACGACAGCTGGGGCTACCCCAACGCTTCCCGCACCGTCCGCAAGCTCCAGGCCCGCCGCAGCCTCCTCGTCTGGAAGATCTTCGGCGAGCGTCTCGACGGCTTCCACAACAACGACCATCCCACCCCTGCACCCACCGGCGGCTTCTTCGCCCAGAAGGGCGAAAAGGTCGACACGGAAAAGGCCCGCTCGCGCTACGACCTCGACTACACCGGCAGCATCATGCCACCGCCCGCCGCGGTGAAGGCGGGAAAAGTCGCCGCACTCACCGATGAAGATCGCCGCACCATCGTCCGCTGGATCGACCTCGGCTGTCCGATCGACCTCGATTACGACCCAGAGCATCCCGAGCGGCGCGGCGTCGGCTGGGGCCTCGACGACGACCGCCCGATCGTCGCGCTGACCTCGCCGGCTCGCGGTCAGAACGATCGCCTGTCGCGGATCCTCGTCGGCCTTCACGACTACTCGACTGGCCTCGACGCCCCCTCGCTCTCGATCACCGCCGACTTCGCCATCGATAGTGCGGCCGCGGGCACGAACCTCGCGGACCGCTTCGTCGTGAAGTCGCAGGGAGTCTGGGAGTACACGCTCAAGCAGCCGATCGAGTCGCTCAAGTCGGGCACGTTGACGGTGAGCGGGAAGGACAAGCAGGGGAACGTGAATCGCGTCGTGCGGCGGTTCAATGTCTCGCCGCGAGTTGCAGAGAGGTGAGGATTCGGCCCGTGGGATAGCCTTCCAGGCTGTCAATCAGCCGGTTCGATGCGACGTCAATCGACCAAAGACTTCACCGACAGCCTCGAAGGCTATCCCACGGAGTCTGTCCTCAACCCGACGTCGCCCGTCATCGCTCCGACGGCGCAACGCACACGGCCTGCGGTTTTGAACGCTTCGCGCGCGAATCATAAGCTACGCTTGGCCGTCGGGTTGCACTCTGCCCCGTCGCCCCGATCCCCTCGCGGCACGCAGATTGCCTTGTTTTTCCGATGTTTTCGGCCGCCGCACCGTTGTGCTTCCATCCGGGGCGGCCGACTTTTCGCCTGCGCCCGTGGGTCGGTGCGGGGGCGATCATCACACCTTGAGGGGATCACCGTGAGTCGACTGCGCGTGGTGCTGGGGTTGTCGATTGTGACGTATGTGCTGGCATTCGCGGCGGGAGGAGCCTTCGCCGAAGATCTGTTTCTGGCCGATGGAAGCCTGCATCCCGGACGGCTCTGGCTGAGCGAAGGGTTCACGGCGGACCGGGCGATTCATGACCGCGAACCGCGGCCGAACCCGGCGTATCCGCGGGCCATCATGAAGCTCGCCCAGACGGCGGTCGACTCGGAGGGGAAGATCTACTTCTGCAGCGGGCTCGACGGCTCGCTGATGCACCTTCTCGATGGCCGCAACGAGATCCAGGTGCTCGAAGTCGACGGCCAGGTGCGTGACCTCGCCTGCACCGGCGAGACGCACACCCTTTACTACAGCACCGTCGCCACCCCGCAGGACGGTGCCGCACTGACCGATGGAACGATCTGGCGACGCGACTTCTACGACGGCCGTCCGACCGTCCTCGCGACGGTCCGCCAGGCCGACGTCGGCGGCCAGTGGTGGGGCGCCTTCACCATCAAAGGGGGGCACGCCTACATCGCAACGCTCCACGAGCCAAGCCGCCTCTACAAGCTGACGTCCGACGGCCCGGTCCGCGTCTACGAAGGAAACCGCCACCGCATCACCGGCTTTGCCGCCGGAGCGGGCGACGACTTCTTCTTCACGACGGGCACCGGCAAGGTGTACCGCACCACCGACTTCGCCACGGTCGAGCCGGTGCTCGAAACCGGTCACCGCCTGAGCGACGTGACGCTCCGCGCCGGCGCCGACTGGGCCCGCCCGTAACGCCGTGCCACGCCGGGCTTGTCCCGGTGGTGAAATGATTGACAGGCGACGACATCGGAATGCCGCCCCAATCCACCGGGGGCGGCATTCTGTGTTGATGATGAAGCGTAACCACTTCGTCCGATCCGCCAATTGGGATCAGGCACATGATCGCCCGGGGCGGCCCGGCGGCTTATGATCGGACGTGCCAAAGAAAGTAGCCTTCACGCTCCGCGTGAAGAAAGCCGGGCGCGCAAGGCACGCCCATAGATCATCCCGCCCGCTTCGTCACGACGGCGTAACCTCATGCGGAGCATGAGGGCTACTTTCGTTGCGATCGCTCCCACTTCCGCAACGGTCTCCCCGATGGCCAAGTCCGTCCTGTCGCGTTACCTCAATCCCGACGTCCTCAGCCGCATCGCCGATCGGCCGATCGAGCCGCGCGGACTGGTGCTGGGGAATCTCGCGGGCGCGCACAAATCTCCGCTTGCCGGGTTTGCGGTCGAGTTCGCCGGGCACCGCGAGTACGTCGCCGGCGACGACCCCAAGCACGTCGACTGGCGACTCTATTTCAACCGCGACCGGCTCTTCATCAAGCAGTACGAGATGGAGACGAACTTCGTCTGCCACCTCGTGCTCGACGTCTCGGCCTCGATGCGTTATGGCGAAGCGTCCGAGCAGAAGATGCTCTACGCCGCCCAGATGGCGACGATGCTCGGCTACTCGATCATCCGCCAGCACGACAAAGTGAGCCTCGCAACGTTCGACGAAAAGGTCCGCGGCGTTGTGCCGCCGTCGAACTCGATGGCCCAGGTGCTGCGGATGACCGACCATCTCGACCAGATCGAACCGGTCGAGAAGACGCACATGTCGGACTGCCTCATCGAACTGGCGGGGCGGATGCAGCGCCGCGAGATCGTGATGATCTTCAGCGACTTCCTGACCGATCTCAATGCCCTCGAACCGGCGCTGCAGCAACTGCGGTATCACCGACACGAAGTCGTTCTGTTCCACGTCCTGCACCACGAGGAATGGACGTTCGACCTCGACGGAATGATCAAGTTCCAGGGGCTCGAAGACGTCGACGACGAGTTCCTGACGCAGACCGAGGACATCAAGGCGGGATATCTGAAAGTCGTGCAGGAGTTCCGCCAGCGGTTCGACGCGCTGTGCCAGCGGAACCTCATCGAGAAGGTGGAGGTCGACACGCGGCGCGACATGGCCGAGGTGCTGATCGACTACCTCAACCAGCGCAGTCTCATGGGCGGGCGCTGAACGCGAATGCAGACCAAGGCGCCTTCGTGCGGTGCGTCAGTCCGCCGGGCGCAAGCCGCGTCAACCCGTTGAGCGAGTCGTTTCGACGCCTCGCCCTCATGTCGGAATCGACAGCGTGCATTCGACCGGAGCGGCGGTCGACAGGAACGCGGGAGCCGGCACATCGGCGTGAGCTTCATGCAGCCGCAGGTTGGCGGTCGGCATCAGCGGGACGTAGCGCGGGGCTTCATTCCAGGCGATCGAATCGAGTGAGAAATCCAGGGGCGCAGCGCGACCGTCTGCCGGGGGCGTCGAACGGGCGGGGAGGGATTCGGGCGCGTTCATGGTTTCACTCGAGGGATAGAGGAAGATCGCGCGGACGAACGCCATGCGGCCCGCAGGTCGACGTAGGAGACGCAGCGAAGACTAACGAGGCGGCAGGCGAGGCCCTTGGGAGATCATCGTCTCGGTCGACACGCGCTCGCGCGGCCAATCCCGAGAATCGCAACGGCCGCCTCGTATTGTCCATCGGATGCCCCGCAGAAAGAGTAGTACCGGCAGTCCCGGTTTTCGTGTTGATCGGCCGACGGGCATTCCGTTTAGCACTCTGGAGCATGACGTCCCGTCGCTCCTGAAGTCCGGATTCCCGGCGTGCGGGCTCCCGCAACGTTCGTCATCTCTGCATTCCCGTTCGCCCCGTGACGGCGTTGACGATCGTGCGGGCCGGGCACCTGCGGAGGGATCCGTTGCGCACCCGGTGCGCGCTCCCCTGGCAAAGGACGGAAACGATGTCATTCCCGGACCACCCACATCCGTCCGATCCCAATCGTCCCGAGAACCCCGGCGCAACCGCCGGAAATGCACTCACTCAAGTCACGGCGAAGAGTTTCACTTCCGAGAACCCTCCGCCTGCCGCTGATCGAACCGTTCCCCCTCCGCTGCCGTTCGAACCCCCGCCGCCGTCTCTCGCCACGCGCCTGCTGCGGAGGATCTACAACCACAACCCCTTCTATCTCCTCAGCGTCTGCTTCGTGCTGCACGGGACGAGGTTCTGGCTGCGGGACGGCGCCAGCCTGAACTCGGCGTGGCAGTTCATGGCGGTGATCTGCGGGTTCATTCTGTTGCTCGACCTGACCGCCTTCGTGATCGTGCGGTGGGGCAAAGTCTGGGATGACGCCCGGACGATCCTTCTGACACTGCTGTTCCTGTTCGTCACGCTGGCCCTGACGTTCGACCAGACGTTGTTGTCACAACCTCTGATGGGTCAGGCCTTGCTGGTCGGCGGCTTCCTCTTCTGCTCGCTCGTCACGGAAGGGCTGCTGCTGGGGCTGGGCATTCGCCTGCCGGCCCTCTTCCGCATTCCGTACTACCTGCAGCTCGGACTGCTGTTCCTGTACCCGGTCGGCCTTCAGCCCGACGCGACAACCGACGCCGCTTCCCTCTCGTGGCGGATCTGGCTCTTCTCACCCCTCGCGTCCATCGCACTTCTCTCGCTCGTTCCGGCGATCCGCCAGGGGCGGGCCTACGTGAAGCACAACGGCACCCCGTGGGCCTGGCCTCTCTTTCCGTGGTGTGTCTTCGTGTTTCTCGGATTGGGCCTCGGCTACCGGGCCTTTGCTCTCAGCCTGTCGTTCGATCCGGTCATGTCGCTCGACACGGCCGCCGCCTCGAACCTGGAAGCGGCCTTCGGCGGATGGTTCCTCATCCCGTTGATCCTCGCCGCGGGCTTCCTGCTGCTCGAAATCGGACGCGTCGAACGCCTGCCGATCGTCGAAAGGCTGGCGCTCGCCATCCCGGCGTTCGCACTGCTGTTGGCCTTCCCGACGGTCGGCCGCAGCCTCCCGCACGACGAGTTCCTCACGATGTTCCGTGCGGCGTTGTGCGCCCCGGCTCTGCCGACATTGGTGCTGATGACGTTCTATTACTCATATGCCTTCCTGAAGGGGGTGCGATACGCCCAGGAATGCCTTTGCGCTGCGGTGCTGATGTTCGCCGTTGTCGGGCTCGACTCGATCAACCTGCGGACGCTCATGCCGATCCAGCCGTGGCCGCTGGCGACGGTCGCACTGTTCCAGTTGGCGATGGGAATTCGCGACGGCCGTTCGCCGCGGGTTCTTTTCGGACTGATGTGTGCGGCGGCCGCGGTTCGCTTCGGCAATTGGGGTTTGACGTCGATGATGCTGCGGAACGCCCTGTGGTTCGGCTCGACCGAAGCTGCCCTCATCGGCGTGTCGTGGTGGTATCGCGATCGCTTCGCCCGCGCGATCCGGCCGCTCTCCGCATGGGTGATGGCGGCCTTCGCCTGGGGATTGCTGGAATGGCCCGAGCAGTTCGAGCCGCGCGTCCCCGCTGTCGCCGTGACCGGCAGCGTGGTGCTGATGGGCGTGCTCGCCGTCGTGTTGTCGCGCCGCATGCCCAGCCTGGCATGGTACTTCCTGGGCTGGTTCGTCGGAGCGGCCGGTACGCTGCGGACAGGCATGATCGCCTACAGTCTGGCCCGATTCTACCGCGGCCCGCTCGACATCGATTCGCTGCTGCTGGGGGCGGCGTTCTTCGTCCTGGCGATCCTGATCAGCACCGCCAAAGGAGGATTGCTGCAGAAAGTCGGGCCATGGATTCCCGCTCCTCCGGACGTGGGCCCCTGGGAGTCCTCTCGCGGAACCTGAACCTGTCACTCGATGCCAGTCAATGCGCTGCTCGGACTGTACCGATCTCGGTGAGGTCTCGCGGCGCGGCCAATCGGCCCGAGCCGCCCGGGGAACCCGACTCCGCGGCTGCTCACTCCCGCGGCGGTCCGGGGAAGAAGGCGTTCGTGCGCCTCTGGTACGCCGCGTAGTCCGGCCGCCTCTCGGAGATATCCTTTTCGAGGAGCGTCACCCCCGAGATCCGCATCAGCAGCACCGACATGACAAGCGGGCTTCCCACAGTCCAGGCCGCTCCGCCGGCCGCGGCAATCAGGTAAAGCCCCCACCACACGCAGAAGTCTCCGAAGTAGTTCGGATGCCGCGTGTAACGCCAGAGCCCGCGGTTCAGCACCCGGCCGTTGTTGGCGGGATCGGACCGGAAGCGGGCCAGTTGCCAATCGCCGATGGACTCGAACAGGAAGCCGAACAGCCAGAGCGTCAGTCCGGCGAAATCGAGTCCGCCAAGTTCCGACTTTTCGGCTCTGGCAGCGGCCGCCTGCAAAGGAAGGGAAATGAACCACATCAGGATTCCCTGCAGCAGGAAGACCGTGAAAAGGCTCACCCATCCGAAGCTCATTCCGTGGTGGGCCCGCATGGCGGCGTACCGACGATCCTCCCCGTGGCCGTAATTCCTCCCGAAAAGATACAGAGACAATCGCAGGCCCCAAGCCGTCGTCAGCCCGGCCAGCAGCAGCATGCGCGTCGGAACAGGGCGATGCAGCAAGGCAGCGACCCCGCCGGTCATTGCGAAGCCTGATCCCCAGAACGGATCGACAATGCTCGCATCGCGCCGCACCAGGCTGACGCACCACAGCAGGATCATGCAGCCCAGGATGGCCGCCAGTGTGATGAGCAGTGTTTCGGTCAGAGGGCTCATCGCTCACGACGCCTCGACCAGCGAAAGCCGGTTCGGAACGCTCGCCGCTTCCATCAGGACATGCGTGACGTACCACTCATTCCCGCCGGCGAAACCGAAGAGTTCGGAGACCGCGAGGAAGAACAGACGCCAGCGCTGGAGCCACGTCGCGGCGTCCCGCCGGCCGTAGACCGATGCCAGGAGAGGAAGAATTTCTTCGCGATGGGCATCGAGATTCCGCCGCCACGCCTCCGCCGTCCATTGATATTGGCGGCCGTTCCAACGCCACTGCGACGAAACCTTCAAGCCCCCTCCGAACCCGCTGAGCAGGCCGGCGCTCGGCATCAGGCCTCCCGTGAAGAAGTGCCGTCCCATCCAGTTGGCAGAGCCTTCGGTTTCAAAGGGGTAAGCGTGCGTGCGATGACAGAAGTGATGAACGAAAAGCCGGCCCTCCGGTCGGAGCCATGAAGCGATCCGTTCGAGCAATCGCTCGAAATTGCGCATGTGTTCGAACATCTCGACGGAGACGATGCGGTCGAACGTCTGTGCGTCCGGCGAGTAGTCGTTCATGTCGGCGGTGATGACCCGCAGGTTCCGAAGCCCGAGCCTCATGGCCTCGTTTTCAATGAACCGCCGCTGCGGGACCGAGTTGGAGACCGCGGTAATCCGGCTGTGCGGATAAGTCTCGGCCATCCAGAGCGACAGAGATCCCCACCCGCAGCCGAGTTCCAGGATGTCCTGGCCCTCATGCAGTCCCGCCCGCTCGCACGTCATCTCCAGCGCGGCCGTCTCGGCTTCGGCGAGCGTCGAGCGGTCGGTCTCGAACCAGCAGCAGCTGTACTTCCGCCGCGGCCCGAGGACGAGTCCGAAGAATTCCGGCGGCAGTTCATAGTGTTGCTCGTTCGCCTTTTCGGGAACCGGCGCAATGGATCCGGTCCGCAGCGATCCGAGGAACGTCGAGCGTTCAGCCGGCACGGGCCCTTCCAGTTCGCGCAGCCGCATCCGGCAGAGCCGGCGGATGGCTGCGCGGATCATCCAATCGGGAAGGCGGCCGCTCTCGGCGGCCTGGAAGCCCAGATCGATCAGCGACATAAGAGACGGCCTCCGCAAGGGTCCCCGGCATTCAGAGAGTGCAGGCTCCGGCCGCCCGTCGGCTCAGCTCGATCGGGTCGCGCCGGCACTCGGGCTTATCGAACTGCACCTGCAGCACGCCGATGTATCGTTCTTCGAACGCGGCCTCGCAGTAGCAGAGGTAGTAATGCCACATGCGCAGGAACGTCTCGGAGTAACCCAGCTGCCGCACGTCGTTGATTCGCGCATGGAACGCGATTCGCCAGCGGCGAAGCGTTTCGGCATAGTGCGGGGCGAGGTCTTCCGCATGCACGAACCGGAGATCGGTCGCGCGGGCGACCGAGTCGAGCATGGCGCCCAGCGAAGGAACGCAGCCGCCCGGGAAGATGTAACGTTGCAGGAAGTCGACCGACCGGAGGTAGGCCGGATACCCGCGTTCTGGCATGACGATCGCCTGCAGCACCATCGAGCCGTCTGGCACGAGCAGCCGGCTGCATTGGCCGAAGAATGCGTCCAGATAGCGATGGCCGACCGCCTCGATCATCTCGATCGACACCAGCTTGTCGAACCGCCCGCGCAGATCGCGGTAGTCCTGGTCGAGAAGCGTGATGCGGTCGGCAAGCCCGGCGGCCTCGATCCGTTCCCGCGCGATCGACCGCTGTTCGCGAGAGATGGTCGTCGTGGTGATGCGGCTGCCGTAGGCGCCGGCCGCGTGGAGCGCGAATCCTCCCCAACCCGTCCCGATCTCGACGACCTTATCAGAGGGACCGAGCGCCAGCTTGCGGCAGATGCGGTCGAACTTCTCGATCGAACCTTCGGCGAGGGTGGCCGTCGGATGGGGGAAGATGGCGCTCGAATAGGCCATCGTCTCGTCGAGCCAGAGCCGGTAGAACTCGTTGCCGACATCGTAGTGGGCGGAAATGTTGCGACGGCTTCCCGCCACGGTGTTGGCGTTTCCCCAGTGGAGCAGGCGGCGACCGAAATTCGCGAGGCGGGTCAGCGGCCCTTCTTCCAGGGACTCCGACGCCTGGCGGTCGCGGAGAAAGATGCGGAACAGGCTGGTCAGGTTGTCGCAGTCCCAGTCCCCCTGGAGGTAGGACTCCGCGACGGAAAGAGTCCCGCCGACAAGGGCCTGTCGATAGAACCGCGGGCGATGCACTTGCACCGTCGCCTGGAGATCGCCTGGACGCCCGCAGCGCCACTCGTCCTCCGCTTCCTGGATGACGACTTCGCCGCGGGAGAGCCCCGCAAGGCGACGCCTGAGGACGCTGCGGGCCGTCCGGTCGAGAAAGGTATTCCGCACCGCACTGGGATTCGTCAAAACGGCTTCATTCATTTCTGTCTCGGCGGAAACGACTCAAGGATGAACATTCAGCGGAGCGTCATGAATTCGATCGGGCGAGGTCATGCAGATCTCGCCGGAGGCGGGAGACGCAGCGGCCCCTCGTCCGGGGTGAGGGTGAAAGGGCGCCCCCTTTCTCCAGAGACGGAACGCCTGCCAATAGATTCCGGCATAGATCTGAAAGGTCATCAGGGGATAACGGCACAGCACACGAGCCAGCGTGGCCGAAGTGATCTCGCGACGGCGAAGCGTCAGCGTGGCCTCGAACAGCGGGGATTCGGCCGGACTTGCACGGCGAGAGTTCTTCAGGTCGACAACCAGCGAATCCGCCGGCGGATCGATCGTGAAGGAATACACATGATCCATCCCGAAAAACGGGGAGACATGCAGTTCCTTGGGCTGTGTGACCTGTATTCGACCTCCGGCACGGTCTCGCGCATCGAGGACGTAGCAGTGTCGCTCGCCCCACGGAGTATTCGTGACTTCCGCGACGACGAACTCAACATCGCCCCGCGAATCGTAGCAGTAGTAGAGGCTGATCGGATTGATGACGAATCCGAAGTAACGGAAGTGCGTCAGCAGACGGACCGGACCGACGGGACGCTTTCCTGTGCGGTCCTGCACGAGGTCGCGCACGGCCTCGGACAGGGGCCGTTCCGGCGGTCCCAGATGATCGCCGCGACGGAACCAAGCGACGTTCGGACGATCCGCCGACCAGAGCCATCGACCGCGGAACAGCCCCGGCAGCTCGTCGAGGTCGACGTACATCAGGAACAGGGGAAAGCGAAACTCGTGGGGCACCGCCTCGTATCGCCGATGCCGAACCTCGCCTTCATAGAGGCAACTGGCCGGACTCATTTCGCGGCTCCGACCGTTGCGTGAAGCAGCGTCGAAGGACCAAACGCCGGAAGCGAAAGCGGTGACGACACTCTGGCAAGCGCCTTGACGACGGCCAGGGCGCTCACGACGCCGTCTTCGTGGAAGCCGTTCCCCCAGTAGGCGCCGCAGAACGATGTTCGATTGGCGGTCAGCAGCTCGGCATGGCGCTTCTGTGCGGCGGAGCGTTGCAGAGTGAAGACCGGATGGTGGTAGACGAATCGTTGAACGACCCTGGACGGATCGATCCGCGATTCGTCGTTGAGCGTCACGCACCAGGTGTGCCTGGATTGCAGCCCCTGCAGAATGTTCATGTTGTAGGTGACCGTCGGCGGCGCGTCGTCATCCCCGTCGACCCGATAGTTCCAGCTCGCCCACGCCCGACGTGATCGCGGCAGGAGACCGACATCGGTATGCAGCACGGCGACATTTCGCCCATAAGGAAACTGGCCGAGTACGTCCCGCTCGAGAGGTGTCGCCTCGTCGTCAAGGATTTTCAGTGCCTGATCGCTGTGACAGGCGAAAATGACGTGATCGAACCGCTCCGCGCGATCGTCGCTGAGTTGGACTTCCACACGATCCGCAAACCGGCGCACGCCCCGTACCGGGGTCTTCTTCCGGATGCGATGACGGAATCCGCGCGTCATGGCGTCGACATAAGTCCGCGATCCCCCCTCCACGACATGCCACGTCGGACGGTTCAGTACATTCAGCAGGCCGTGGTTCCGATAGAATTCGGCGATGAACCGCACCGGGAAGCTGGAGAAGGTGCCTGTCGGACACGACCAGATCGCGGCCCCCATCGGCAGCAGGTACCAACGGGCGAATTCGTCGGAATAGCGGTTCCGGGCGAGGAACTCGCCGATCGTCAGTTCCGGCCCCCCACACTCCGACAGCCGTCGGGCCTCGCGGTTGAACCGCAGGATGTCGGCCAGCATGCGGTAGAACTTCGGACGGAAAAGATTCTTCCGCTGGGCAAACAGGGTATTGAGCGAGTGTCCGTTGTATTCGAGGCCGCTCCGGCCGTCGCGGACACTGAAGCTCATCTCCGTCGGACGCGACGGCACGCCCAACTCGTCAAGCAGCTGGATGAAGTTCGGGTAGGTCCAGTCATTGAACACGACGAATCCGGTGTCGACATTCTGTCGTTCTCCGTCGCGCTCAACGACGACCGTATTCGCGTGTCCGCCGATCCGGTCATCGGACTCGAACAGCGTGAGGTCATGGCTGTTGTGAAGTCTGTAGGCCGCGACGAGCCCTGAGATACCGGATCCGATGACGGCGATCTTCATAGGCGCAACGCCGTTGACAGTTTCTCAGATTCGTCACACGGGTCCGGCCGTCGAGGCTCGCCAAGCGGCCAGGCGGTCATCACTTCGGCCCGCATTTTCCTGATCGGATAGTAGGAGCGGTCTCCAAGTCGACCACAGAATTCTTCGGACGGTGCTACCGAGATCGCAGGCGCCGCTCGAACAAGCGGACAAATTGGACCCGGCCTCTATCCTTCTGCGGGACGTCCTTCGCAGCACATCTTTTGGAACCTGACAAGCACCGCCTCACTCGCTCCCGGTGCGGGAGCAGCAGTCCGGCGGGCACTTGAGGCACTGCCATGCAGACCTTGAAGCTTTTCGGCGTCGTCGCGGCATTCGTTCTCGTCGCCGACTTCGCGTGGCTGTCCCTCATGAAGGGGTTCTATTCGCGCGAAATCGGCGAGCTGATGCGGCGTTCCGCGGACGGGCTGGCGCCTCGCTGGGGCGCTGCGATCCTCGTCTACGTGCTGATCCCGGCAGGAATCGTCTTGTTCGTGCGGCCGCACCTCGGCGGCGGCGGCGCCACGGTCGCCCACGCGCTGGGCTGGGGGGCCGTGTTTGGCCTGATCCTGTACGGCGTCTACGACCTGACGAACCTCGCTCTCATCGAGAAGTGGACCCTGAGCGTGACGGTTGCTGATATGGTCTGGGGAAGTTGTCTGTGCGCGGGCGCCTCGGCAGTGATGAATGCCACCGACAAATGGCTGGGGCATTGAGCCGCTTTCCTGTCGGCTCTTCGCTGGCAACCCCGGGTTTCTTGCTCACGATTGTCCCAACCCTCGGTTCCAGGAAGAATGGCATCCTCGAGCGTTCACCGAACTCTCGAACGTCACTCTCCTTTGACCGCGCTCCGCGACAACGGCATTCCAAGGACCCGCGTGTGATGACTGCCACTCGACGACGTTATGCCTGGCTGCTCCCCCTCGTCCTGATGGGGACGGCCGCGGCGAGAAGCGAGGATTCCAAGACCGTAAAGGCCGATCGCGGTCCCCTGCAACTCACGCTACCCCCGGTTTGCTATTGCGTCGCTGGGACCGAGTTCACACTCTGGTTCGAGAACCTCGTCCTCACTCAGACGCCCGGCAAGTACAAATACAAGGTCGAGGCGGGGGTCGGTCGCACCGAAGCCCGCCGCTGGTCGTGGACACCCGGCGCGTCGGACGTCGGCAAACGAACGGTGACCGTCTCGGTGACCGATGCCGAAGGGACTCCTCTCGGCAAAGCGTCCACCGAACTGCGGATCGCTCCGGCGGATTCCGGAAAGGGCCGACCGCTGACGTTGCTCATCGTGGGGGACAGCCTCACCCATGCGACCGCCTATCCGAACGAGTTGGCGCGGCTTCTCTCCCAACCCGGCAACCCGAAGTGGTCGATGCTGGGGACGCATCGTCCGGCGAACGCGACTCCGGGAGTGGCGCACGAAGGATATGGAGGCTGGACCTGGGAGCGATTCAATACTCTGTTCACGGCGAAGCCGGATCCCGAGAAAAAGGGACAGCAGAGCAGCCCGTTCGTGTTCGCCGAGGACGGGGGTAAGCCGGCCCTCGACATCGAACGCTACTTGAAGGAGCACGCCGACGGGAAAACGCCCGACGTTGTTTTCTTCCTGCTCGGAATCAACGACTGCTTCGGCGCCAAGCCGGACGATCCCGCCAGGCTCGATGAACACATCGACCGGGTTCTGGCGCAGGCCGACATTCTCCTCGCCGCCTTCCACAAGGCCGCTCCCAAAGCCACTCTGGCGGTCGGACTGACGACCCCCGGCAATGTCCGCGAGGGGGCGTTCCAGGCCAACTATCAGGGCCGCTACCCGCAATGGGGCTGGAAGCGGATCCAGCATCGCCTCGTTCAGAAGGAACTCGAACATTTCGCGGGGCGCGAGAAGGAAGGCATCGCCATCGTCCCCACCGAAATCGAACTCGACCCGCTGGACGGCTATCCCGACAACAACGCCGTGCACCCCAGCACCGCCGGTTACAATCAGGTGGCCCGCAGCATCTATGCCTGGTTGAAGAACCACCTCCTCGAACCGCCTGCCCCATGACGTATCCGCCTCCGACGTCCCGAACGCAGCATCGTCCCGCGCCGGGCGTCGTGGTGCTGATGGTGGCGATCTTCGCGGCGCCCCCCGTGGGAACGTTCTATGCGAGGGCCGCCGGCGCCGGAGAGGCAACGTCCCGGGGCGAGCCGGTCCGTGTGCGGTTTCGCGATGCGGCGAAGCAGGAACGCACCGTCGAAGGACGCGTCGAGGTCGAAGCGCAGGATGGCGGCATCCTGTTGCTGGGGCGGGACGGTCGCCTCTGGAACATCACGCCGGACCGCCTTAACCAGCGCGAACGCGTCGAGGGGAACTTCCGGGGAATGTCGTCCGAAGAATCCGCCGCGGCGCTGCGTGCGGAACTGGGAGACGGCTTCGAGATCGTCCGCACAAAAAGGTACGTCATCGCCTCGAAGGCCGGCACGCGCTACGCCCAGTGGTGCGGGGCGCTCTTCGAGCGGCTCTATGACACGTTCCACATCCACTGGCGCGGCAAGCCGCTCCAGCTCGAAGAGCCCGAGGTTCCGCTGATCGCGGTCATCCTGGCGAACGAGAAGCAGTTCGTGGAGTTCGCGGCCCGCGACGTCGGCCCGCAGGCCGCCGCGGGAGCCAAAGGTTACTATTCGATCCTCAGCAACCGGATGATTCTCTACGACCTCACCGCCGGCGAAGGGTCGACTCCGGCAAAGACTCTCGAAGACGTCCAGCGAAAGATCGCGCAGAATCCGTTCAACCTCGCCACGGTCGTGCATGAGGCGACGCACCAGATCGCTTTCAACACCGGCCTTCATACCCGGCAGGCCGACAATCCCCTCTGGCTCACCGAAGGAATGGCGATGTACTTCGAGACCCCTGACCTCAACAACCGCACCGGCTGGAAAACGGTGGGGAAGGTGAGCGACGGCCGGCTCAATCAGTTCCGCGACTATGCCCAGAAGCGTCGCAAGTCGAATTCGCTCGAGACGCTGGTGGCGACCGACGACCGCTTCACCAACGTCGATCTGGCGCTCGATGCCTATGCCGAAGCTTGGACCTTGACACATTTCCTGATCAAGACGCGACGCAAGGCCTATACCGAGTACCTCGCCCGAATTGCGGCAAAGAAACCGCTTGAATTCGAAGGGGGCGACAAGCGGATCGAAGAATTTCGCGAGGTCTTCGGAGACCTGGAGAAACTCGACCGCGATTTTCTGAGGTACGCGGAACGGTTGAGGTGAGCTCGGCAGCCGGCCCGTGCTGCAAGGCCTGGAGGACTGTTCGATACCCGCGATCCGAGGTTCTGCGGGTCAACCCACTGCGCCCGAGCGCTGTTCGTTCCTATACTTGGTGGGGGGAGTCCGCAGGATTCCTCGGAGAGGAATCGGCGCGACCTCCGGACGTTGCTTGAGGTCAAGGAGTCACGTACATGACGCTCGAAACGGCAACACTGGGGGGTGGATGCTTCTGGTGCCTGGAAGCGGTCTTCGAACCGCTCCGCGGCGTTCAGAAAGTGGTCTCGGGCTATGCGGGGGGAACGAGCGAGAATCCGAGCTATCGCGATGTCTGCACGGGAGCGACGGGTCATGCGGAGGTGGTGCAGGTGACGTTCGATCCGGGGGTCATCCCGTTCCGCAACCTGCTGGAGATTTTCTTCGCGATGCATGACCCGACCACCGTGAACCGCCAGGGAGCGGACGTCGGCACGCAATACCGTTCGGTCATCTTCTGGCACAACGAAGAACAGCGGCGGACGGCCGAGACGGTGATCAGCGAGCTCAATGCGGCGAAGACGTTCGATCATGCGATCGTGACGCAGGTCGCCCCGCTGCCGACGTTCTATGCCGCCGAGGACTATCACCAGGGGTACTACCGAAGTAACCCCAGCCAGGGCTATTGCGTGGCGGTAATCAATCCCAAGGTTGCGAAGCTGCGGGCGAAGTACGCGGACCGGCTGTGACAGCGGAAGTCTTTCCCTTCACGCTTCAAGCTTTTCGGCGCGTTCTTTCAGCCGCCGCCAGCCCCGGACCGTCGCGGTCTGGTCGCACGCCGACCGCGCTGCGTTCCGAGTCACCATCGAAACCGGACGATCCCCGGCGGTCGGTTCGCAAAGGCGGAAATATTCTCGCTTGATGTCTCGGGAATGAGTCTTGCAGACGGTGAGGTCATCCGACCCCCGGTCCGCGAGGTTGCCATGGGAGTGCGCGACGGCTGGAGCATGCTCCGCGAAACTTTCACGGAGTGGCAGGAGGACAAGGCCCCGCAACTCGGGGCCTCTCTGGCCTTTTACAGCATCCTTTCGCTCGCCCCCCTGGTGGTGATCGTCCTGGCCATTGCCGGAGCATTCTTCGGCGACGAGGCAGCCCGCGGAGAACTGGTGTCCCAGATCCGCGGCCTCGTTGGCACCGAAGGCGGGCAGGCGATCGAAGAGATGATCGCGCACGCCCGGAAGCCGACGACCGGCATCCTGGCGACAATCCTCGGCACGGCCACCCTGCTGTTCGGCGCGTCCGGGGTTTTCGGTCAACTTCAGGATGCGCTCAACACGATCTGGGACGTCAAGCCGAAGCCCGGTCGTGGAGTCTGGGGATTCATCAGAGACCGCTTCTTCTCGTTCACCATGGTGCTCGGGACGGGCTTCCTGCTGCTGGTGTCGCTCGCCCTCAGCGCGGGTCTCGCGGCCGTCGGACGCTATGTCGGCGGATTGATTCCAGGAGCAGAGGCGATCTGGACGGTCGTGAATGCGCTGGTCTCGTTCGCCGTCATCGCAGGCCTGTTCGCACTCATCTTCAAGTACGTTCCCGATGTGAAGATCCAATGGAAGGACGTGCTTGTCGGGGCAGTGATCACGGCGGCGTTCTTCACGATCGGAAAACTGGGCCTGGGACTGTACCTCGGCACGCAAGGAATCGGCTCGGCCTATGGAGCCGCGGGATCGCTCGTCGTGCTCGTCGTCTGGGTGTACTACTCCGCCCAGATCCTGCTGTTCGGGGCCGAATTCACACAGGTCTACGCACGCTTTGCCGGATCGACTGTCGTCCCTTCCGCCAACGCCATCCCGGCGGACGAACCGAAGCAGCAAGCCGATCGGCGCGTCGCGTCAGCCGTCGCGCAGTGACGGCATGACGACGGCATGACGGTGAGGAAGATCTCCAGAACGGTTAGAGAGCTTCTCCGGTACGCCGTTCGCGAGGGAGCAGCAGTGTCGAGCAAGAGACATTCATGCCGGCCGAATTCTTTACGAGGAGAGGGATCATCACAATGGCCCGCAAGCGCCCGGAAAAGTCGACCAGAACGCAGCGCCTCGATTCGAGTTCGGCCCTGTCGGGCACTCCCGCCCAATATGGAGAGGTCGAGGTCCTGGCAGGGACGGGCGGTGAGACGCATCAGATTGCCGAAAGTGATGAAAACGCCCTCACGACGCAGCAGGGTGTCCCCGTCGCCGACGACCAGAACACCCTGAGGATCGGGGCTCGCGGCCCCGCCGCGCTGGAGGACTTTCACTTCCGCGAAAAGCTCTTTCATTTCGACCACGAGCGGATTCCCGAGCGGGTCGTGCATGCGCGAGGCTTCGGTGCGCACGGATACTTCGAGAACTACGAGTCGCTGGCAGAGATCACCCGGGCCGACCTGTTCCAGCGTGCCGGACAGAAGACGCCTGCATTCGTCCGGTTCTCGACCGTCGCGGGAAGCAAAGGGTCTGCCGACCTGGCTCGCGACGTCCGCGGCTTTGCCGTGAAGCTCTATACCCAGGAAGGAAACTGGGATCTCGTCGGAAACAACATCCCGGTCTTCTTCATCCAGGATCCAATCAAGTTTCCCGACCTGGTCCACGCGGCCAAGCCGGCACCGGACCGCGGCTTCCCGCAGGCCCAGACGGCGCATGACAACTTCTGGGACTTCATCTCGCTCTCGCCGGAGAGCATGCACATGGTCATGTGGATCATGTCCGACCGGACGATCCCGCGTTCGTTCCGCTTCATGGAGGGATTCGGCGTCCATACGTTCCGCTTGATCAACGCGGATGGCAAGTCGACTTTCGTCAAATTCCACTGGAAGCCGAAGCTCGGACTGCAATCGGTCGTCTGGAACGAGGCGGTGAAGATCAACGGCGCCGATCCGGACTACCACCGCCGCGACCTGTGGAACGCCATCGAGATGGGCGACTACCCGGAATGGGAACTGGGACTTCAACTGTTCGACGACGCCTTCGCCGAGAAGTTCGCCTTCGACATTCTCGACCCCACCAAGATCATCCCCGAAGAAGACGTCCCCGTCCGTCGCGTCGGGAGGCTGGTCCTCGATCGCCGCGTGGACAACTTCTTCGCCGAGACCGAACAGGTCGCGTTCTGCACGCAGAACATCGTCCCCGGAATCGACTTCACGAACGACCCCCTCCTTCAGGGACGTAACTTCTCCTACCTCGATACGCAGTTGAAACGACTCGGCAGCCCCAACTTCACGCACATTCCGATCAACGCGCCGAAGTGCCCCGTCCGCCATTTCCAGCAGGACGGACACATGGCGATGCACAATCCGACGGGCCGCGCCAACTACGAGCCGAACTCGTGGGGAGAGGAAGGGGGGCCGCGCGAGTTTCCCGCAGCCGGCTTCCGCAGCTTCCCCGCACCGGAAGAAGGGGTGAAGCGACGCACCCGCTCGGAAACTTTCGCCGACCACTACAGCCAGGCCAGGCAGTTCTACATCAGCCAGACCGAGACCGAGCAGACGCACATCATCAACGCCTTGACGTTCGAGTTGAGCAAGGTGCAACGCGTCGACATCCGGGCGCGGATGGTGGCTCATCTGCTCAACATCGATGACGAACTCGCCAGGGCCGTGGCGACGAACCTGCGCATCGAGACGATGCCCTCACCCGCCACGGCGGCCCGCCCCACGCGAACAGACCTTAAGCCTTCCGCCGCGCTGAGCATTCTGCGGAATGGGCCGGAAAACTTCGCGGGGCGAACCCTCGGAGTGCTGGTGACCGACGGAGTCGACGCGAAGCTGCTGGCGGCGCTGGTCAAGGCGGCCCGCAAGGAACAGGTTGTTCTCAAGCTGATCGCCCCGGAAGTCGGGGGGGTTGAAGACAGCGAAGGAACACTTCACCCCGCCCATGAAAAGCTCGAAGGCGGACCATCCGTCTTGTTCGACGCCATTGCCGTCCTGCCCTCTCCGGAAGGCGGGGAAATGCTCGCCACGTTCCCCTCAGCTCGAGATTTCGTCGCCGACGCCGTCTCTCACTGCAAGTTCGTCGCGTGGGTAGAGGCGGCGAGGCCGCTCTTTCACAAGGCGGGCGTGGCCGAGGCCATGGACGAAGGCTTCGTGCCCATCGAAAAACCGAAAGACTGGATCACGTTTCTCACCGTGTGCGGCAAGCTCCGCTATTGGGACCGCGCCATTCCCCCCCGGTGAGCCGCCGGCGCTTTTGCCAAGTCTGGTTCCAGTCGATGCAAGCGAAGCATGCGGGCATAGTAAGTTTTAGTTGCAGGAATTGCCGCAGTCGTGCATTGAGATGCGAGGGGGAATGCAAGTGCTCTGTACGCCGAAGGCGTTCCATCCGATAGCCCAGCGTCGCGAACGGAGTGAGCGCACGCTGGGAATGGCGGGAAGGTTTTCAAGTACCCCAACGGGGTTCCATCCGAACGGGCCAGACGCTCGTGATGGAACCCCGTTGGGGTACCTGTTGAAATCGATGCCCCCACCCAGCGTACGATCGCCAAGCCTCTCGACGCTGGGCTATCTGATGAAACGCCTTCGGCGTAGTGGTCCGCGCCGCGTCTCTCAAGTCCACCACGACAGGCAATGCAGAAATCCGCTCCTACGCCCAAGCATGCCGCATGTTCAACCCTCATTGACTCACGAATTCCGCGTATTGCTTGGAAGCGACCGTTCTCAGGCCGCGGAAATGACGCTTCCACCGGGCGGCACCGAGGGGGGCCGGATCATCGGCATGACGGAGCGGACCAATGGCTGTTCGTCGTCGGCAGTCGCAACGAGGCAAATCTCGGCGGCGAACGGATTCCGCGCCGGGATGGGACGCTCCTGCTGATCGCCAGGGGCTCGCCTCACGAGATCCGCAACACGGGAGATGCCCCGCCGCGGACACTCAACTTCTACGTTCCGCCGGCGTACGCTGCGGAGGGCGAGGAACTCCCCGCGGGGAAGCCGGCATGACGCGGCGCGTCTTCCGCATCGGGACGGCTGGCTGGAACGTTCCGCGTACGGAATCGGGTTTCCCCGAGCACGGAAGCCATCTGGAACGTTATTCAGCGGTCTTCTCCGCAGTCGAGATCAACAGTTCCTTCTATCGACCTCATCGTCGGAAGACCTATGAACGGTGGGCGGCATCGGTTCCTGAAAGCTTTCAATTTTCGGTCAAGGTTCCGAAGGCAATCACACACGAGTCCCGGCTGTTCTCGGCAGAGTCTCTGATCGAACAGTTTCTTGAGGAGGTCGGCGGCCTGGGGCGAAAGCTCGGGGCGTTGCTTGTCCAACTGCCGCCAACCCTGCGACTCGACGAAGAACTCGCAAGCCGGTTCTTCGAAGGGCTCCGCGAACGGACGACCGTATCCGTCGTCTGCGAGCCGCGGCACCGCACCTGGTTCACTTCCACGGCCGAATCCCTGCTCGAACGCTATCAGATCGCACGTGTCGCGGCGGACCCGGCTGTCGTCCCGGATGCGGCGCGACCCGCCGGCCACGACCGGACGATCTATTACAGACTTCACGGATCTCCCCGTGTCTACTACTCCGCCTACCAGGAGACGGCATTGCAGGAGATCGCCCAGCGGATGGCGGAACATCGACGCACGGAGGCCGTCTGGTGCATCTTCGACAACACCGCCGAACAGGCCGCAATTCCTGACGCCCGCAAGCTGATGGCGTTGCTGGAGGGATCATCGTCGAATCCGTGAGCCACGAACGACCGGCGATCGCATCGTCCGGTCTCCGTGAGAAGCACCTTCATTTCAACTCACGAGCTGGCCGGAGTCCAACCGCTCTCGGTCCGGCGAAACTGCTTGTGTCCGGTCGTGGCAAACTGGCGTCCGTCCCAGGCCCGAACCATCAGGTCGAGACGGTCGCCGTCCAGCGTGAGCTGATTGTAGGCGTTGGCCTCTTCGCGCCGGCGGTGCGAAATCGCGGTTCCCGCCTGCGCCACAAGAATCGATCTCTTCATCTCGAGGTGGAAGGGTCGCGCATCCCCGCTGTAGGCATGATGCAGGTGTCCCGTGAGGATCAGGGCACAGCCGGCCGTTTCCAGCATTCGGAGCGCCAACCGCCCGCGTCCGACGATGGCCGCCGGCGCGCGCCCCTCCGGAGGAATGAAGGGATGGTGGCAGACCAGTACCTTGAAGTGGTCCGAGGAGACACTCTCGAACTGCTCCTGGAGCCTGCGGATCTGGCGGAGCGAAAGGCGGCCTTCCTTCCAACGATCGGGGCGCGCGGAGTTCACTCCGGCGACCGCGATCTCGCTGTCATGATGAAATGGATGCAGGTCGTCCGTGATCAGCGCCCGAAAACGGGAAAGCGGGCGGGTGAGCCGATCGAGCACGTTATAGAGCGGGATGTCGTGATTGCCGGGGACGACGAGGCGCGGCGCCGCGATCCGGTCGAGAAACGCCCGGGCGGCGAGAAACTGATGGCGCCGGGCGCGTTGAGTCAGGTCTCCGCTGACAACCACCAGGTCCGGCGAGCGGCTCGCCAGGTCGTCGAGCAAGCCTTCTGCAATCCGAGCCTCTTCCGCCCCGAAGTGCAGATCGGAGAGATGAGCTATCCGTCGCATGGGCCACCTGCTACGCGCTGGTCCGGCCGGGAGAAGCGGCCGGTTGTGTCTCCCAATCCTTCGGCGGCAGGCAAACCTTCAGCAGTCCCGGTCTCACGCGATAATCCAGCGGCGTTTCGAGCCGGAGGACTTCTCCATCCACCGCCACATGAGTCCGCCGGCGGCGCGTCTCGATCCGGCAGTTCGTCACGCTGAAGGTTTCGAAGTCGCGGGATTGTTCCAATCGTCCCAGCATGGCCCGGACCGTCAACTTGATCATTCCCCAGCGCGTCCTGGCCGTCGCCACGTAGAGCGAGAGTTCCCCTTTGTTGACGCACGCACGCGAGCCGATGTTCAAGAGATCCAGCTGGTAGCAGTTGTTGCCGACGAACACCAGCGGCGTCTTGAGGAGGAGGGCGCCTCCCTCGGTCGTCAGGCGGACTTTGACCAGCGGAAACAACCGGAAGACACGGACCATCGCCAGGAGCATGGCCGTCCATTTGCCATGGCCATCGCGATTCTGCCGGGTCTCGCGGTCGCGAACCATCAACGGATAGAGGCCGATCGACGAATTGTTGATGAAGACGCGATCGTTGACCTGGCCGACATCGACGTCGGCGACATTTCTCGCGGCGATTGTTCGCACCGCCTCGGCAACTTCGAGCGGGATTCCGAGGTCTTTCGCGAAATGGTTGAGTGTTCCCTGCGGCAACACCCCGAGCGGCATTCCGGTCCCGACGAGCGCGCCGGCCACCGTGCTGAGCGTTCCATCCCCGCCGCCGGCGATAACGACGTCCACATCCGAGCGGGCCGCGGTTTCGGCCGCTGCTTGCAGGTCAGATCCGGACACGAGGCGAATCTCGGCCTCAATGCCCGCCGCGGAAAGTTCGCTCGCGACGATGTCCTGCACCGGCCGATCCCGATCCTGCGACAACCGGCCCGCGCCGTCGTTCAACAGGACGATCGCTCGCAGGGAAGGCCGATCTCTCGTGGCCGTTCCTTTCGAATTCGCCAGCTGCCGATCACCGGTGAGTGGCTGGACCGTTTCGCTCAAGGGGGCCTCCGGTTTCCGTGACGGAACAATCTTAAGCTGCGTGGATGTGTCCGCAGATTGCGTGCCGGAGATGTCGCTCCGGGGAAGATCGGCGAGACCTCCTGCGGAAATCTGGAAGGCTCGCCATATCAGCAAGTCGGCCCTGCGATACGGACACTCTCTCAACGCGAACGCCGCACGGACCGGGATTCCGTGCGGCGTTTCGTTGGTTTCGGAGGCGGCTCCAAGTGAAGCCGTCTGTTCGCGTCCCAGGTCAGATCAGGCAAGGCCCGGCATCGCGACGGGCGGAGTGGGAACCGGACCCCATTCGTAGGTGGTCGGGCCGAGCCGCTCGGGAGAGTTCAGTGCCTGGTCCCAGGTGACTGTCTTGCCGGTGTAGGCCGACATGCGGCCCATGATGGCCATCAGCGTGCTGCGGCTCATGTAGTCGCCGTTGTTGATCGGCTTCCCTTCACGGATCGACTTGAAGAGCTCGTCGTGCTCGGTCTGGTACATGTCGCACGGCGGGCCCTTGTAGGTCCAGTTCTTCTCGCCTTCGATCTTCACGCGGTGGCTGATGATGTGGGCCGTTCCCTTCGAGCCGAAGAGGTGGTCGGAGACGTCGGGCTCGCAGCCGTCCTGCTGGCGGCAGCGGCTGAAGAGCTTCACACCGTTCTTGTACTCGTACACCACGTCGAAGTGATCGTAGATGTGGCCGTACTCGGCGCCGGTGCGGGTCTGGCGGCCGCCGACCCCGCTGCAACTGACCGGAGGCTCGTCGTGCATGGCCCACGCCCCTTTGTCGAGGCTGTGGATGTGCTGCTCGGTGTTGTGGTCGCCCGAGAGCCAGGTGAAGTAGAGCCAGTTGCGGACCTGGTATTCCATGTCGGACCAGCCTTCGCGGCGGGCCTTCTTCCACAGCCCCTGCGTGAGGTAGCTGCACTGCATGGCGCGGATCTCGCCGATCGCTCCGTCATGCACCTGCTGCAGCGTTTCCTTGATGGAGTAGTGGTAACGCCAGCAGAGGCCCGAGACGATCGACAGTCCTTTTTCCTTGGCGATGCGGCACGACTCGAGGACCGACCTCACGCCGGGGCCGTCGACGGCGACCGGCTTTTCGCAGAAGACGTGCTTCCCCTTTTCGACCGCATAGGCGAGGTGGGCCGGGCGGAAGTGCGGGGGAGTCGCGAGGCAGACGACGTCGCAGGTGTCGATGACTCCCTTGTAATTGTCGAAGCCCGTGAACTTGTGGACTTCTTCCGCGTTGACTTTGTCCTTCTGCGGACCGCTCGCCACGATCTTGAGCGTCTGGTCGACCTGGTCGCCGAAGGTGTCGCCGAGGGCGGCCAGCTTCAGATTCGGATCGGCCGCGAGGGCATTCGTAATGGCTCCCGTGCCGCGTCCGCCGCAACCGATGAGGCCGACCTTCAGGACGTCGCTTCCCGCGGCGTGGACATGCGACGGCAGGACAAGACCGCTGAGCGCCGTGCCGGCGAGCGCGACGACCGAGCTTTGCTTGAGGAAGTCGCGGCGCGACGGAGAGGCGTTGGTAACAGGATGGTCGGTCATGCGGAGATTCTCCAACCGGACGGCGGGATGGGTTGCAGGGAGGGAAGGACGACGGCCACTCGGCAATCTCGAATGAACCGGCTCCCCTTTGATGATAGCGGGGCGGGAGACCGGTCGCGAGCGCCCAAGCCCGCTGTCGCAGCGAGTGTCGTTCAGGGTGTGCGTTACCCAAGTGGTCCATTTCACAAGTTTCAGGAGGGTTCCAGCGAACCTGAATGACCAGGAAGGGGTGGCTGGGGTCGAGGCTTTGCGAGCCCCCAGCGAACTCCGCGTCGAAAGCTGGGGGCTCCCTTCGGT
>JADZEF010000140.1 GCA_020850695.1 Planctomycetaceae bacterium | reverse complement strand
TAGCCCTCATGCTCCGCATGAGGTTAAGCCGTCGGAGCACAGATTCTCCATTGTAGGTTCGGCTCCCGCGGGTGTCGCCTTCATGGGTTCGCCGCACCAACCCTTGGCGATGCTTTCGGAGCTGGCAGTCAAGAAGTGGCTACTGCAACCCGAGCAGTGAGCGAGGAATCGAACCCACTCAGCTTTCGCCGCCCCCTCCGCCCGCTTATAAGGCAGGTGCGCCACCAAGGCGCAAGCCGCTCACTTGGCTGCAAGCCGGCTCGCCGCCTCATCCATTCGACAGACACCGAAGTCGAGGGAATGGTTCCCATGCCGACCCGCAAGTCCATCTTCGCCCCTTGGATCGCCGCCGTCGTGCTGCTGGTGCTGATCGGCGGGTATGTGGGGGCGTACTGCTCAACGGTGCAGCCGCGCAAGGGTCGTCCCCACTTCCGTGTCGCACGAGCCCATTTGAATCGGCGCATCGACCGAATCCTTACGGGGGTCTTCGCCCCGGTCATTTGGCTCGACCGCCAAATCCGGCCGCACGCCTGGGAGCCGAAACCATAGCATCCACTGTGCCGGTGTCAGGGGGGCGATTTTCAAAAGGCATCACTACCCAACCCTTCAACCGTCGCACCCAGGGCCGTTTCACACCACGCGCTGGTCTCGCACGGCTTGGCCTCATCCGGAGCCTGGAGGGCTGCGTCTAACCTGGTCCGAGGAAATACAGCCCCGCATACACCTTCGGGTCGACCAGGATGCCGGCGGTCTCGCGCTCGCGAAGCCACCCGCGGATCCAGCTGAGGGGGATCGAATGAAGCTGAATGTCCTCGCTCCCATCCCCGCCCCCGGGACCCACCCACCGCAGCCCGGTGGCGCGGAAAAACGTGACGATCTCCGACGTCAGCCCCGAGGACGAAGGCCCCTCCGCCACGAAGTCCATCCGCTCGCACTCGTAACCGGTTTCTTCCAGCAACTCGCGGCGGGCGGCGACGGCCAGATCTTCGTGTTCCTGACCGGCAACATCGCCGGCGAGTCCCGCCGGCATCTCGATGACGCGGCGGCGGACGGGGGGACGGAACTGCTCGGTGAGGAGAAGGCGGCGGTCGGCCGTGACGGCGATGATCGTCACGACCCCCGTCGTGTCGACCCGCTCGCACATCTCCCAGCCGTTCCGCGAGAGCAGCTGAAGGTGCGCGCCGCGATGGAGAATCTCGGCCTCTGCCGCACGCGCCTCGCGCTTCGGCCGCGAGGTCTTGCCCGTGGGGCGGGCGGCGGGACGGCCCGTTGCTTTGGGCTTCGGCTTCTTGACCACCCGCGTCGCCGATCCTGGCCTGGTCCTGCTGGCGGGCTTTGCTTTCGACGCCGCCCGGACGGCGGGCTTCTTCGGAGTGGGGAGTTTCGGCTTCGTTTTCCGTGCCTTGGCGGCCGCCTTCTTTTTCACCGGACGCTCCTGTCGGTTCTCGCGCGGTGGCCCGAGAGGCGGGATCAGCAGCCTCCCGGGGTTCTCGATCCGGCGATGACCGTACCCTCTCCGGAAGGTTTCCGCGTCGACCGCGCTCGCACCATGATCCGGATTTCCCGTCAACGTTCAAGTCGCGGGCGAAGAAAGTCGTCGGAGCAATGGACCTAACCCGCCACGGCCGCCGGTTGCGGCGAGGTCCGCTCGACCGCCATCTCCTTGATTCCCCGCAGGTCGAGCTTTCCCGTCCCCAGAACGGGAATCGCCTCGACTTCGAAGAAACTCTCGGCATCGGGAATCCAGAGGTTTGGAATTCCCGCTTCGGTCAGCTCACGCTGGATCGCGTCGATCCGCTTCTTGAGCGGGCGGTGCAGCACGATCAGCCGTTCTCCCTTGCGCGGGTCGGGGACGGCCGTCACCGCCAGACGAAGCAAACCCTCGGTGTCGGTCGGGTCCTCGGTCGCCTTCATCAGCAGCTCTTCAATGCGGATGTGCGGGACCATCTCGCCGCCGATTTTGGAGAATCGGCTGAGCCGTCCCGTGATCTCGATGAAGCCGTCCTCGTCGATGCGGGCCATGTCGCCGGTGTTGTACCAGCCGTCCGTCACCACCTCGGCCGTCTTGTCGGCCATGTTGAGGTAGCCCTGCATGACATTCGGGCCGCGGATCTGCAGCAACCCCGAGTTCCCGTCAGGCAGGACGGCGCCGGTTTCGGCGTCGACGACGCGGGCGGAAATCCCCGGCAGCGGACGGCCGACCGTTCCGAGCTTCGTCCCGATCTGGTTGGACCCTTGTCCGGACCGATGATCGGGAATGTTGACGGCCACCACCGGCGAGAGTTCGGTCGTGCCGTATCCCTCGATCGGGTAGATGCCGTACTTGTCGTGGAACTCCTTCGCCAGGTCGAGCGGCAGCTTCTCGGCCCCGACCACCACGAGGTCCAGCGTCTTGAACTGCTCCTTGTCGCACCGCTTGATGTACGACCGCAGGAACGTCGGCGTCGCCATCGTGATAGTCACCTTGTGATCGGCGACCAGCTTGCCGACGGTGCGGGCGTCGAGCGGGTTGTAGTGATAGACCGCCTTCGCATCCATCACCATCGGCAGCCACATCGTGCCGGTGTAGCCGAACGAATGGAAGAACGGCAGCACGCCCAGGAAGACGTCGGTCGCCTTGATGTGGAAGATCTGGTCGACCCCCTGCGTGTTGGACATCACGTTTGCGTGCGACAGCATCACCCCCTTGGGGACGCCCGTCGAACCCGACGTGAAGATGATCGTCATCAGGTCGTCAGGCTTCACGCGGTTGAGACCGTGCAGCCATTCGATCACGGCCGCCGGCAGGGCGAAGGTCTGGAACGCGGCCACCGCCTTGTCCCACTTCGTGATCTTCTCCTTGAGGTCTTCGAGGTAGACCAGCTCCGCATCGATCCGCATCGGCTTCTTCATGAGAAACATCCGACTGGTCAGGACGTGCTTGATGCCCGCCTGCCGGATGCACTCATTGACGACGTCGTCGGTCAGCGTGTAATTGAGGTTGATGGCGACCCGCTGCGACAGCGATACGGCGGTGTTGGCCAGCAGTCCCCCCACCGACGGCGGAAGCAGCAGCCCCACCATCTTCTCGTCTTTGGCCAGCACCTCGCGCTCGAGGACTCGGCGGAAGGCGAGCGTCCCGATGAGGGCCTTGGCCCCCGTCAGTTCGGTCCCGCCCGAGTCGGCCACTTTCGGCCGGAACAAGGCCTTGCGGCACCGCCGGATGAACTGCTTCTGAGGGATGCCCATCCGGTCTTTCCGCAGCTTCATCGCGTCCACTCCCAGGTCGACGACCGCCTGTCGCACGTGGCTGACACCGCCCGTCGACGTGATCGGCTTTCCAAAGAGAATCGAAATCGGATAGGGCCAGGCCTTCGGCTTCTTCCACAGGAACTTCCCGCCGGAATAGCTGAAGATGCTTCCCCACAGTTCATCAAGATAGGCGGGAATGATCGGCGCCCCGGTCCCTTCGAGAATCCGCATCAGCCCCCGCTGGAACGGCAGGATCTGGCCGGTCCGCGTGATCTGCCCTTCCGGAAAGATACCCACGATCTCTCCGTTCTTCACCGCTTCCTGTGCCGCTTTCAGCGACCGCAGGATCGACCGCGGCCCCTCTTCCGGCTTGATCGGGATGACGCCGAAGGTGCGGGCCAGCCAGCCGATGAAGCCTTTTTCGACGTAATCCGCGTACGCCACCATCCGGATCGGGCGGGACGAAATCATCAGCAGCAGCGCGCCGTCGAGCCACGAGACGTGGTTACAGACGATGATCGCGCCCCCCTTCTGGGGAACGTTCTCGAGACCGTGCAGCCGGATGCGGTAAATGGTGAGGCTGGCCAGCCACACGAGGAAGCGGATCGTCGCCTGCGGGAGAAGCCGAAAGATGTAGACGGCTACCGGCAGCGTGAAGAGTCCGAAGAACAGGAAGATGGTGTCGGGCCCGAGGCCGATCCGCTTGAGGATCCAGAAGAGGCCGGTCGCCAGCAGGATGAACGAGAACGAGAGGAAGTTGCTGGCCGCCAGCACCTGCCCACGCGTTTTCTCTTCGCTGCGGTGCTGTAAGTACGAGTCGAGCGGCACGCTGTAGAAGCCCGATGCCAGGCCGAGCGACACCAGTCCGACGCACGTCCAGAAGTAGGCCGAATTGAGCGCCGCGGCCTCGGCACCGCTCGCCGCGAGTCCCGTCACGAATAACCCGCACGCGCTGACCGCGATCCCCAGCGCCCCGAGCGGCACCAGCCCAAGTTCGATTCGGCCGCGAGACATCCACCCCGCCAGCACGCTCCCGATGGCCACGCCGAAGACCAGCATCGCCCCGAGCGGTCCCACCTGCGACTGCTTGAGCTTCAGGACATCGACGCCGAAGACATCGATATTCATCTGAGCCAGCGACGCCAGCCCCCAGAAGAACGCCGTCCCCAGGGCCGCCCGCAACAGCGGGACGTTGCTCCGCAGAAGCGACATCTGCACGACAGTCTCGGCGATGGGATTGGCCGGCATCGGACGCTCGGGCGCGGCGGCCACCTGCTTGCGAACAAACAGGCTCGTCAACCACCCCAGCACCGCCGTCCCCACCAGCGCTCCCGCTGCAATCCAGATCTTCGGATAGCTGGCTGCGATGGCCTCGGGAGAGGGATCCTTGCCGAAGTAGGTCAGCAGCGGCGCTTCCTGGATGCCGAAGAGCCAGTACCCCAGCACGAACCCGCCGGCCGACGCCACGACCGTCGCCATCCCCATCAACCCGTTGCCGGCCGAGATCGACTCGGTCCGCAGCATCTCGGGAATCGCTCCGAACTTCGCCGGGCTGAACAGTGCGGACTGCGCCCCCATCAAGGCCACGACGAAGAAGAGGAAGTAGACGTTCCCCAGCTTGAAGGCGAGAGCCGCGAGGGTCATCAGCACCACTTCCGCTACCTTGCACCAGACAATGACTGATCGCTTGCTGAAGCGATCGGCCAGGTAGCCTGCGAATGGGGCAAGCAGCAGGTACGGCAGCACGAAGCAGACCGACCCGACCGCAATCGACGATTCGGCTCCGAGGATCGGCTTGCCAATCGGCACCGCAATCCATCGGAACATGTTGTCGTTCAGGGCCCCCAGGAACTGGGTCGCGACGAGAGCCAGAAAGCTGCGCGACAGGACTCCTTCACGGCCGGTCGTGGCGGTGGGGGTTGAGGAGTTCATGGACGGGAGATTCCGCGATGAGTGATCAGAAGGCGGCAGAGAGATGAAAACAGGCGACCGCTCCGCGCCGATATCACGCAGGAAAGGGGGAAATCGGGCGTAAGCTACGTCCCCCGGCGACATCCCACAAGGCGGATTGCCGGGGTCGAATGGGGAGGAGGATCCCGGCCGACTTCACCTCACTCGATCGAATGCTTTCGGCAACCTCACGATGCTTCCTTGCAACAGCACCGAATGTTGCTGCTTCGGCGTGGAGAGCCCGAAGACAAAAGCATTCAACAGGTGCAAGCAGAGGACACAGAGGAGGCGACTCGGAAAGCGCAGGTAATCCCTCCGTCCACGCATCATCGCCAGCGATTTTCCATCCCGGCATTTTCTCTGTTGCTCGGTTTGATCCTGTCTAAATGCCTTTGTGCCATTCCGGTGCATCCTTCAATTGGTGTTGGTTCATCTGTTCACTGTATTCGGATCATAACGTCTCACAAGTCATTTTCCACCACGGAGTCGAGAATGCGGCTTCGCCGCACTCTCAATGATGAAAATGGGGTTGAGGCGGTTATGGTGGGGCGTGGCTGGTTCGCCGGGACACAGGTCGACAGTGACTGGCGCTTCGTGCCCG
>JADZEF010000139.1 GCA_020850695.1 Planctomycetaceae bacterium | reverse complement strand
CGGACGTGCTGGAATTCCAACCCCGGCGAGGTGATGGACGGCTCAGTCAAGCACAGCTTCGAGATGCTGAAGGAGTACCAGGGGCACGTCGTCCACATCCATGACCTTTACGACAACTACCCCTACCGCGAACTGTTCGCCCTGTTGAAGGAGATGAAGTTCGACGGATACACACTCTCAGAGAGCCCCGCAACCGCTGACCCGGTGCGAGTGATGCATTACTACCGGGCTCTGTGGCTCGTGATGACGGGGCAGGCGTCGAAGTAGAACCCGTCGCGGACCGGGAGAATTGTCATTGGTCGTTGGTCATTGATCAGTTTTCATTCCAGAAATGACAATTGACCAACGATCAATGACCAACGACCAATCTGCCCGCTGCGTGCTTCGTGCCGGAACGGTTATCCGGCATGAGACTTCCAATGACAGCCTGAAAGGCTATCCGACGGGTGGCTCAGTGCGACCCGCACTCCGATGTCGAGCAGCCGTTCGTCGAGCACGATTCGGCCTGCGGCAGGTGGTCGCCGACGATGATCTCGAATCCGAGGTCGGCGACCATCTTGAAGTCTTCTTCGGCCGGCTGTCCCTTCGTCGTCAGGTAGTCGCTGACGAACAGCGAGTTCGCCGCGTACAGCCCCATCGCCTGCATCGACCGCAGGTTGATTTCGCGTCCCCCCGCGATCCGCAACTCGGTCGCGGGATTGGTCAGCCGAAGCAGGCATAGCACCCGCAGGCAGTCGCGCGGGTTGAGTTCTTCATGATGCTGCAGCGGGGTCCCGTCGATGGCGTGCAGGAAGTTCACCGGAATCGACTCGACCTCCAGCTCGCGCAGCTGCATCGCCACTTCGACGATGTCTTCGAGCACCTCGCCCATCCCGACGATGAGCCCGCTGCATAACTCCATCCCCGCATTCCGAACCGTCCGCAACGTATCGAGCCGGTCCTGGAACGTGTGCGTCGTACAGATCTGCTCGTAGTAGCGACGGCTGGTGTTGAGGTTGTGGTTGATGCGGTCGACGCCGGCCGCCTTCAGCCGCGTCGCCTGTTCGGGCGTCAGCAGCCCGAGGCAGCAGCAGATATGCAGATCGGTCTCGGCTTTGATCTTCTCGACGACGCGCGAGACGTGTTCGACCTCGCGCTCGCTCGGTCCGCGGCCGCTGGCCACGATGCAATACGTCCGCGACTTGAGAGCAGCCGCCTGCCGGGCGCCGGCCAGCAGCTTCTCCTCGTTCAGCCAGACGTACTTCGGAATCTCGGCGTCCGAGACCTTCGACTGCGAGCAATACCCGCAATCTTCCGGACACAACCCGCTCTTCGCGTTCTTGAGGTAGTAGAGGTGCACCTTCCGCCCGAAGTGAGCCAGACGCACGCGGAACGCCGCCGACAGCAGGTCGAGCAGCTCGTCGTCGGTGGATTTCAGGATCGCGAGGGCGTCTTGCCGGTCGAGGGGGTCGCCCGCCAGGGCGCGGTCGGCCATGGCGTGCCAGCGGATCGCGGAAGACTCGGAAACCCCGGCAGTGCCCATCATGAAATCGCTCGCCTGAAAGACTTTAACGGCAACGAACGCCATCCGAACTCGGACTGGAAAGTTCCCCAGTCTACAAGGGACGCGCGACCCCGGACAAGGAACGTTTCGTCCGGGCCGGGGCGTCGCGGGTGGATGATCCCCGGCCATTGCTTTCGCCGTCAATCCGGCGGAGATTAGAATTCCGTAGCGTGCGGACGCCGATCGGTTCGGCCTCTGCCCGGACTTTCCTCGCGACCCCCGCCACGCAGCCAAACGCCACGAACTCCCGCGACGTCGCTCGTTCCCCCTGAGACGGCTTCCGAAATGATGCGAACTCCTTCGACTCGATCGACTTCCCGCCGACCCTCTGTGACACGTGCGGGCTGGCGAGCGGCGCGCGCCGCATGGCTGGTGCTGGCCGCATGTGGACTCGCGTCCCTCGGCGCGTGGACCGCAACGCCGGTGCGGGGCGAAGCCTTCGTATCAGCCGTCGCCGAAGTGCCGGGATTGCCGACGGTCACCAGTGCGTCCGAACAGCGCCTGCTCGAGGGCGTCCGCTACCTGGCGTCCGATGAGCTCGAAGGACGCGGCGTCGGGACCAACGGTCTCAACCTCGCCGCCGATTACGTGCGGGCGGAGTTCAAAAAGGCAGGGCTCGATGTCACGCGCGTCGAGAAGGACGCATTCCAGAAGTTCACGATGGTGACGGGATCTGAGCTGACGAGCCCCAACACGCTGAAATTCGAACTGGCCGAAGGCAAGACCATCACGCTGAAGCAGGGAGTTGACTTCCAGACGTGCGCATTCGGCGGCTCGGGGGCCTTCTCGGCGGATCTCGTCTTCGCCGGCTACGGCATCGATGAGAAAAACCCGAAGTACAGCGATTTCGAGGGCGTCGACGTCAAGGGAAAGGTCGTGATCGTGATGCGGCGGACGCCGCGTCAGGCCGATCCGAAAGCGCCGTTCGGCGGAGCGCACGGAACGACCTCGCGGCAGGCCGACTTGCGATCGAAAGTGAGCAACGCAGTCAACAAGGGGGCCGCGGCGATCATCTTCGTGAATGACCCGCACTCGGTGCGGGAGGTGGCGAAGAACCGCGTCGAGCAGCAAAAGAGGAAAGCTGCCAAAGAAGCCGAGAAAGCTGCGGGGACCGAGAAGAAGGACACCGCCCCGGCAGGGGGAGCAGCCAGTTCGGGATCCGCCGCAACGGCAAAGGACGAGACACCGGTCGAAGTCCTGCCGGGCGATGACGTGCTGATGGCGTTCGGTTATGGCGGCCGCGGCAACGAGCAGTCGCTGCCGATCGTGCACATCACGCAGGCCGCGCTCAACAACGTCCTCAAGGAAGCCGGAGCCCCGGACCTCGCCGCACTCGAAGCGGCCATCGACAAGGACTTCACTCCGCAAAGCCGCGTCCTGCCGGTCAAGGCGGTTGGACAGACGGCCCTCAAGCGGACCAGCGTCGAGGTCAAGAACGTCATCGGAGTGCTCGAAGGCTCCGGCCCGCACGCCGACGAGACGATCGTGATCGGCGCTCACCTCGACCACGTCGGTCGCGGCGGCGAAGGCTCGCTCGCTCCGGGCTCGAAGGAAATCCACAACGGAGCCGACGACAACGCGTCGGGCTCGTCGGCGCTGCTCGAACTGGCCCGCCGCCTCGCCGACCGTAACGCGAAGCTCCCGCGACGCCTGGTCTTCATCGCCTTCACCGGAGAAGAGATGGGCCTCATCGGCTCGGCCCGCTATGTGAAGGAACCGGTCTTCCCGCTCGAAAAGACGATCGCCATGTTCAACATGGACATGGTCGGCCGCCTCAAGGACGACCAGAAGCTGATCGTGTACGGAACGGGAACCTCGTCGCGCTGGACCAAGCCGGTTGAAGACCTCGGCAAGGAGTATGGCTTCCACATCGTGAAGAAGCCCGAAGGCTTCGGCCCGAGCGACCACTCGTCGTTCTACGCGAAGAAGATTCCGGTGCTCCACTTCTTCACCGGCGACCACAAGGACTATCACCGCCCGTCGGACGACTGGGAGAAGATCAACGTCGACGGCATGGCCCGCGTCGTCGACATGCTCGAACAGATCGTGCTTGAGACCGCGAGGAACCCTGAGCGGCCCGACTACATCGAAGTGAAGACGCCGGTCAGCCAGAACCGCGACACCGCCCGCCCCTACTTCGGCAGCATCCCGGACTTCGGGAACGACACGCCGGGCTACGCCATCTCGGGGGTTGCTCCGGGCAGCCCGTCCGAAAAGGGAGGCCTCAAAGGAGGCGACGTGATCGTCGAACTCGGAAAGAACAAGGTGACAGGTCTCGACGACTTCGACCTCGCGCTGCGGAAGTTCAAGGCCGGGGAGGAAATCGACGTCGTGGTCCTTCGCAAAGGCGAAAAGGTCTCGCTGAAGGTGACGCTCGCCGCACCCAAGTAGACCTTTCCGTCTGCAGCTGAGCGTTCCGGGGAGTCGCCACGAGAGGGCACACGACGATGCGCCGATATCCATTAGTCATGGGAATCGCTGCGATAGACCTGCTCTTTGCTCCCGTTCAGACGCACGCGTGTTGCTGTCTTTCGACTCCCCTTCGGCCGTCTCAAAGGTGCCAGGTCGCCGACGTGGCGATGCTCGCAGAGCACGTCGATCCCCCTGCGCCACTCGGCGGATCGGATGCGAAGGTTGAAAAGCCGAACGCTCGACGTTGGGTTCAGATCGTCGAGGTCTGGAAGCAACCACGCGAGGCGAAGTTTCGGAAGGGGGATACGGCTCCCCAGACGGATGACGTCCCCGTTCTCAAGCCGGGCGAGCGCTGTCTATTTCTCGGGTCGTGGGACGAGCAGCTTTCGGTTGTCACCTGGCATTCGCCGATCAAGGGCTCTGCGGACTACTTCGACTACCTGCGCGGCTTTCCTGCAAAGGACCGGGCTCCCCGGGACACAATCGCCTATGCATTCCCGTTCTTGAACTCTCAGGACGCGCAGGTGGCGTCGGACGCCTGGGACGATTTCGCCGATGAGATCCTGAATGAACCCCGTTCGGCGAAGGGAATCGCGTCCGTGAAATGGATCCGCGAGCAGTGGAAAGTGAAGGATGTTCCTTGGAATCGAACCGGGGCGCTGGGCGTGCTGCTTGGCCTTGAAGGAAACGAAGGCGATGCGGAATTGTTGCGGGGCAGGATCGTCGAGCAGAGCGATGAGTTGTCGTTTCGCCAGGAAATGGCGGGCGTGATGCTTGGATATCTCCTGCTCTCGGGAGAGAAGGGTTTGTCGTTCCTGGAGACCACGAAGCTCTCCGGATCGATCGATGTGCCATACAGTGAAACGTACTTCGCGTTGCAAGCTATCCGAGCCCTCTGGAACCAGTTCGAGACGCGATTCGAGAAGGAGCGGTTGCGAAGCGCCGTGCGGCTGCTGCTGGACCGTCCAGAACTGGCCGACTTCGTGATCATCGACCTGATCCGCTGGAAGGATTGGAGTCTGCACGAGCGGCTGATGACGATGTTGGATGACCCTGATTTCGCCAGCCCTGCGGTCAAGCGAAACATCGTCCGCTACTTTCTCGCGAGCATCCATGAAGGCAATTCACGCGTCAAGGCGGGTGAGCCATTTCCGGCGCATGCCGCGGTCAGTCGCGAGATGCTGAAAACTCTTCGACAGAGGGCGCCCGACCTCGTGTCCAAGGTCGAGAAGTATTTCCCCAACTGACGGCCGATTCCCCGCAGGTCTGTCGTCTCCAGCCCCGAGTCAGAACGCCGCGACTCACGGCAGCGCCTGCCATTCGTATTGACACCTTTCATCTCACGATCTGCTCAGTCATGTCACGCACCTTCCGTATCGCAGTCGTCGGTGGAGACGGCATCGGCCCCGAAGTGACCGAGGCCGCCATCCGAGCGGTGGACGCGGCGGCCTCGCGATCGAACGCCCGCTTCGAGTGGAACCACTTCCCCTGGGGGACCGACTGGTACTTCGAGCACGGTCGGATGGCTCCGGCCGACTACCTTGATCAACTCGCGCCGTTCGACGCAATCCTCCTCGGCGCAGTCGGCCATCCGAAGGTCCAGGACCACATCACGCTGAACGGTCTGCTGCTGCCGATCCGGCGGCGGTTCGATCAATGCGTCTGCCTGCGTCCGGCATATCTTTATCCCGGCGTCAACAGCCCGCTGAGCGGCAAAGCGCCTGGGTCCATCGATATGCTGATCTTCCGCGAAAATGTGGAAGGTGAGTACGCGAACGTCGGCGGCCGTGTCTATCAGGCGAAGATCGATGAAGTCGCCGTGCAGACGTCGGTGTTCACGCGCCGCGGGTGCGAGCGGATCATCCGGGCGGCGTTCGAGGCGACGAAGCAGCCGCGGCGTTCAAAAGCCGCCGGTCCGCGCAAGGTGACGTCGGTCACGAAGAGCAACGCTCAGGGCTACGGCATGGTGCTGTGGGACGAAGTCTTCGCCGACGTAGCGAAGGACTACCCGCACATCGAAACCGATTCGCTGCTGGTCGATCGTGCGGTGATGGAGTTCGTGCGGCGGCCCGAGACGTTCGACGTCGTTGTCGCCAGTAACCTGTTCGGCGACATCCTGACCGATCTTTCGGCCATCGTCGTGGGCAGCATGGGCCTCGCCGCCAGCGGGAATATCGATCCGACGCGAAAGAGCCTGAGCATGTTCGAGCCGGTGCACGGCTCGGCCCCGGACATCACCGGCCAGGGAATCGCTAACCCGCTCGCGGCGGTCCTGTCGGCGGCCATGATGCTCGAGCACCTCGAAGTCCCCGAGGCGGCCGCCGCGCTCCACTCGGCCGTCGCAACGCTCCTCGCCTCAGACGGCCCACGCACGCCCGATCTCGGCGGCACCGGCACGACCACACAGGTCGCGGACGCCATCGTGCATTTGATCGCGAAATAATCAAAGAGCGTAGCGCCGGGCCCTGGCAAAGCCTCAGACCCGGCCATTCTCGCCCTCAATCACTCCATTGCTCAATCACTCGGTCCTCAGCCCTTCGCCGCCGCCAGCGCCGCGTCGAAGTTCGGCGGCGTCGCGGTTTCGGCGACGTATTCGACGTGCTTCAACTTGCCCGACGGATCGACGACGAATACCGCCCGCGCGGTGCACCGATCGAGCGGACCTCCCTGGATCAGCACGCCATAGTCCTCGGCGAACTTCCCGCACCGGTGAGCACTGAGGGTCGTCACCTTATCGATCCCCGCCGCCCCGCACCATCGCTTCTGGGCGAACGGCAGATCCATGCTGACCACAAGGATCTCGACGTTCGGCAGCGACGCCGCTTCCTGATTGAACCGCCGCGTCTGGGCATCGCACACGCTGGTGTCGAGCGACGGAATGGTCGTGATGATCCGCGTCTTGCCGGCCGAGTCGGCCAGCGTCGCGTCAGAAAGATCGTTCTTCTGCAGCTTGAAATCGGGCGCCGCGTCGCCGGGCTTCAGCGCCTTTCCAACCAGGGTCAGGGGATTACCCTTCAGAGTGACGGCTCCCGCGCGCGTTTCCGCCATGACAATATCCTTCCTCGGAAGTGGGTCGACGATCCGGTGAGTGCGGTCGTCCGCGTTGCGGTGACACATCACCGGGTAATGTGGCGGACCTGTGATGGCCACGCCCGCAGCGCGTGAGTATTGCAGAGCCGAAGCCGGATGCAAGCCCCCCACCTCGACGTCGGCCGGCCCGTCAAAAAACCTCGCTCCCGAACGCGTCGGAAGCGAGGTCGTGTCAGTTGTCGAAATGATTGATGAGATCGATCCCTCAGATCCAGACGTTGTCGCAAACTCATTCCAGACGTGGCACGGGCACTCATGCCCGTGAGGAGCTTCTGGCAATCATCTCACGCACGGGCAGGAGTGCCCGTGCTACGTACGGGTCTATCAATTGTTCGCCGCGTCGTTCTTTTCCTCGGCGGGCTTCTCTTCCGCCGGCTTGTCCTTGTCGGCGGCCGGCTTGGTGTCGATCGCTTCGACCCCTTCCGTCAGCTTCAGATCATCCGGGCGATACTCCCACACCGGATCACCCTTCAGACGGAACTCGAATTCGTTCTGGTCGATGCCGTCGCCGGGACGCCAGTATTCCTGGCGGATCGTGCGGCGCAGTACCAGCGGTTCATCCGAGCCGGGGAGCTTCGTCAGCTTGTAGCCGTTCGAGAAGCCCGTCATGAAGAGGCGGAAATGGTCGGCTTCCGGATCGACACCGCGGAACATCGCAATCCCCCAGATCGTCTGGCCGGGAGCCGTTTCGGCGTCGGTCGCTTCCGGAATCGGCCCGACCACTTCGACCGAATTGCGATATCGCGGCCCGCCAGCCTTCCGCTGCTCGCGTTCCTTAAGGATCGCGACCTGGGCCTCGGGCAGCACGATGTCGTGGTAGGTCTTCTGCACGCCATTGTCGTCCGTCACGAGCGTGAACTCGGGAACGAAGAAGGGCTTGCTGGGGGCCGGGTCATAGTCGTTGACCGGGTCGATGTCGGTCGCCTTCTTCTGGCCGAGCGGTCGGTTGATGGCCTTGTAGCAGACATACCAGATCAGCTCGCGGGTCTTCTTCCCCGTCTTCGGATCGGTCACTTCGACGCGCATGTAGCGCATCGGCTTGAACGAGACCTCGCAGACCCACAGTCCGGGCTGGCGCGACAGCTCTTCGCCGGTCGCCGTGGCCCGCAACTTCGTGACGAAACCCCCGTCGCCCTGCGCCAGAGCCGTTCCGCACGTCCCCGCACACACGGCCGCCAGCAGCGCCGGCAGCACCCAAGCTCGCGTCCCAATCGACATAAATCGGATCCTGGCGAGTCGTCGCCTGTCGGAAACGTTTTCTCGAAACCGTGCCTTTCACTATATCGCCGCTGGAAAATCAGGGTCAAGAAGCGTCTTTCGCCACGGCAGGTTTCGTCGAAATCGCATCGCGAGCCGCGTCAGAACCGGTCCGCCCCGCAGAGTTCCGCGGAAATGATGCCGGAATGCATCGCGAGGAAAGCAGGTGTTCTGTCGGGCGGAGCGATTCGCTCGACAGACATTTTCACCAGCCTAGACATTCAACTGGCCCAGGCAGCGTCAGGCGTCCGAATCCCCTTCGAGCATTCGGACGTCGCTGTCGCTGGTGTCGTCCCCCCTCATCGCGATCGAGGGATCCGGTGCGGCGGCAACCGGTTCGTAGTGGATCGGCTCGTCGTTCTCACCGGCGTCTTCGTCGTCAACGTCTTCCGCTTCGCCCGCGAATTCCTCGTCAAAATCCGCAGCCGCTTCGGCATCGTAGAGGGTCCCGGCCAGCGCCTCGTCTTCCGGCTCGGGTTCGCTTGGATCGGGTCCGAGGTGGACCCGGAACCGGACGCTGGCGAAGGCAAGTTCATCCCCGGGAAGCAGTGCCCCGCGAGTCACCCGCTGTCCGTTGACCTTGGTCCCGTTGGTGCTGCCGAGGTCGCGGACGAAAAGAAGTCCATCCGTCTTGACCAGGACGCAATGCAGCTTGGAGACGCTGGGACGTTCCACGATCAGGTCGCAGAGGCCCGGCTTGCGGCCGACGACGATCACATCGCGCTTCAGCGTGATGGGCTTGCCGCCTTCGACCGGAACCAGTTGAGCCAGCATGAATTGAGTCTTCAAGCAGGGCGGGAACGACACAAGCTTCATTCTCCCCGGAGGGGGAGCGGTGTCAAGACGCGGGATGCGACCAGCAAGGGCGGTGTGAATGAGGAACCCAGGAAGGCAGGAAAAAGGCAGAGAAGTTGAAGCGGAAGGATTCGAAGGCCAGGTCCACTTCGCGTGCGTGTGCTTATTCCTTGCCTTTTTCCTGCCTTCCTGGGTTCCTCATTCCCCCCTTGCATTTCTGCATTTCTCTCGCCCTTTACCATTGCTGAAACCGGCCGAGCAGATTTCACGACGTTTTCACTCGGCCGCGAACACTTCTTCCAGTGCTGCCCGCATCACCTTCGGGTCCGGATCGACCCCCGTCCACAACCGGAAGCCGATCACTCCCTGGTTGACCAGCATCCCGAGCCCATCGAGCACCGTGCATCCGGCCGCTTCCGCGTCCCGCACCAGGCGCGTCCGCGGCGGGTTAGGAATGACGTCGGCCACCACCATCCCCGGCTTCAGCGTCGCCAGGTTCAACGGTACGCGGGCATTCACATCAGGGTACAGGCCGATCGAAGTCGAGTTGATCACGACGTCGGTCCCGGCCGGGACGTCAAAGTCCCCCGTCCACGGCACATAGCGGCTGCGGACCTTCACATTGTTCGCCAGCAGGTCGGCCAATTGCTGCCCGCGCCCTGCATCGCGATTCACCACCGTCACCTCGACCGCCCCCGCCAGCGCCGTCTCGACGCCAATCGCTCGTGCGGCCCCGCCGGCCCCCAGCAGCACAATCCGCTTCCCCTTTGGATTGGTCACTTCCCGTAGCGACTGCACGAAACCCTTGCCGTCGGTGTTCTCGCCGATCAGCCGGCCGTCGCGCCAGATCATGCAGTTGACGGCCCCCATCAGCCGGGCGGCATCGGTCAGGCCATCGAGATGCTGAATGACATTCACCTTGTGCGGGATGGTCAGGTTTCCGCCGCGAAAGTTCATTGCCCGCAATCCCCGCACCGCATCGGCCAACTGGTGCGGGGCGACCTCGATCGTCAGATACCGCCAGTCGAGCCCATGATGCTGGAAGGCCCGCTCGATCATCGCCTGGGTCGGATTCTCGGCCACCGGCTGACCGAAAACGCAGACAAGGTCCTGTTGAAACGAGCGCGCGGCCATCGGCAGTCCTGCGATGCGGGTTTGAAAGAAGGGCCGGGATTCTATCACGGAACGCTCAACACACAGAGAAATCGAGTGCCGGTCAAGACACGTGCCAGCCCCGGTTCGCGCTTCTTCCGACGCAACAACTCCTCCACGAGGACGTCCTGCGACAGAGCCGAACTGGCCGGATGCTGAACCTTCCGCCAAACCGCCTTCCCGGTTTTTCGCAAATTGGCATGTCAAATTTTGACAGAATCCCTAAGATCCGGGGGATTTGTCCGCGGACGGCGGACGGACGATCAGGGTGCGGATTTGCCCCCGGTCGACTTTCGAGGCCTCAGCTACTTTGTCGGGAGCAGTCCATGACGCCGGTGTTCGGAATTCGCCGCACGGGTCTTGCGGCACTCGTGGCCGGTTCGATGAGCGTCGCCGGTCTGGTTGCGATTTCCCAGGCCCGGTCGGAAGACAAGCGGGCGTCGGAATCGCCCATCGTGCAGGTCGGCGCCGAGACCGAGAAGGCGGGTCCGAAAAAGGACGAGAAGATCACCATCAAGGCCTTCATGGCGAACGACCGTCTCCCCGCGGGCGGGCAGTGCCGCGTCGCGATGCTGGTGACGATCCAGGAAGGCTGGCACATCAACACCAACCCGGCCAATCCGAAGGAAAACATCCCGACGGAATTCAAGGTGAAGTCGAAGCTCGGCACCGTTCTGAAGGGTGTGCAGTACCCCAAGGGGGTCGAGTTCGTGAACACCATGTCGAATCAGAAGGAATCGGTCTACCAGAAGCAGGTGTTGCTGTACGGGACGCTGCATATTCCGAAGGAAGCGGCCGGCAGCACCGAAGAACTCGACCTCGAAGTGAAGTACCAGCCGTGCAACGACAAGATCTGTCTTCCGCCGCGGACGGTGAAGATCACCGGCAAGGTGGCTGTCGCCGCGCCGGGCGAGGAAGTGAAAGAGATCAACTCGAAGTACTTCACGTCGGGAAACTGAGTGAATCGCCTGCACTGAGCGGGAGTCGGTCATGAGCGCTCGATGCGGTCAAACGATTCCCGCGGTGGCGCGCGTTGACTCGCTCGCAACAGCCGCGGCCCTGGGCCTGGCGGCGTTCCTTTTCGCGATGACGACCGATGGGGCCGGGGCTGAGGACGACTCGCCGCCGGCCCCGTTTGATTCCAAAGCCGAGCGAAAGCCCGCCGAAGCCAAGGCCGCACAGGCCGCGTGGGCCAGGCATCTCAAGAGCCCGGTCGAAGTCGAGAACTCGCTCGGAATGAAGTTCCGACTCATCCCTCCCGGCTCGTTCCTCCGTGGCTCGACGAAGGAGCAGCTTGAAGCCGCCGCGAAAGCCGATTCGGCCTTCACAGTCCAGGACGGCGTCGACGAGCCACCGCAGCACGCCGTGGAACTGACGAAACCCTTCCTCCTGGCCTTCACTGAAGTGACCCGGGGACAGTTCCGCAAGTTCGTCACGGCGACGAAGTACATGACCGAGGCCGAGCGGGACGGCGAAGGGGGCTACGGCTTCAACGCCGCCGCGGGAAAGCTCGAAGGCCGCAAGAAACAGTTCACCTGGAAGGGGACCGGTTTCCCGCAGACCGATGGCCATCCGGTTGTGAACGTCACCTGGACCGATGCGGAAGCCTTCTGCCACTGGCTGAGCGAGAAGGAGCAGCGGCGGTACCGCCTTCCCACCGAAGCCGAATGGGAATACGCATGCCGGGCCGGAACGTTGACGGCGTTCTCGAACGGCGATGGGGCTGACGGTCTGGTTTCGGTCGGCAATGTGGCCGACGGGACCGCCCGGGCGAAGTTCACGTCCTGGTCGGGGCTGACGGCGAAGGACGGGGCCGTCTTCACGCAGCTGGTCGGCAAGTACCGCACCAACGCCTTCGGCCTGGCCGACATGCACGGCAACGTCTGCGAATGGTGCGCCGACTGGCATTCGGGCAGCGAATATGCCCAGTTCGCGTCGAAGACCGCCACGGACCCGCCGGGTCCCTCCACAGGCACGGCCCGCATCGTGCGCGGGGGAGGCTGGAACAACACGCCAGGTCTGTGTCGCTCGGCCTCGCGCCGCCGTTTCCCCCCCAGCGACCGTTACGACTTCCTCGGATTTCGCGTCGTGCTCGAACCCGAGTGATGGCCCTCTTTCGCTTTGCCTAAGAACACCGCATTCCGCGATGAGGTCTTCCGGTTTCTTCGCGTGCGTTCCGCAGGCCGACATTCCTTCGCGAACGACGACCATGGGCCGTCCCCGACGCGATTCTGACGGTTGTCAGGCTTCTGCCGCGCCGGAGGCCGCATGGACGATTGCGTCGAACAAACCCTCCCAGGTGTACTCGGTGGCGACCGCATCGATAGGCAGTCCCACTCGTGCGGCGGCCTCTGCAGTGACGGGGCTGATGGCGGCGAGCTTCGTTCGCGTTCCGAGATGAGAGCGGGCCGCCGGATTGAGAAGCGTCGCCAGGTTGCGGGCGATCGAGGGGCTGCTGAGGGCGATCCAGTCGACCACACCCGAGTCGAGCATGTCCGCCTCCGGCGCCGAGTACGCGGCGACATCGACGTTCTGATAGACGACCAGCTGGTCGACGCTCGCTCCCGCAGCTTCAAGCTCCGTCGGCAGAACGTCGCGGCCGCGGCTGGCCCGCACCCACAGCACGCGCTTCCCTTTCACAATCGTCTTCAGCGCGGCGGCCAGCGCTTCGGCCCGGAACTCCTCAGGCACGATGTCGCAACGCAACCGCCAGCGCTCGAGCGACTCGGCCGTTGCCGGGCCGATGGCGGCGAGCTTCGTTGATGACAACGCCCGGGCATCGCGGCCTTGCTCCCACAGTCGCCCGAGAAACGCGTCGACGCCGTTCGTGCTGGTGAAGATCAGCCAGTCGTACTGGTCGATCCGCTCGATCGCCGCATCGACCGCCGACCAGTCTTCGATGGGCCGAATGCGGATCGTTGGAAGCAGCACGGGTTGTGCCCCCAGCGAGAGGCAGCGAGCGATCGCTCCGTCCGCCTGCCCCTCGGGCCGCGTAATGCCGATCGTCAATCCGAACAACGGCCGCTTCTCGAACCACGCCAGACGCTCGCGCTGCGCCACGCACTCTCCCACCAGGATGAGCGACGGAGCGTGTAATCCCGCCTCTCGTACCGCGGACGGGAGATTAGCCAGAGGAGCGCTCACCGTCCGCTGGGAAGGCGTCGTGGCCCGGCTGATGACGCACGAGGGAGTCGTCCCCGATTTGCCGGCGGCCATCAGCGCCGACACGATCGCCTCGACGCGGTGAAGTCCCATGTAGAAGACGAGCGTTCCGGGAAACGCCGCAAGCTGTCCGTAGTCGACGGCCGAGGCGGGTTTGCCCGGCATCTCGTGGCCGGTGATGAAGGCCACGGCCGAGGTGTGGTCGCGATGGGTGAGCGAGATCCCCGCATACACCCCCGCAGCCGTTGCGGCGGTAATGCCGGGGATGACTTCGAAGGGGATGCCCGCCTCGACGAGGGCCGCCGCTTCTTCGCTGCCGCGGCCGAAGATGAACGGATCGCCTCCCTTGAGGCGCACAACGGTCAATCCCTCCCGAGCGGCGGCGATCAGACGGGAGTTGATCTCGGATTGCGGGACGACGTGCCCGCCCCCTTCCGTGGTGCGGGCCGTCCGCTCGCACCGTCCTCGGGCATGTCGCAGCAACAGCGGATTGACGAGACCGTCGTACAGGACCAGGTCGGCCTGCCGCAGGCACTCCAGCCCGCGCAGCGTGATCAGTCCCGGATCGCCGGGGCCGGCGCCGACCAGATAGACGGTTCCCATCTCGACATGACCCATGATCGGCGAATGCAGCGGCGGTGAGGTATTGGACGTCGTGAACTGATCTTATCACGAAGCGGGGCCTGAGCGATCGAAGCGCGTCGCACCCCGGCTGCGGCTCTGAGCAGCCGGGGTGCCCGTGCAATGCGGGTGGGTTGTCCGAAATCGTGCGTTCTCCTCCATCGCGGCTCGCCTGATTCGGCACCCAGGGTGCTCCGAGCCGCACCCTGGGTGCTTCGCGTCCCGATGAGTCTGACGCGAATCAGGGTTTCCTCCCGCGCCCCATTCCCGTAGAGTCAAAGGAGCCCTCCTCGCATCCCGCAGTGGATCCCGCCGCATGCATCTCCCGCCCCTCTCCCGCCGTCAGCTTCTTCAACGCACCGCCGCCGGCTTCGGCTCGCTCGCCCTCGCCTCGATGCTGGCCGACGACAGCATCCGGACGGTCCGCGCTGCCGAGAACCCGCTCGTCGATCCCCTCGCCCCCCGCGCCCCGCACTTCGCCGCGCGGGCCAAGCGCGTCATCTTCCTGTTCATGGCGGGCGGTCCCTCGCAGGTCGACACGTTCGACCCCAAGCCGCTCCTCACGCGCGACGACGGCAAGCCGTTTCCCGGCACCAAGCCGCGAGTGCAGTTCGCTCCCACGAACAACCTGCTCAAGTCGCCGTGGAGCTTCAAGCAGTATGGCGAAAGCGGCATCCCGGTCAGCGAACTCTTCCCGCACGTCGCGAAGTGCGTCGACGACCTGTGCGTGATCAACTCGATGCACGGCACCAACCCCGCCCACGGCGGGGCGAAGCTGAAGGTCCACACCGGCAGCGACAACTTCGTGCGGCCCAGCATCGGCTCGTGGGTCACCTACGGCCTCGGAACCGATAACGCCAACCTCCCCGGCTTCGTGACGATCTGCCCGACGCTGGGACACGGCGGCCTCAACAATTGGGGCTCGGCCTTCCTGCCGGCGGTCTACCAGGGGACGGCGATCGGCAACGCGAGCGTTCCGTCCGACAAGGCGAAGGTGCGATACATCCAGAATGCCGACCTGCCGCGCGACGTGCAGCGGATGATGCTCGACCGTCTCGGCCGCATGAACCGCGAACACCTGGCGGCGAGCGGCCCCGAGCCGGCCCTCGAAGCCCGCATCAATTCGTTCGAACTCGCCTTCCGCATGCAGAACGAGATGCCGCAGGTCGAGGATCTGTCGAGCGAATCGGCTGAGACGCTCAAGCTCTACGGCATGGACGACCCGGTCAACGCGAACTTCGGCCGCATGTGCCTGATGGCCCGCCGGTTCGCCGAGGCGGGGGTGCGGTTCATCCAGGTGACCCACAGCGACAGCAACGTCCAGTGGGACCAGCACAGCAACCTGAAGGAAGGTCACGCGAAGAACGCCCGCGAAGTCGACAAGCCGATCGCGGGTCTGCTGAAGGACCTGAAGTCGCGCGGTCTCCTCGAAGACACGCTCGTGTGGTGGGGCGGCGAGTTCGGCCGCACGCCGGTCGCCGAAGGCAAGAACGGCCGCGACCACAACCCCGAAGGCTTCACGATGTGGCTAGCCGGCGGCGGCGTGAAGGGGGGATTGCGGTACGGCGCGACCGACGACTACGGCTACTTCGCGGCCGAGAACAAGGTCCACATCCACGACCTGCACGCAACGATCCTGCACCTGCTGGGCCTCGACCACGAGCGGCTGACGTACCGCTACGCGGGGCGCGACTTCCGCCTGACTGATGTCGAGGGGAATGTGGTACGGGAGTTGTTCGCCTGATCGCGGTCGCTGAAAGTTCGCCCTACATTCAAGGCTAAAGACGCTTCAGGAGCTCAGCCTTCTTGGAATCGAACTCCGCCTGAGTGAGGATTCCTGCATCCAACAACTCTTTCAGTTGCTTGAGTGCCTGAACCACGGTTCCAGACAAGGACTCCGCAAGAGGCAGGACTTCGGGCTTGGATGATTTCCCGGTCGTTGCAGGCAGCTGCTGTGAACCTCCGGACAAGACTGTCTCGTTGGGAATCGCTGCGGCACATGATGAATCAGCACGTACCCCGAGCCGTTCGCAAAAGAATGTGAAGCGATGTCCGACTTCCGCGCGGCTCATGGAAAGATCTATGTCGCCACGTCCTTCGCTCGCGATTCGGATCAGGATGTCCTCGGTTTCTTCCGTCAACGACAGCAGATCGATCGGCGAAATCGAGGATCGCTGGAACTCGACCATGGTCCATTTCGTGCCATGATCGTTTGTGTAAAAGCTTGAATCTCTTCGTCCGAATGACGGCTCAAGTCGGACGACCCGTTGGCCGGTGCGGAAGTACAAACTCGTCACATCGTTGTAGACCAAGTCACTTCCAGTGTTCTTCATCATCAAGTCGACACAGTAACAGACGCTTCCTTCGTCGTGCAGCATTTTTGTCAGATGCAGATCGTATTTGTACGCGGAGAACATGCCTCCGCCGAATTGGCAAATCGGCATTTCGAAGTAGGTTGTCCGCCGGAACTGATCGTATTCGGACTTGATCCATGATTCGCGTTCGGTTCTCAGAGCGCACGAAGGACAACTCTTGATGTTACGCGCCGGGTCGACGTGCCATCGCTCGTCGCAGTGTGAGCAAATGATTTCCAACTGAGTCACGCATTCGGCGCAGGCCGCCTGATGGTCCCCGCGAAAGGCCACTGGAACCGTTGGAAGATGGTCCCATGCGAGAAGTCCAAGTTCCTTGCCGCACAGACCGCAGATCTTCCCGCTGCTGGTGGCTTTCTTGAACTTGTCTTTCACCGAGCCGAAAAGCCCTTTGAGTCGCTGCTGCGCGTTTGATGCGACGTCGGGCTGAGGGGGTAGTGGCGGAGGATTGGGACGGTGCGCCACGGTGGCAGATGGTATGACAGCCGGCAGCTGATCTTCTGCGAAGAGCCCCTTGACGTTGCGAGCCTCAATCCATTCAGGTCGTTCCGAAGTTTTTACGAAGTCCCCGGGACCCAACTGACGGTTCGCGACAAGACGCCGAAGTTCCGAAGATGTGACCGGCCCCCCTTCCATGCCGTCAACGCGATAGTACCACTGGATTGCCATCACTTGGTCCTGCTCGGCGGCCATCCGCCTTCGGGAAATCGGGACGGCGTTCCGGCGCGAATCGCCCTTGTGACTGTCGGTATGCCGACATTCCGGCCCGGAGTGTGAATGAAACGCGAGCATTCTCACGCAGCAATGCTCAGAAATCAACAAAACTACATCAACTGGACTCATACCCAGAAAGATTTCATCCTCGAGTATCGCCGGGCATGATGTCGATGCTCCCATGCGCTCACCCGCAATCCAAACTTTTGGAGGCGAGCGTGCATAGTACTGTTCATGGGAACCGACACGCTTCGCACGCGGGTCTGCTACGATTGAAGAAGCCGACCTCCCGGAAAGGCACTTGGACGTGATACTGCTTCGGAATCCATCTCCGGAGATGATTCGGAATGTTTGATTGGCAGCCTCTTTCACGGCGAAATCTGTTGCGTCGCACGGCGGCCGGCTTCGGGTCGCTGGCGTTGTCGTCTCTGCTGGCGAACGAGAATGCGGCCCGCGCTGCGGAAGAGCTGGCGGCGGCGGGGCGACCGGCTGGACCCCTCGCGCCGAAGGAGCCGCACTTCCCCGCCCGGGCCAAGCGGGTGATCTTCCTGTTCATGGGGGGCGGGCCGTCGCAGGTCGATACGTTCGATCCGAAGCCGCTCCTCACGCGCGATGACGGCAAGCCATTCCCGCACGCCAAGCCGCGGGTGCAGTTCGGCGAAACGGGGAATCTCCTCATGTCGCCGTGGAGCTTCAAACAGTACGGAGAGAGCGGCATTCCGGTCAGCGAGCTCTTCCCGCACGTCGCGACGTGCGTGGACGATATGTGCATGCTCCACTCGATGCACGGGACCAACCCCGCCCACGGCGGGGCCACGATGATGGTGCACACGGGGAGTGAGAACTTTATCCGCCCCAGCATCGGCTCGTGGGTCTCGTACGGCCTGGGGACCGACAACGCCAACCTGCCGGCGTTCGTCACCATCTGCCCGACGCTCGCCTTCGGCGGCGTCAACAACTGGGGGTCGGCGTTCCTGCCGGCCGAGTACCAGGGGACCGCCCTCGGCAATGCCAGCGTCCCGTCCGACAAGGCCCGCGTGCGTTACATCGCCAACGCGAACCTGCCGCGCGAAGTCCAGCGGATGCAGCTGGAGCGGCTGAGCCAGATGAACCGCGAGCACCTCGCGCGGAGTGGGCCCGAGGCGTCGCTCGAAGCCCGCATCAGCTCGTTCGAGCTCGCGTTCCGCATGCAGTCTGAAATGCCGAAGGTGGAAGACCTGTCGCAGGAGACGCAGGAAACGCACAAGCTGTACGGCATGGACGACCCGATCACGGCGAACTTCGGCCGTATGTGCCTGATGGCGCGGCGGTTTGCTGAAGCGGGGGTGCGGTTCATCCAGGTGACGCACAGCGACAGCGACGTCCAGTGGGACCAGCACAGCAACCTCAAGAAGGCCCACACGAAGAACGCCCTCGAAGTCGACAAGCCGATTGCGGGGCTGTTGAAGGACCTCAAGTCGCGCGGCCTCTTGGAAGACACGCTGGTCTGGTGGGGAAGCGAATTCGGCCGCACCCCTGTGGTGCAGGGGGGCAAGGACGGCCGCGACCACAACCCCGAGGGCTTCACGATGTGGCTTGCGGGGGGCGGCGTGAAGGGTGGCGTCCGCTATGGCGCGACCGACGACTACGGCTACTTCGCGGCCGAAAACAAGGTCCACATGCACGACCTGCACGCGACCATCCTGCACCTCCTCGGCCTCGATCACGAGCGGCTGACGTACCGCTATGCCGGCCGCGACTTCCGGCTGACCGACGTCGAGGGGAACGTGGTGAAAGAGATCTTTGCGTGACGTTGGTTGAGCGTCAGGCATCAGATGCAGCACGTTGTGCCTGTGTTTTGCGCTGTCCTCCGAAGCATCATGATCGCCCTCTCGGTAACTCGGTCTCTTTACACCGAAGGCGTTGTACGCCGTAGCCCAGGGTCGCGAACGAAGTGAGCGCACCCTGGGTCACGACGCCCCGAGATGGCCAACCCCAACGGGGTTGTACAGACCCTGCGTAGGGCATCGACGAATTGTAGTACCCCTGCGGGGTGTCATTGGGCGCGTGAAAACCAGCCACGAATGGGCGCGTCAAAACCAGCAGGTGTACAAGGCTGGGACAGGCATCAAGGTCAGGCTGTTCTGAACGTCGTTCTTCGCTGAGTGTTTGGCGAAATG
>JADZEF010000138.1 GCA_020850695.1 Planctomycetaceae bacterium | reverse complement strand
TCGATCGTGAGCGTCGTCTGTCCCCCGGTCGTCACATGGCCGTTGCCATCAAAGATGATCGTCCCGCTGCCGATGGCGGTCGCCGGACGGCTGTCGTCGTTGCTTTCGAAGAAGTAGCGGAACGTCGTCGAGCCGGTGTCGCGCGCCTCGAGGACGGCGGTCATTTTCAACGTGACGGGAGAACCGAGCGAGTCGAACACCACGAAATCCGTGATGGCGCTTTCGCCGTTCGCCGACGCGCTCTTCGTGAAAGTGACTTCGGCAGGCGAGCCGTTGATGCTCAGGTCGCCGAAAGCCATTCCGATGTCGTTGACCGTGCCCATGTTGCCCACGACCTGGATCTGGCCGCCGGCAGTGACCGTGACGCCCGGGGCGGCGCCGCTGATGCCGTCATTCGGCACGCCCGACCCGCTCGTGATGCCGAACCCGTTCTGCATCATCGTGGTCAGTTCAGCGACGGTCGTCGTCGCCGTGACCGTCAACGTCTGCTGCTCAAGCAGACGGCTTCCCTTACGGCTCTGGAAAGTCACGACATCCCCGACCGTGAACATCGTGCCGCTCGTGTTCTGCACGTCCGTCAGCAGCGTGGTGTCGGTGATCGCCGCGTTCGCATTCCCGGCATCGGTCAGCGCGTCCGATGTGAAATGCGAGCCGTTGGTCCCCAGCGTGCCCGTCGGATAAAGAGCCCCGCTGAGCGACATGTTCCGCGTCTCCTGAGCGACATTCAGGTCGCCGAGCGGAATGCGGATGTCGCTCAACTGCGTCGTCACAAGGTTGAAGTCGGTGTCGACTCCGTACCCCCGCACGCGAAGACCCTGAGCATTGACGAGCAGGCTGTCGCTGTTGAGCGAGAACGTCCCGTCGCGGGTGTAGGACGTCCCGTCCGAGCCGTCGAGAATGAAGAACCCGTCCCCCTGGATCGCCAGGTCGGACGGACTGGTGCTGTTCGTGATGCTCCCCTGGGTGAAGTCCTTGTTGATCGCGGCCGTCAACGCACCCAGGCCAATCTGGCGGGGATTGGTGCCGCCGTTCTCCGTGGTCGGCCGCGAGCCGACGCTGAGCGTGCGCGACAGCTGCGACGTGAACTGCACCTTGGACGCCTTGAACCCGTTGGTTCCGGCGTTGGCGATATTGTTTCCCAGCACGTCGATGGTGGTTTCGTTGAGCTGAAGGCCGTTCAACGACGTGTTCAGTGCCGACGTCAAACCCATGTTCGCCCCCCAGGCGCGACGGTGTCATTCGGGGATCGCGCCGCGCGACGCTCCCTCGAGCCTGCGCGCGACTTCCTTTGCGCTATCGGCCTCCGGCCTCAAACTTGGACATAAGACCTCGCGCGGTCGTCAGAGCTTGCCGAGAATGCCCGCTCTTCCACCGCCGAAAATCGCCTCGCGAAGTCAAGCCAACGCAGAACGTTGCGACCTGAAAGCGAAGGCCGGAGGCCCGGCCAGACGCTGGCAACTGGCCGTGGCGTTGCTCGTCAAGCGCCTTTGATGCCGGTGATGCTGGAGACAGGAATCTCGGTCGTGCCGGACGCGATATAGGTCTTGCCTTCCCTGAGGAAGGCCCTGTCGACGACTCCGGTGAACGTCTCGCTGTTATCCATCGTCGCCGTCACGTTCTTGCCGATGAAGGACGCCGCCGTCGAAAGCTGCTGGTTCGAGTTGAGCGATTTCATCGCATCCTCAAGCTCGATGTTGGCTGTCAGCCCGCGCATTGTGGAGAGCTGATTCAGGAGTTCTTCGTTGCCCATGGGAGCGGTCGGATCCTGGTTCTGAAGCTCGACGATGAGCATCTTCAGGAACGACTCGGCGTTCAGCGAGTTGAAGCCTGTGTCGGCCCTGTCGACGATCTTGATTTCGGGAGGCGTATAGGTCGCCCCGCTTGCCAGCACGCCGCCCGTGGTTGCCATGGCTCATTCCTTGATGTTCGAATCCGCGGCTTCCGTGCTGCGGGACATTCACACTTCCAGATCAATGGCTGTCAGTCCGACGGGATCCGGACGAGCGGGGGCGTTCGTCCCCGGCGTCGGCTGGGGTGCGGGGGGCTTCGGTTCGGCGGGCCGGCCAGCCGTCTCCCACTCGCGTTCTTCGGAACCATGATTCTCGCGGGCGTGGCCCCCTCCCTGGTTGCCGAAGTCCTGCGCCCCCTGCTGAGACTCCCGTTGTCCCGACTCGTTTCGCTCGTTCGAGAACTCGGCCGAGGGCTTGGACACCAGTTGGACGTCGATACGGTCCACGCTGGCCCCGAGACGATGCAGCGACTCTCGAAGCGCCGGAAGATTCTCGCTGAGGGCGCGGTGGGCGGCCTCCGTCTCGACTTCCATGCGGGCCGTCAGCACACCGTCGTCCGAGGCGACGTTGATCTCCATGCGACCCAGTTCCGGGGGCCTCAGTTCGATCCGCATCTCGCGTCCCGTCTGCTGCGACTGTTGCATCGATTCGACGAGCCGCTCGACAAACTGGGCTCGGTCCGCGGGAGAGGCCGCGCGAGTTCCCTCGGTCGACGGCGTCGAGGAAGCGGGCGTCGGCACGTTCGCGGGTTGTCCGGCGGCAGCGTTCGCGTTGGCATCGCTCCCTGTGCCGGCCGAGTTCCCGCCGGCAGCAAGCACCGAAGGTGCCGTGGAGGGGGCGGACGATGCGGCGTTCGTCGAGATGCTGGTCGTTGCGGTCCCGTTCAGCAGACCACCGGCTGCCGCCACGGCAGCCAGAGAGGTCGCCAAGGGATCTTCGTCGTGGGACGCGGCGCCTTGATCGCGGGTTGCCGTTTTGTGATCGACTCGCGGCTCGGGCCGATCTTCCCGCGTGGCCAGCTCAGGGGTCGTCGTCTGCCGGGCAGTTTTCGGTTCCGCGGCGGATGGCTGTCCGCTCTTTGCGGCGGCATTGCTTTCCTGAGCTTCTGCGTCGGTCGCGGAGTCGTCCGCCGCCTGCGGCAACGTCTGCATGATCTCCGACTGCGGCAGAGTGTCGTCGCTGGAGGACGCCGCGGCATCATCCTGCTTTCCCGCTGCGTCTCCCGGCGCATCCTTATGAGCAGGGGCGTCCGCAGTGGTTGCGGCCGTCAATGCGGACGGATCGGCCGACGTCACGGAGTCGTCTGACTCATTTGTCGGCTGATTCTCCGCCGGCGCGGCGGCGTTCGATTGCTGCGCGTGCAGTTCGGACAGCGTCGGTTGCGAGTCCAACTCGTCCTGGCTCGCTCCCGCTTCGAGGTGCTGCGTCAGGTCGATGTGACCGACGGCGTTGTCAGATTGTGGCGCACCCTGACCTTCCGAAGTTGCGGCCGGCTGCGAGGTGCCCTGCGTCTGCTGGGCGGCCTGCTTCGCCGCAGCCGCCGCCTCGGCAGCAGCGTCCGCCGCTTTGACGACCTCTTTCAGCTCTTCGACCGTGGCGTCGACCGTCGCGCTGATGTCGATGCTCGATTCGTGTGTCGAAACGTTGTCCGAGTCGGCGATGATCTCGATCAACGTCGTGGCGATCCCGGACGTATCGAGCCCGGGTTCTTCTTCTCCTTCGCCCGTTCCCTCGGGATCCTCGCTCGATTTCCTGGTGGCCGCATCGACGGCCGCCTGAACTTCGGCCGAGATGGCGTCGGACGCCTTGCCGAGCGCCGGCAGCGATGTCGCATCGACCGCATTGACGACGGATGTCGCCGACAGCCCGAGCGAAGCGAGCGAGGCCGGCGGAGCCCCGGGGACGGCCTTCAGTGTGTATGTCGCGTCGTCGATCGGTGCCGTTGCCTGCGGGGCCGGCATCGGGACAGGACGCGGGCTGCTCGGCTCGGGGACCGCCGCAACCGAATCTCCGTCGGCCGGCGAATCTGTCGCAACTGGTTCGCGAGAGTCGGCTTCTGCTGCGGGACGTGACGCGTCACTTCGTGCGGCGGCGTCCGCTCGGATGTCCGATACCGATGACCGATCGGCGGCGGTCCGATCGTCTGTCACCGTCGACTTCGGGTCGTCGGGTTTCGCACGGGCAGATGGATCGCGAGTCGAGGAAGTCGAATCGTCCGAGTTCCGGCGCGACTTCGAGTCGGACGACCGCGACTTGCTTGAATCGGCGGCGGACCGGGACTTCGGCGAGAGGAAGTCCGCCAGGCGCTTGCGGAAAGAGGAATCTTTGCGCGCGTTGGAACCGGAAGTTGTCGTGCCGGTAGCGCCGCTGTCGACGGGCTCGACCGGCGAGAGGAGCGGGGAATCGGTTTTCGGAAGCAGGTCCGAGATGCGCATGACCGCTGATCCCCGTCCGCGAATTCCTCTCGCGGGTCGGGACTGCGGCCGCAATCACCCCGGCGGAGCTTCGCCGGCTCCGTCCGCACCCGCCGACCGGATCAACGATCGCTCCGGCTCCCCTTCCGTGAGTGATTCGAACAGCTTCTGTCCGCGCTCACTCACTTTCTTATCGGCATTCCGCGTCAACTCCTTCAGAATTCGCGCAATCGTTTTCTCCGGCATTCCCCGCAACACCGTCAAGGACTGCTCGGGGGACAGGCTCATCAGCTGGTCGGCTGCTTCGGCCGGCTGCATGGCCTGCAACACCGTCCGCGACTGCTGGATCGACGCCTGCTCATTCTGCTCCCGGAGTTCGTTCAACCGCTTCTCAAAATCCTGCTGCTTCTTCTCGAGCTGGTCCTGCATTGCCGTCACGCGCTTGGCCTGCTCGGCCACCAGGTTCTTCAGAATCTGCAACTCATCCTCGCGGCGACCAAGATCGAACAGCCGCGTGACGCGCTTCTGCATCACTTCGTTGACGACTGGTTCGTGCGTCTCTTGTGCGGGGACTTCGCGCGTCGACGCCGGCGGCTTCCCCACGAACGCCTCTTTGGCATCGCGCAGTGTGTCGCCATTCAGCCTCCCCTGCGACGCCAGCCATGCGAGCGCGGCCCCCTCAACGGCGACAATCGCTCCGCAGCACACCGCGAACATCAGAAAAAGAAAGCGGATCATTCAGCGAACTCCCCCCAATGGGCTCCCAGCCAGGCTTCCTCACGCTCGCGACCCGCCCGCCGTTCCTCAGCTGCATTGAACTCGGCCAACTGCTTTTCCTTCAGCTTCTCGAGCAACCGCACGTCCTGCTCCATTTTCGCCAGGACCTCGCGAACCCGCTTGAGGTTCTGCGCGACGACTTCCCGCTGCTGGGCGATGACCTGCAACTCGACCGCCATGACCCCCGCGTGATACCGACGCATCGCCGCCCGATCGACGTCAAGCCGGCCCGCCGACACGATCTGCTTCAATTCGTCCATCATCTCCGCCTTCCGAGCCTCTACAGCCGCCGCCTTCTCCACCCACTCCTCGTCCTCGCGCAACAACCGCGCCAGCACCTGCTGCACCTGATCGCGCAGCCCGCGGCGGTACGAGAGAACGGATTCGAGGCGGAACGTGAAGCGAGCCACGAGAGGGGTTGAGGGATGGAGTGATTGAGGGACGGAGAGAAGAAATCAGCAGTGATTCATGCCATCGATTACCTTATGTGTGAATGCAAGGGTCGATCGTTCGACCTCTGTTGAACGTGTCAGTAAGTCTTTCCCTCAATCACTCCCTCTCTCCATCCCTCAATCCTTCTTCCCCGGCACCCGGGCCGAAAGCTGCTCTCGCATCTGCGCCAGCTTCTTCAGCCCGTCAATCGATTGGGACAGCGGCTGATGTTCGTGCGAGCCCTGGCGCAGATAACTGAGGACGGGATCGCGCATGCGGAGCGCGGTGTCGACCAGCGGATTCGTCCCCGCCTGATAGGCCCCCACGGAGATGAGATCTTCGGCCTGGCGGTACGCCGCCTGCATCTGCCGCAGGCTTTCGGCGGCTGCTTTGTGTTCCGGAGGAACGATGTCGTTCATCGACCGGCTGATGCTGGCCAGCATATCGATTGCCGGCCAGTGAGCCTGATGCGCGAGGCTGCGGGACAGCATGATGTGGCCATCGAGGATTCCGCGAACGGTATCCGAAATGGGCTCGTTGGCGTCGTCTCCCTCGACAAGGACGGTGTAGAGCCCCGTGATGCTTCCCTTCTCGCTGCGACCGCTCCGTTCGAGCAATCGCGGAAGGAGGGCGAAGACGCTGGGGGGATAACCGCGGGTCGCCGGCGGCTCCCCCGCCGCGAGACCGATTTCGCGCTGGGCGAGAGCGAAACGGGTCACGCTGTCCATGACGAGCAGCACGTTTCGTCCCGACTCGCGGAAATGCTCGGCGATGGCCGTTCCGACGTAGGCCGCCCGCAATCTCACCAGGGCCGGCTCGTCTCCCGTCGCACACACGACGACGCTCCGTGCCAGTCCCTCCTTGCCGAGGTCACGATCGAGAAACTCGCGCACTTCGCGACCTCGTTCGCCGACCAGGATGACCACGTTGATGTCGGCCGTGCTGTAGCGGGCAATCTGGCCGAGCAGCGTGCTCTTGCCGACGCCGCTGCCGGCGAAGATTCCCATCCGCTGACCCTGCCCGCACGTCAACAGTCCGTCGATCACTCTCACGCCCGTTCCCAGCGGTTCGCTGATCCGCGGACGCTTGAGCGGCGGAATCGGATCGGCGTGCAAAGGAACGCGGTGTGGAAGCGGAGGCACCGGCAATCCATCGAGAAATCGTCCGCGGGCGTCCATCACCCGGCCCAGCAGTCGCTCGCCGACGCGCACACCAGGATCACTTTGAGTGAGCGTCACCTTCTGGCCGCGGCGAACGCCCCCCAGGTTGCCGTAAGCGAGCAGTAGCGTTTCCTCGTCGCGGAACCCGATCACCTCGGCGTCGACTGTCTCGCCGGCCTCGCGCTGAATGGCACAGACGGCGCCCAGCGGTGCGGGAAACCCGGTGACCGAAACGGTGAGGCCGACCACCTTCGTGACGGTCCCGGTAAGGCCGTAGGTGACCATGCGAGGAAGATGGGAGATCGCGGCCGTCATCGGGGTACCATTCGGCGAAAGTCAATGCGGGAAGGAAGTGGGTAGTGGGTAGCCAAAGCAGAAAAGCGAAGAATAGCTCTCTCTGGCTACCCACTATCCACTACCCACTTCAGCTACCATGCGTCAGTTCCTGCAGGATGCGGTCGAGTTGGGTTTCGAGGCGGGCGTCGATGACGCCGTGCTGGGTTTCGACGACGCTCCCCCCGCGTTCGATCGTCTCGTCGGGCAGGATGGTCGCTTCCCCGCACGAGGCGAGACTCTTCACCACGTCCTCTGCCCGATTTCCCAGCATCGCCACGTCTTCCGGGTGTAAACGGACGCGCAACCGGGTCGAACCGGCCGCCGTCTGCAGGGCATCCGAGATCATCGCGCGCCCGCGTTCCGGATCGACCGCCAACTCGGACCGCAGGATGCGTCCCGCAATCGCCACCGCGAGTTGCAGGGCCGACGATTCCCACTCGGCAAGCCACCGTTCGCGATTGATGGCCACCTGCTTCGCCGCATGCTCGAGAGCGGGAAGCAACGTGCGGATCCGCTGCGTCGCCTTCTTCTCCGCCAGTTCCTCCGCGCGCTGAGCAATCTGGCGTTCGGCCTCGTTGAGCCCCTCCTGTCGTCCAGAACCGCGTCCCGACTCTTCCGCCTGCTTGCGAACTCCGGCCGACTCACGATGAGCCTCTTCGAGAATCGCAGTGGCCTGTCGGGTCGCTTCCTGCAGCCGCTCCTGGCATTGCCTCTGGATGTCCTCAAAGTTGAAGGCGATCTGCGAGGACATGCCCCGCACATCGTTGGCTTTCAGGACTCGGGACGCACTGGAAAAAGTCATTGCAACGACGCCATGCTGAAGAGAAGGAACAACCGGCCAGAGAGAGCAACGCCGACGCGATCGTCACGTGATGAACTGTTCGGCCTCGCCGCCACTCGAGACTTCGATTTCGCCGGCGTCTTCCAGGCGTCGCACGGTGTCGACGATGACCTGCTGCATCGCTTCCACTTCGCTGAGCTTGATCGGCCCCAGATACTCCATCGCTTCCTTGAGGAGTTCGGCGCCGCGCTGAGACAGGTTGCCGGTGATCTTCTGCTTGATCTCTTCCGACGCTCCCTTGAGAGCGATCGCCCACTGGCTGTTGTCGACTTCCTGGAGCAGCGCCCGGATCGCCTTGTCGCTGAGCTTGAGCAGATCGTCGAAGACGAACATCAGGCGTTTGATCTCGTCGACGAGTTCCGCGTCCTCGGATTCGAGAGCTTCAAGGATTCCCTTGTTGGTCATGCGGTCGGCGACGTTGAGGATCTGAGCGACGAGCGGGACGCCACCCGCCTTCTCCATCTGCTGATTGAGGCTCGACGTCATGCGGCTTTCGAGGCTCTGCTCGACATCCCGGACGACTTCGGGGCTCGTCTGTTCCATGTTGGCGATGCGGCGGATCACCTCAAGCTGCTTGTTCGACGGAAGGCCGCCCAGCACTTCCGCAGCCAGCGGAGCCGGCAGGTGAGACAGGATGAGGGCGATGGTCTGCGGATGCTCTTCCGGGATAAACGTCAGGAGGTTGTCGGCCCCCGCCTTGGCCAGGAAGCCGAAGGGAACCGAGCTCATCGACTGGCGGACGTTTTCCAGGATCGAACCGGCGTTCTCCGCCCCCAGTGACTGTTCCAGCAGCGCGTTCGCGAATTCGAGTCCGCCGCGCTCGATCGGCACCCGCTGGCCGGCCATTTTGTAGAACTCATCGATGACCGATTCCTGCTGTTCCTTGGTGACGTCATCGATGCGGGCAATTTCGAGCGTCAGTTGTTCGACGCGGGCCTTGGGCAACTGGCTCATGACTTCGGCCGCCAGCGGCTTGTCGAGGCTGAGCATCAGAATCGCGGCCTTGCGGAGGTTTTCCATAACGCGTTACTTCCGAGCGATCGAGGATGGGGGCAGGGGGCGAGGGGGGCAGGGGGGGATGAAAGTCATTGACGTCGACATGCTCCCGATTCCTCTCTTGGAGATGCTCTCCAACACATCAGAACGACGACTTTCAATACCGAACCGACAGTCGATGAAGATGGCTTTCTGCCCCCATCCTCCTCACCCTGCCTGCTGCATCCACTTGCTGATGATTGTCGCCGCGGCGTCCGGGTCGTCCTTCACGAAGGACTGGAGTTTGTCGCGGACGGTCACTTCCTTCGGCACGGGGGGTTCGCCTTCTTCCTCTTCCGCGTCAGCGCTTCCACGCCCGCCGGGACCGCGCGTCGCAATGGAAGCCACCGGAGAAGGAGGGAGATCGGGAAGCGGCGGCATGCTGCGGTTGAGCTGGCGTAAGGCCCACAATGCGAACGCCGCCACCGCGATCATCCCGCCCCATTCGGACACAAACGACACAATGGTCGTCATCAGCGGAGTCGACGGAATCGGGTTCGCCCGGTCGACCCGCACCACGCTGGTGACGTGAACCGCTTCTTCGGGCGATCCGGTCGGAATCAGTGTCTTCGCGGTCGAGCGGACCTTCGCTTCTTCTTCCTTGGCGATCGCATCGACCGCCTTGTCGAAGTCCTTCTTTTCCTGGTCCGTCGCCCCTTCGGGAACGCCGCGTTTGAGGGCCACGCTGCGGTAATAATCTCGCGGGACGGCGACCGAAACGGTGACTGCCTTCGGCATCGCGGCCAGCAGTTCGCGTTCGGTCAGCGTCCAGGAAGGGGCCGTCACGGCGGACGATGTCGTATCGGAGGTCGTGCGGCTCTTTTCGTGGGCGGCCGTCGTCGCCAGCGACCGCGGCTGATTCGGCACGACTCCCCCTTCCCCGCGGGACGGGGCGTCTCGGAACGTTTCGGTCCGGGTCGACTCGTCCTGCTTGAGAGCCACCGTTTCCTTGGGGTTGACCTTGAGCATCTGCTCGCCGATGCGGCGGATGTTGTCGAGGTCGACGTGGACTGTCACCAGGACGTCGGGGATGTAGTCGAGCGCCTGGCGGATGCGGGTCTCATACTCGCGCGAGAATTCGCGGACGCGTTGGACGACGCGGCCGTCGAAGGGATCATCGGGCGACTCCCCGGCGAACGAGACGCCGGCGGACTGGTCGAACACGGTGACATCCGACACCGCGAGATCGGGAACCATGTTCGCCACGGCCGCCCGCAACGACTGCACAAGCCGGTTGGAGATTTCACGACCGGGCTTCGGGCGGACGCTGACGGTGGCCGTCACCTTCGTGCGACTGCGGGGCCAGCCGCCGGCCTGCGAGCGAGCCCAGCGGACAGTGGCATCCTCGACTTCGGGCACCGCCCGGATCACCCGGCTGAGTTCCTTTTCGAGTGCGACATCCTTCAGCGCCTGGATCTGGTCGCGCGACGTGAAGACGTTGGTCTTTTCCAGTTGCTTCTCGAGTTCGGAAGCCGAATTGGCGGGGAGCCCGCCCCCCGCCACCAGGGCGGCGTTGTAGCGCTCGACGTGAGCCCGAGGCACCATGATGCGCTGGCCGTCGCGGCGGAACTCGTTGAGGTTGGCGTCGCGCAGCGTCTGCTCGGCCCGGGCGAGTTCTTCGGTGGTGAAGACCTTTCCCCAGGACAGGGCGTCATAGGCGGGAGTGAAGTTCCGCGAAATGAGGACGCCGAAACCGCCGATCATCAACAACGACACGGCCGCAATCGCGACTTTCTCGGCGACGGTGCGGTCCGAGTAGAGGCGAAAGTATTGCAACAGGATTTTGCGGATCGCGTCCATGCGGGCCGGGAGGGGAGGGGGTGCGAAGGAATGCGAAAAGGTGTGAAGAGGCCGGATCGGACCGTAGCACGGGCACTTCTGCCCGTGAGTCAATCAAAAACAGCACGATTTCGCACGGGCAGGAGTGCCCGTGCCACGAAGGTCTCTAGAACTGCATCTGCTTGAGTTCGTCGTAGGCCTGGAGAAGCGTGTTTCGGACCTGGAGCATCAGTCGCAACGAGAGGTCGGCCTTTTTGACAGCGGAGAGAACTTCGATCTCGGTCAGGTCATCGCCGGCCACCGATCGGGAGATCGCGGACTGAGCCTGGTTTTCGGCATGCGACGTCGACTGGATGGCATTCTGCAGCAGATCCGTGAATGACGCCCCCCCGACCGGACCAGACTTCGCCGCCGTGTCTGGCGTCGCAAAGCTTGTGACAGCCGGCTGGATTCCACGCAAGGGTGAGATTCCGAGGCTCGACATCGCGGGTGTCCATTCCCTGTCAGACGTGTTTGACCGACTTCGAAATGCTTATCGCAAAAGAGGCCGCATGCTCGTCCCGGCATTCAGCGCCTCAATCGCCGCCTCACGACAGGATCCGCAGCGACGAGAGCGTCATGTCCTTGGCCAGTTCGAGCGCGGCGATGTTCGCTTCGAATGCCCGGCTGGCGTCCATGGCGTTGACGAACTCGGTCACCATGTTGATGTCCGGATAGGCCACCATTCCGTCCTTGTCCGCATCGGGATGGCCGGGTTGAAAAACCTTCCGCGGCGGAGTTTTCTTGTCGATCTCGATTTCGGTCGTCACGCCGGCGGCCCCCGTCGCGCGGCTCGCCTGGTTCTCCTCGGCCTGCATCGTCACCAGCCGCCGCTGAAACGGGGACGGCTTTCCGTCCGGACCCTGCGTCGTGTTCACGTTCGCGATGTTCCCCGCAATCGTGTTCATCCGCTGACGCTGGGCGACCAGGCCGCTCGTACTGACGTCGATCGATCGGAACATGAGAGACTCCGGGATTGCATTCCGGGGCAACGAGAGTTTAGCGCGAAGGCATAGCGAACCCGCAAGCGGGAATTGATTCCGTGTGTTGTGTTTACGGCCGGCCGCTGATGACGGTTTCCAAGAGGCGCATCCGAGCCGAGAGGAGTTCGACGGTCATGCGGTGCTGGATGGCGTTCTTCGACATTTCGGTCGTTTCCTGCTCCAGGTTGCGATTGCCGCCGTCCTGGAAGGTGAGGTGGTCGCGCCCCATCTCGCGGGCCTGAAAGAGTTCCGGGGCAAACCGCTCCGATTCGGGCAGAGGATTCTTCGAAGGATCGAGAGAAGTTCCAGCGGCCTTCTCCCGCGCCAAAGCGTCTTCGACCGCCTTCTGAAAGTCGGCGACCGGTAAATCGCGCGTCTTATAGTTCGGGGTGTTAATATTGGCAATATTTCCTGCCAGCACAGTCTGTCGCCGCTCGGTAAAGCGGGTCGCCTGCTCAAGGAGCGCGAAAGTGGGATCCGACGAGACGGGGGAAAGAGGGTTGATCATCGCATGCTCCCGATCGGCCAATGTGTCCGGATAGAAACCCGCTTTCGAACGGGACCAACCCGCTCGTCGGTCCGCTCGTTGCTGGTGTGATCACGCTTCGAAATCGACGAGCCGGCGGCCCTTCTGCGGCTCGGGCGGACTGTGGGCCAGATGGGACTTGCGGCCGTCCGCGAGCGTCAGAAGTTCGTCGCGCGTCGACGCCATCCGTCGCCGTAACGCCTCGGCGGAGATGGCTTCCTCTTCCATCAGCAGTCGCATTCCCTCTTCCGCTTCATCGATCAACTGATCGCAATGGCGACGCACCGAGGGGGGGAGTGAGTCCCTTTCCGCCAGCCAGCGGTCGAGCAGCGGCGGGGGGCCGGACGATTGAACGCTCAACCGCGACGCGAGCTTCTCTTTCTGAAGCTGAAGCTGCCAGAGACTGTCAAAGCCGTCCCCTTCGATCAGTTGCAGTTGTTCGCGGGCGAGATCGAGGAGTTGCAGGACCCCGTCGCGGCGCTGCGAGAGTTCTTCGAACAGAGTCGGAGGCTGTTCGTCGCGGCCTCTGTCCCCGTCGTGGCGGAAGGTGGGGTAGGTCGTGCGTTGCGTCATGGCTGATTGCTCACGGCTTTTTTGCGGACCTGGCCCGCCCATTCGATCCACTGGCCCCATTCATCACGATTCAACGAAGTCTTGTCCGGCGCGAAATCGCCGTCCGCACTGCTCGACAGGATGATCCGGGCCTGTTGCACCATGCTGCGGGCGTCGAAGGGGCGACCCGTCCGTTCGTAGCACTCGGCCAGTTGCAGGCACGCGAGAAACACGGCCGGATCGACGGGAAAGCGGTTGATGGCCCCGTTGTAAGCGACTATCGCCTGTTCGTACTTTTTCAGCGCGTAGAACGTGTGTCCCACTTCAAACGAGGCGCTGGCCAGAATGCGGGCGTGAAAGTCGCCCAGCGGCGCGACTTCGGAACTCTCGAGCAGCTCGGTCCGAAGTTGCTGCAGGTGCTGGTTGGCTTGTTCGAGCCGGCCATCCATCGCCCGCTGCAGTTCCTGTCGTGCATTTTCCGTTTCGGCCTGCCCCAGTTGTGTGAGGTACTGGCCGGCACTCCTTTGCAACGCGCGCGCCAGCAGGTAACGCGCTTCCACGCTTTCGGCCGAGTCTGGGAAGCGACGCACATATTCGTCGAGCTGACGAGCCGATTCGTCCCATTTCGGCCAGGCTTCGGCGAGGGGCGATGGACGTGCGGCGGCCTCGGCGGCAGCGTCGTTTGTGCGGGGCGCGCCGGCCGCAATCTGATCGGCCTGGTGACACAGAACGCGTCCGAGCGAGAAAAGGGCCAGCCGCCACTGCTGGGCATCCGGCGTCAGCTCAGACGACTCCAGGACGTTGCGCCACGCTTTCTCCGCCTCGTCCAGGTGACCCAGTTCGATTGCGCAATCGCCCAGCCGGAGCCGCGCATCGAAGACCGCCGGATCGTTGGGGAATTCGCGCGACACGCGGCGGAAAAGGTCGTCGGCCTCCTTCACGCGATCCAGATCGAGGAGCAGCTCTCCGCGTCGCACGAGAGCCATCGGCAACAACCGCTTCGGATCGGTCTCCAGGAACGCGTCCAGCTGCTCGAGCGAGCGAGTCAGCGCATGGCCGCGGCGGAAGGCCTCGGTCGCCGCCCACAGGATGTCCGGATAATTGCTCGCGACGCGCTGGAGGGTCGCCACCTCGGCCCAGGCGATTCCCGCATCCTGCCATCGCTGGCGCGATTCCTTGCGGAAGACCTCCCGTCCGGTGACGCTCTCCTGGGTCATCTGCCAATCGATCCATTCGGCCCATTGCTGCCGCGAGCGGGCTGCGAGTTCTCGCGACTGCGGCTCGGCGATCAGCGGCGGCATCATGCGGGCGAGCTGGATGGCCTCGTCGTACTTCCTGGCTTCGGTCCAGGTAGTCCAGCCTTCGACCACGATTCGCCGGAAGTCGTCGAGAGTCAGCCACCGGTTGCGAAAGTCGTCCGGATTGCGAACGGTGCGGAGCGCACCGCGATAGGCGGCCACGGCCTCTTCGTCCCGTCCGACGCTCTGGAGCAGCCGCGCGGCCCGGACGAGTGACGCCACCGCCTCATGCGAACGATCGTAGCGGCTGGCGGTCCGCTCAAAGTAGGTGATGGCGGCATCCGTGTCCCCCTGGTTCTCTGCGCACAACCCCATCAGGTACGACGCCTGGCGAGGAAACGTCCGGTCGCGGCCGGCATCGGCGGCAACTCGTTCGAGATCCTGGAGCGCCTGGCGGTATTCCTTGCGGGCAATGCGGGTCTGGGCGTTGAAGACCCGCGTCCCCAGCGTCCAGGCGCGCTGTGACACATTCTTGAGGGCCGCCTCCGCTTCTTCGGGCTCATTCCGAGCCATGTGAACCTGGGCCAACTGCAGCCAGGCTCGGTCTCGCACGGTTTCGGTCAATTCCGACTGAGTCAGCTCCTTGCCGAGCCGGAGGGACTCGTCCAGTTCCTGCGGCTGGCGGATGTCGAGGTAGATGTCGATCAGCAGGCTCATGACATCGGTTCGGCCGTAGGGGGCCGTGTCGACGGCCTCTTCCAGAATGGGACGAGCCGACGTCGCCGATCCGGTGTGATACAGGCTCGTTCCGAGGGCTCTCGCCCATTCGCCGCGGCGATCCTCGCGAAGTCCGAAGTTTTCCGCTCCTTTCAACGAGCGGATGGCCTTCAGATAGAGACGATCGCGAATCGATTCATCGGCCTCTTCGGCATCGCGAAACTCGACCATCCCGAGGATGAATTCCGCAGCGCCCGGAAATTCAGGATCGCGGTCGCTCCGGTGCGACAGCTCCTGCGCGATGTTCTTGGCCTTTTCGCGCGCGGGGACATCGTCGCGCTCGTCGAGTTCTGCGAGAGCCTCGGCCAGCAATTCGGCGACCGTCGGCGGCTCAATCCGCGTCATCCTCCACGAGACGACGCTCCCCGCAAGAATCAACACCGACACTATCGCCGCCAGACGGATCTTTGAACCGAACAACCACCCCAACATGCGACCGAGGAGTCGCGGCCCCGCCGGCGTGTGGCCGGCGGCCGCGTCCTTTTTCCCGGCATCAGGGGCATGAGACGAACCCGCCATGCGACAGTGCCATCCACGTGCGGACAACTCGCGTTGCCGTCACGGCCGGACTGGGAGGCGCAATACCCCAGCTCAATCCTTCGTGACGGAAGGGGGCGTGTGATACGCGGCATCGCGGAAAGGGTCAACGGGATTTGCCTGCACCCGCCGCCTGCATCCCACGGGACCGGAGCGGTGGGACAGGTTTTTCGCGTCACACAAACCTCTTGCGTTCTGACCGCTGCATCACCCAAAGAACGCGGATTCAAGACGCTCCGCTGAAGGAACCGATGCGAACGAGGCCGCTCGCCGCGCACCTTGTTCAAGGCGGGATCCGAGCTTTTTTGAGTGCCCCTCGCCGAGCAAGTATACACAAGAACAAAAGACTTCTGGAAATCCCGACCGAAATATCCCACACTCTCCAGATTCCGCGACATCCATTCGTACCTCTTCCCCAATCGGGGGTGGTGCCGGACAATTCGGAAGGACTGGAATTCGCTCAGCAGATCAGTCTTCGTTTCATCGGTCAGAAAATCGAAGCGTTTCTGCAGGCAGACTCGCGTCGCAATAATCGACGCGAATCGGGGCCGCCTGCGAGATGCCAGTGACATCGAGATTTACATGTCGAAGGGGAGTTCCCACGTGATCCGTTTTCTGTGTTCGACGGCCCTCGTCGCGGCCGTTCTTCTCTCTGGCCTCTCGACGTCAGCCCAGGAGAAGTCGACTTCGACCGGCAAGGGGGAGGGCAAGTCGACCGGCAGGATTACTTTGACGGCTGCCAAAGCCGCTCCCGCCAAAGGCCCGCTGGTTCTTGGAACGCCGACCGATCCCCACGCTCCCACAATGCGGCTGGTGGTCTCCAACGCGAACGAGTTGATGTCGGACTTTCAGGCCACCATGAAGCTCTGCTCTCCCGCGGACTTCAAGCAGTGGCCGGAGCTGGAGAAATACCTCGACGTCTTCCTCATTGGCGTCGACCGGACCCTCCCCGCACGGCTCGACACGATCACCACGCACCCCATTGATCGCTATGTCCTCAGCGTTCCGGTTCCCTCGGACACGATGCTGACGCGTTTTCGACGGGAGAATCTCGACCCGCTCGGCATTACCGCGACCCGACAGGCAGGACAGCTCTGGAAGCTGACCAACGCCTTCACGGGTTTCATGCGGGTGAAGGAAGGCTATGCCTCGATCGCCGAATACAAGGATGACATCCCGCTCCAGATGCCGAACCCCATCGGCCAGGTGGCGAACCTGCTGGCGATGAAGGCCGATGTCGTCTTCGAAGGAACCAACGTCGACAACGTCGCGGGGGCCCTCGAGAGTCGCCGGGCCTCTTACGGCATACGCCGGAAGGACGCACTCGCCAAGCTGAAGAAAAAGGATAACGAAACGGCCGACGAGTTCGCGATCCGCAAGGAGATCGCGTCCGCGAATGCGGATGAAGCCGAGCGTCTTTATGTCGAAGCGAAGCTCGCGCTGATGGCGGCGACGATCGATTCGCCCCAGCACCAGGGTCGCTTGACGCTCCAGACGATCCCCCTTGCCAACACGGCGTTTGAAGCGTCAGTGAAGCGGATCCACGAGAAGCTGGACCGTTTCGCAGCGATCGAACCCTTCGGCAACCCGATTCTCAGCGGACGGATCAACCTTCCGCTCGATGAGATGCGGATCGCCTACATCCAGAAAATCACGGCCGCGATGAAGACGCGGTCGCTGAACCAGATCGAGGCGGAAAAGGATCGCAGCGCCGACGAAAAAGCGGTGGCGAAGAAGATCGTCGAGCTGTTCTATGCGATGGTCGACGACGGTGCGAAGTCCGAACTTCTCAATGGCTTCGTCGAATCGCGGTCGAACGCCTCGGGGAAGAACACCTTGATCTGGGGCGTGGTTCCGAAGGACGGGAACGTCGTGGTCGAGATGCTGGAGCTTCTCCCCAAGAGTGGGAAGGGGAACTCGGCCGAGTTGAACGTCGACAGCGAGGGGGATGTCAAGATCCACAAGATGATGATGCCGGCCGGCGTGAGGGCCGACGCGAAATCGTTCTTCGGCGAAGAGACGGCCTATGTCGGAACGTCAAAGGATTCGCTGTGGCTGGCAATCGGAGAGGATGGATTGAAGGATCTGAAGGGGGCCATCAAGAAGTCAGCCGAAGCCAAAGACGCTGACCCCAAGGCTCCTTTCTTGAATGGGATGATCAAGCTCGGCCCCTGGACCGAACTACTCCACAAGCGATGGGGGACGACCGGCAATGTCAAAGTGCGGGAACGGGCCGTGGCGGCCTTCAAGGGGGGCGATGACATCCTGACGATTCAGATGACCCGCGATGAAGAGAAGATCGACGGCATGATCAAGTTGATGCCGGGAGTGCTGCGGTTCATCGGATCGAGCATGGCCGAGTTCACGCGGAACCTCGACAAGAAATGACCCGGACGGCCGGTTTCGGCAGTGCGATGGATGGCAGCGACCACACAAAGAAAGCCCACCGGAGCATTCCGGTGGGCTTTCTTCACGTTTCGCGAACGTATTCGAGAGATGCCGATCAAGGGAATTACCGGCGCTGGACCCCCTGGTTCCAGTAAGTCGTCGAATTGGGGTAGTAACCATAACCCGTCGATCCAACCGGGTTTCCGCAGTTGGTACACGGGCCCGGAGGAGCAGCGTGGGGAAAACCGGCTTGCGGCGGACCATAGCCGTATCCAGGAGCGCCATATCCCGGCCCGCCGCAGCCGGGGGCCGCACAGGCGGGTGGTCCATAGCCGCCGTATCCGCCGCACTCGGCGCTCGTGCAACCGACATTCGCGCAACTGTTTCCCCATAGTCCGTAGTGATAAGCCGGAGCCGCATGCCCCGGACCGTGGCCGATGCCCATGGCGAGCGGGCCAATCGACACGAAGACACCGGCCGAAGCCGTATGAGCCCCGAGGGCGAGTGATAACGCGCCCAGCGTCGAGCAAAGAGTGCGGCGAAGCGACATGAGTGGCTCCAGGTCGGCGGACTTCCGCTCCGAGGAACAGCAGCCCGATGAGTGAGGTCAGATTCGCGAGGGGGACAAAGAGAGTCGACAGGCGAACTCGTCCTTCATCGATTCGGACACGATTCGCTGACGGATTGAACACGGACGATCGTTTCCAACGTCAAATCCGCGAAACCAGGCTCGACCCTCAATACGAGCATCCCTCGGAAAAAATGATTCAAGTTACGGCGCGCCGGAACAGCAACGTCAGTGCATCTTCCTCAAGGCATTTCCGATAATCTTGTGCCGACTGCCGACGTCGATCGCGTCTCGCCGTTGTCACATTTCGCCAGTGCCCGGTATGATCCTTTGACCCGCACGTTGTGCCGGGGTCGCAACCCCTCAACCGGGCCATCGCTCGGGCTTTAGGGAATCGCGACACTTTTCCCCACGCCAATTCCGCGCGATGGTCAAAGTCGGGCTCGTCGGCCCCGGTGCCCTTTGGGAATCCCGCTATCGCCCCGCCCTCGATCGGCTGGAGGGGAAGATCGCCGTCTGCGCGGTCTATGACTCGGTCGCCGCACGCGGAGAGCAGATCGCCGGCGAACTGAAAGCCTTGCCCGTCCAGGGAATGGTGGTCTTGTCGGAGATTCCGTCCGTCCAGGCCATCCTGCTGATCGACCCGGGCTGGGCTGGCCGGCACGCACTCGACCTGCTCTGCCGATCAGGCAAGCCGGTTTACATCGCGGGAACTCTGGGGGCCGATCGCGAAGGGTTGGAACGTCTGAACCGCCGGGCCGCCGCCGAGGATCTGACGTTGATGCCCGAATTCACGCTCAGGCACACCCCCGCGACCGCACGCCTTCACGAGTTGATGGCGACGCGCATCGGGCGGCCTCGAAAAGTCATGATCGATGCCGTCCCGCCGGACCCTGCCGACCCCATGGCTTTCGTCGCAGGAACCGGATCCGACTTTCTCGTGGGACTGTTCGACTGGTGCCGCTATGTCATTCGCACGGCGCCGTTGCGCGTCGAGGCGCTGGCGAGTGGGGGCGCTGCTGCGAACACTCCATCAGAAGCCCAGGCGACGCCGATGCGGCGGATTGTCATCGAGTTCGCCCGATCGCGTGCTGGAGGCGACGCCCCCGAAGCCGAAGTCGTCCTGCATCGACGAGTCGAAGGACCCGCGACCACTTCGTCGAGCGACCCCGTGGACGTCAGCGTCCGTTGCCGGATCGAGTGTGAAAAGGGAGAAGCGACGATTCGGTCGGCTTCGGAGATTGCATGGCGGAACGGCGGCGATGAACCTGTCACGGAGATTCTGACCTCGGACCGCTCGGCCGTGGAGGTCATGCTCGATCATTTCTGCCGGCGAGTCGTCGGAGGTCTGATCCCCATCGCCGACATGGGGGACGTCTGTCGCGGAGTGGAACTCGCCCGCGCCGCCGAGGAAAGCCTCCGCTCCGGGGCTTCCGTGACGCTCCCCACGGGTTAGCCGTCAGCTCGGCAAAGCGTCGCCTGAATTCGCATTCGCCGCACCGTTCTCCGTGGCGCTGCGGCTCGACTCCGACTGGTGACGGAGCGTCTGACGGCGGTCGAGCGCCATCGCCGCAAGGCTCAGTCCGACGATCGCGATGACTTCGCCGAGGAACAGCTTCACGACGTGACGGTCCAGGAATTCCTGGACCGGACTGCGCGCGGCCATCGGATCACCAAGCAGCGTCGCGATGAAGGCGAACAGGGTGATGACGAAGAGCCCGACGACCGGGACCAGCCAGCGAAAGTAGATGTTGACGTGCTGTGGAGGAGTGGTCACGGCCGGGCCAATTCGGGCAGTGGGAGGCGTCGGGCAAGTATCGGAGGACGCACTCCATTATGGCGAACGGCCCGTTCCGCCGTCACGCGGGCCGGTGCATCCCGCAACATTGCGATTCGAATTCTGTCGCCGAAGTGTGACGGTCGAAAAAGAAAAGCCGCAGCGTGGCCATCGAGGAATGGCCTGCTGCGGCGAGATCATGAGACATTCCGCGTCAAACTCGGATCTTACGGTGGGCTGGCGAGCGCCTGATTGAGCTGCTGTTGCAGGAGGGCGTTCTGTTGATTCGCCTTATCGGCCTCGTCTTTGGCGTCCTGGCTTTCAGACAACGCATAGCCGCCCAGTCCGGCGCCAACGGCACCAAGGCCTGCACCGACCAGACCCAGCCCGCCGCCGCCCCCCTGGCCGCGAACGACCTGCGGGTTGGTGACGACGAGAGCCTGCGGCCTGGCCGAAGGCGGAGCGGCTTCGGCCGTCCAGACGCGGTAGACGCTGGTGCCGTCGCCCGCCTTGATCTGGTACACGCCGCCACGCATTTCGGTGACGGTGAACGCGCCCTTTTCGTCGGTCACGACGCGAGCGACCTGCTTCTGCCCCTGGCTGATGGTGACGACCGCGCCATCCATCGTCTTGCCTTGGGCATTGACGACCTTGCCGACGAGCGCACCCCCTTCCGAGAGGGCGACATCGCTCACCGATGACTTCGGCGCCGCAGCCTTCGGCGCGGTGGTCTTGACCGCCTTGTCGGCGGCAAACATGTCCGTCGGCATGGCGACGGCGCCCCAGCACGCCGCCGCAACGGCGAGCCGGCTGAGGAACTTCGACTTCGGCATGAGGACCTCCTTGTCGTCCGAGTCCGGAACTCGGAAGCCGGCCGTACATCGCGCGTCGCCGGACCTTTCGACGCGACACAGCCACCAGAAACCAACCGTCGACAACCGCAATGGCCCATTGCGGCGACTCGGCGAACAGCGTTCAAAGAAGGCCGCACAGCATACGCTGCGAAGCCGATCACTCACTTCTAGTCATCGGTATGACCGTCGTCACAACTGGAACGCTTAATCGGATCAGGCAGACTTTTCCGAAGAAAGCGACTTTTCGGGCGGTCAATACCGCCTTGGCGATTTGAAGTGCCGCACGAATGCAGAGCCCGAGTCGGGCATTGAATCCTTCATGTAGGACGACAGCGGCCCCGGGGGCGTGTCCGACTCGATCTCCGCCAGATACCGCCGCAACAATTGGTTCGATTCATCCGAGTGATGAAGCAGGAATTCAACCCATCCCCAGGACTGGCGGTAGTCCGCCATCCGCATGTCCGAAAGGTCCTCGCGCGATTCCAGGTCAATCAGATTCGGCCGCCAACCGAACCGCACCTGCCAGCGGACAGTGCTGAGATAAGGATGTTTTTGAGCGCGAGTCTCCCGTGGCGCCTCGAAATACACTGCCAATCCTTCGTCGAGCCACAGCGGAATGAACGGAAGGGACTGATGCAGAAGAGCGTGAGTCACTTCATGTCGGACGTTGGTCTTCCAGTCCTCGTGATGGACTACGTAAACGCGTCCGAGATCCGGGCCCTGCACAAAGCACGCGGGGCGCGATGCTCCCGCCGGAGCGCGAGACGCCAGGTGCCGGGCGTAGGTTCGATGCGATTTGAAGAGGTTGATCTGGATCCGCGGCTCTCCCTCTCCGCCGAGGGTGCGGATGCCAAGCTCCGAGGCGATGTCATCACGCAGGGTCTGCAGTTCGTCCGCGACCTGCCGCCATTCGGGAAAGGAACGCTCCGATCGAAATATGAACCCGCCGGACTCATGGATCTCGGCCCAGTCGCCGTCGTCTCCGCGCGACTCCACCCCCCGCATCCCACCCGTCAGGGCGACTGCGATGGCCAGAGTCACACGAAGCGAGAGGCTCCAACGCACGCTTGATCTCGAATGAACCCTGGAAGGTCAATGCGCAAAGACACAACGGAACGGGCTGGCCGTTCGAGAGAAAAACACTGGGCGATAGTTTGCCGGGGGATGGTGGGGCGGATTGCCCGAGGAATCCAGGACGAGGCGGGCTGTATATCGCAAATCGTGGAAATAGGTCAAGACGGTCGTGGAGCATGGGCGTCGGGCCGCTCGCTTCGCTGAGCGATCGCGAAGCATCGACGGTCGTCTTTCGCTCCGCCAAAGGACGCGAGTGTGGCAACGACGTTGAATGCTTCAAGAGGCGATCCTGTCTCACGCGACGTCCTTACGCGGAGCGAACGACGGCCATGGCGGAACGCCCGACGGTCTTGCGGCGCCATCGCGCGCAGCAAAAGAGCGGAGTGCCGACAGGCGACGCTGCTCCCGAAGCGCCGCACGCCGACCTCTCCGCTCGGAAAGGGGCTTTGACCTGTTGTTCAATGCTCGACTACTTCGACGCCGTGCGGGCGGATTCCAGTTCCGCCAGCGTGATCTCGCCATCGAAGTTCGTATCCGCCTGCTGAAGCTTCGCCTTCAGCCGCCGAGGAATCTCATCCACCTGAAGCACGCCGTCTCCATCCTTGTCGAGGTTCTTCACCATCGCCGTCGGATTGATGTTATTGATCCTGGGCGGCGGGGGAGGGAGTGGCGAGTTCGCATTCTGCAGTTGCCGCATCATCGCAGTCAGGCTCGCCTGGTTCTGCGAACCAAGCTGGCTCGCCAGGCTCTGGCCGGAAGCGTTGGTTCCCATCGATGACGTCATTGAGCTCATGCCCATGGAACCACTCTGCCCCATCTGGCACATCCCCCCTGGCATCATTCCGCCACCCATGCCTCGCTGCATCATCGGCGGCGGCCCCATCATCCCGCCACGCATGCCGCCTCCCATCATTCCACCGCCCATTCCGCCACCGCGGCGCTGGGCAACGGCGGTCGCCGCCAGTGTCAGGTACAGGGCCGCGACAAGGGCCACGGCAGCCACAGACGTCAGCAAGCTGTGCGCGCACCGCATTCGTATTCTCCGCTCGGGGACGCAGCATGCGATGGAACGGCCCGGATTCCGACATCCGAGGCGAGCGTCTCGTTGAACTCGTGCTGCTCAGTCCAGAAACGAAATGCGCGTGCGGTCATCCACAGGAGGGTCGGCCGAATTCCTGAGGATTCGCCTCAATGAACGCCTGCAGTGGCGGCTGCCACCGGGTAGAGATTGCCGCTCGAATCGAACTCCATCTCGAACGGACCTTCGACAATTTCGAGATCGTCGCGCCCTTCCAGCTCAGACAGATACGCCTCGCTCACCAGCACTTCGGCGACGTGCAGCGTGTCGGTGATGTGGATCACCCGGGCCTTCGCCGGTTCGATCAAGCCGACCGTCGCCAGCGCCGCACCCACCGACTCGCGATCGGTCGGGAACGCGACGGGAAGCATCGCGGCCGTCGGATGTCCGCCGGTCAATGCATTGATGCGGGTGATCTTGATGTCGACCTGGTCGATCGTCCGCTGGTTGGTGAACTCGGCAATCCCGATCCCGCACGCGTTTCCGTGCGTCTCATCGGTCAGACCGCGGACAAAGATCCGCTTGCATGAGACATCGTCCTTCTCGGTCGCGGCGTGATCGTTGTACTTCCGCCCGACGACGTTCGTATCCATCCCCGTCCCGCTGATGTTCTTGCCGATCTCATCGATCACCAGCAGGTCGACCTTGTTGAACGGCAGCCGCGGCAGCCATTGTCGCGCCAGCTTGAGGAGTGCGGTCTCGCGCTCGTAGAACTTCTCCGGCGGCACCGCTTCAATCCGCCCCGTCTCGTCGTAGGCGTTCTCGACGATTCCCACGCCGCACAACACCTTGCACCGCCGCAGCACGACATCCGCCACGGTGCGGATAATCTCGCCGAAGCTGTAGTCGATAATTGCCCGGTGATAGACCAGCGCCCCCGCATGCTTGCCGAGGCCGATCAGCATCATCTTGTGCAGGCCGGACTCCACCTCGCCCACAAACCCGGTGTGCGGCTTGATCCGCCCGCACACAATCACATGGTCGGCGCTGGCCGCGTGCTTGTCGAAGTGAACCGGGAACCCCTGCTTCGCCATTTCGACGATCACCGTCTCCATCGACGCCCGGATCTCGCACCCGAGAAAATCTTCGGTGATCCCGTAACCTTCGATGATCTCGCGCTGTCCCTCGGCCGTTCCCCCGCCATGACTGCCCATGGCGGGAACGATGAACGGCACTCCGCCCAACGCCTTCACATGGTCGACAATCGCCTTCACGATGAGGGCGATGTTGTTGATCCCACGGCTACCGGCGGTAATGGCCACCGTCTGTCCGGGCTTCACCTTGCGGCCCAGATCGAGCCGTACGAGCTGATCTTCCACCTCGCCGGGGATGTCATCCACGCGGGTCGCATCAAACGTCTGACGAACGCGAATCATCCGGGGAAACGACATCGGGCGAACCTCGCGAGAGACTTGTCGATCGCTATCATTCAATCTGTCAGTTTATTCCTTCGGTCAGCAAGCGTCCAACGGACGAGTCCACTCATGCCCACCGACCATCCCGACGACGACCGCACGCTGCACGTCACCGGCCGCATTCAGATCCCGCGGTCCGAATTCTCGTTCGAATTCATCCGCAGTTCGGGGCCGGGGGGACAGAACGTCAATAAGGTGGCCTCGAAGGCGCGGTTGCGGTGGGACATCGTCGCCTCGCCGAGCGTTCCCGAGGACGTCAAGCAGCGGTTTCTCGGACGCTACCGCACGCGTGTTACGGAAGAGGGCGAACTGATCCTCACGAGCCAGCGGTTCCGCGACCAGCCGAAGAATGAAGCGGACTGCTACGAGAAGGTCCGCGAGATGCTCCTGTCAGTCGCCACACCTCCGGTCAAGCGGCGGGCGACGAAACCGAGTCGCGGCTCGAAAGAACGTCGGTTGAAGGCGAAAAAGGAGGGCGCCGCGAAAAAGCAGGGCCGCCGCGCCCCGCGCCTGGATGCGGACAGCTGACGCGCAGGAGTCCGAAGCGCAAGCAAGGACGACAGGGCTCTTCGAGATCACTTCCCGGCCGCGGTCTTCTCATCACGCGGGTCCAAAGTCACCCACGACACTTGAGTGATGAGCTGGTTGAGTGCCGCGAACGAAATCGACGCGTTGACCGCGAAACGTGGCGTGCGGTTGGACGGGAAGGTCGCCAGCGACGCATCGCCGACGAGAAAGACATTGAAGTCTTTCGACAGGTTCTCGTATCCAGCGGTCGTGCGACAGAAGCACATATCGGTGGCATAACCCGTCAACAGGACGTGCCGCACTCCATTTTTCTTGAGGAAGTCGCGGAGCAGGCCGTATCCCTCAGCGTCGTAGATGACGACATCATTCGGGTCGACCGTCACCGACGTGCTCACCGGAATCGGCATCTTCCAGAAACCATCGCCGTTGAACCTGGCCCCCGCATCGAGACCTGGGAACTGCTTGAAGTAGTCGATCACCGGTTTGTCGGTCCCCAGGTTGAGCTTCGCCGGAAGCGGTTCCCCCTCGTACTTGAACGCCGCCAGCGTCGCGCGAAGGTCCTTTTCGCCCTCAACACGTTCTTCCTTCGTCGGCGTCTTCGTGAATGACCGGTAAACGCGGGTGCGGATCGGATCGGCGGGACCGGGGAGACTATACATCACGAACGCCGCACGACTCCGCAGTCGCTTGAGGAACGGATCGACCACTTCCTTGGTGTGACGCGCGGCCAGCTCGTTCTTCGTGGGCGTGCAGAAGTCGGCCACGCCATTTGGCTGAGGACTCTTCCAGCCCCAAGAGTCATCGATGGCCCACGGATGGACCATGATGACGGCCGTCTCGCTCGCCCGCAGATGATTCGGCGCCTCGATGATCCCGCGGGCGTTGTAAGAAAACCGCCACGCCCGCACGTGCAGATCGGCCTTGGCGTCATCGACGATCGCCGGCGCTTCAAAGTGCGACTCTTCGATGATGGGCTCGAAGAACTCCGGATGATCGGCGAGAAGCGGCTTCGGATTCTCGATCCGCTTCAGATGGTTCTCGTAGGTTCTCTGTGACGACGAAGGCTCGTCAGCCAACAGCGAGACGGAAGCGATCGCGATGAGAAGGCCGATCAGAGTTCGCATGGAGTATCTTCCGAGGGTGCCGGTGAAGGAAGAACCATTCAGGCAGAGGACATGTGTCTTAACCCATTGTGCAGATCTGGATGTCGATTATCAGGATCGCATCGTCGAATTGAAAGACTTACTCCCTTGGGGACAAGCGACCGCCATTCTTCGACTCCTTGCAAAGGTCTCTTCTGTCCCCGCTGAAAACGGCAGAGTGGTGCGCATTCCGAGAACGTCTCCCCAGTCTCTGCGTCTTCTCTCCGCGGCCTCTGCGTTCAGGCCTTCCGCTTTTGGATGAGAATTCTGAACCACTCGCGACACCGAAGTCCTGTCGAACAAAGACAGGAAGGCAATAGATCCCTGAACGCAGAGTTCGCCGAGGGAAGACGCAGAGGGGAGGGAGACCGCCCTCCGACGCCGGATACGGGCCGCGCGATCGTGGCCGAGCCTGAGTAAGAATGCAGCGGAGAACCCAGCGCGGCAGAGCCTCAACCAAACCAAAGGCATCTGACGCAAAGGCGCAAAGTCCGCAAAGGCATGCACGCAAAGAAAACGCCAGAGATGAGCAAGTGTCAGTCGCATCTCCATTCCATCCGAAAAGACAAAGCCGCAAGGGAAATCTTCGCGAGACGCAAAGATTCTGGACGTTCGTAGTTCAGACTCCCTCCATCTTGGCCTCATCCCTTTGCGTTCCCCCTTGGCGGCCTTGGCGTCTTTGCGTTGAAGTCTTCAGTCTTCGCCTTCCTCCCCCAGCCACGGTCGAATCACGGCAAAGAATGCCGAAGGCCTCTCTCCCCGATGAAGGGAAGAGAGGCCTCTGGTTATAAACAAGGCTGGTGGAAGAGATCGCGTCTCGCGACGCTCGAGAGCGTTCGCGGCGATTGTCGATCGGATGAATCCGGTCTACCTAGCCGACTCACAACCGACTCCGAAGAG
>JADZEF010000137.1 GCA_020850695.1 Planctomycetaceae bacterium | reverse complement strand
GGTGGATTGCGATGCGAACACTGTTGTGCGGCGCAGCACGCTTTCGGAGGCCCCGATGGACTCCAGCGACTCGTCGATGCCTGCCATGCGCATGGCATGGCGGTCATCGTCGACCTGGCCCAGGGGCCGTCCAACTCCCCGTTGGAAGGGGTGGGCCAGACTCACGCCATCAACGGGGATGATTCGTACGAAACCGCGGCTCCGCCAGTTGCTTCCGATGGCGTTGCGGCAGAACACGTGCGGCGTTTCGCACGCGACGCTGCCCGCCACTGGATCAGCCACTTTCATCTGGATGGCCTGCGGCTGAGCCTGCTCGACTCCGACCTGGACCCGTGGGAAAAGCAGATCCTGGTCGACCTGCAACAGGTCGTCAGCGAGGTGCAATCGGGGACCGGACGCCGCACGCACCTGATCGCGCGCAGTCCGCGTCACGATGTCGGATTTCTCGATCCTCCATCCGAAGGGGGATGCGGACTCGATGCGGTCTGGAACGACGACTTTCATCACGCTCTCCACGTCCTTCTCACCGGAGACCGCGAGGGAGCGTACGCCGACTTCGGCGATCCGCACCGTCAGATCGTGAAGGCATTGAACCAGACATTCGTCTTCGACGGATTCTGCAGCCATCTCCGCGGCAAGCCGTATTCCGCACCCGCCGGTGGGCATGACGGTCGTCACTTCGTCATCAGCCTTCAGGAATCCACGACGCTCAGACGACGTCCCCAGGGAGATCGTCTCAGCACGCGGATCCGGCCGGAGCAACTCCGGATGGCGGCCGGCTTGATGCTCATGGCTCCCCATATCCCGTTGATCTTCATGGGAGACGAGTACGGCGAGCGACAACCATTTCCCCGCTCGCAGGGAGGTGGATGCACCCCCTCGTCGACCGCGAAATCAGAGAGTGTTCACGGAAATGACGACGCAGGGATCGCGTGGCAATGGGACGGAAGCCAACAGAACGGACTGCGTCGGCTGCACGCCGACCTTCTGGCCCTGAGACGGACGTTGCCTCCGCTGCGAGACTTCCAGAATCGAACCGCCCGCATCATCCCCGCCCAGGACGGATACACCTTTCTGCACCTGGCACGCGGCGACGGCGAAGCCAGCTTCGGGACGGTCCACGTATGGTTCAACTGGAATGACCGGGAGCTGGCGCTCCCCGGAAAGCTTTCGGATCGCGCTCATCCGCTGCTGTCGTCCGAATCCCTTCAGTACGGAGGGACGCGGAACCCGCACGAGCCCGTGACAACCCTGGCTCCCTATGAGTTCGCCATTTTCGGCACGTGACACGAGCGACCCTATGAGCGAACTCCGCGGGCCTGACGGAAACGCCTCGAACCACAATTCAGATCTCGTCGACTCGATCATTGCGCGACTCGTTCGACGGATCGAATCGCAGCCGCGGCCCGTGGCGACCTATCGCGTCCAGCTCAACTCCCGGTTCACATTTCGCGATCTCGAACAGCTGGTTCCCTACCTCGATTTGCTCGGCATCTCGCATGTCTATGCCTCTCCCTTTTTGAAAGCGAGAGACGGCAGCCCGCACGGTTACGACATCGTCGACCACACGCGCATCAATCCCGAGATCGGGACGACCGACGAACTTCGCTCGCTGCATCGGGCCCTGGCAGCGCGCGAAATGGGGTTGATCGCCGATGTCGTGCCAAACCACATGAGCGTCGCCAGCAATGCCAATGCATGGTGGCTCGACGTCCTCGAGAATGGCCCCAGCTCACCCTACGCAGGGCACTTCGACATCGATTGGATGCCGCTGAAGCCCGATCTGGCCGACAAGGTTCTGCTTCCCGTGCTGGGAGACCAACTGGGACGCGTTCTGGAAGAGGGGCAGCTCGTCCTCCGATATCGCGAGGGGAATTTCTGGGTCGACTACTTCGAAGCCCGCTTCCCGATCGCGCCCCGATCTTACCTCGTCATTCTCCAGCCCCTGGCCGAGGCGTTGATGCGAGAGGTTCCGGAGAAGGATCCGCGCCTCCTCGAACTCTTGAGCATCCTGACGGCCATTCGCAACCTCCCGCTTCGGACGGCTCGGGACGACGAGGGACGCGCCGAGCGACGGCGCGAAAAGGAAATCATCAAGCGACGCCTGCACCAACTGGTCTCGGGCGCCACCCGCCTCGAGGAGCTGCTGGCTGAGGTTGTGAATCGCGTCAATGGCCGGCCGGGAGATCCGGCCAGTTTCAACGATCTCGACGCGCTGCTTCAGGACCAGGCCTATCGTCTGGCGCACTGGCGAACCGCCGGCGACGAAATCAACTACCGGCGATTCTTCGACATCAACGACCTCGCGGCGATCCGGACCGAGGATCCGGCGGTCTTTCATGAAACGCATGCGTTGATCTTCGAGCTGCTCAACGAAGGGATCCTCGCGGGGATCCGGATCGATCACCCTGACGGGCTCTATCAACCGCGGGCGTACCTCCGGCAGCTCCAGGAAAACCGGTTTCTCCAGCTCTGCCGCCAGGAGATTGACGCGGAACTCAAGGAGGGTCGCGGCGAATCGATCGTCATCGATGACGAGATGCGCCGCCGCCTGCTCGAACGGGTGCAGGCTCTCTGGAACGCGTCCACGCGGATTCCCGGCTCCGCGCTGGCCAAGCCGCTCTATGTGATTGTCGAAAAAATCCTCCTGTGGAACGAGTCGCTGCCCCCCGATTGGCCGGTGCATGGAACGGTCGGATACGACCATCTGAATGCCGTCAATGGCCTGTTTGTCGACCCGGACGGAGAACGGGCGATGACGGCAGCCTGGACGGAATTCACCGGGGAATCTCTCGATTTCGAAGAGTTGTCGTACCGGTGCAAGCGGCTGATCGTCCGGGCCAGCATGGCGAGCGAACTGAACGTCCTGGGGCATCGCCTCGATCGCATTTCCGAGGGCAACCGATGGACGCGTGACTTCACGCTCCCCAGCCTGACCCGCGCCTTGCAGGAAGTCGTCGCGTGCTTCGGCGTCTATCGCACCTACGTCGAACCGGGACTCGTCCACGAACTCGACCGGAACGCGATCGAGTCGGCCGTCCGTCGCGCCAAGCGACGCAACCCGGCCATGAGCGAGTCGGTCTTTGACTTTGTGCGAGACACGCTGCTCCTGCGTGATCTCGACAACGCGAGCGAGTCGGAACGCGCCGCTCGACGCGACCTGATGGGCAAGTTCCAGCAACTCACCGGGCCCATCATGGCGCGGGCCATCGAGGACACCGTCTTCTACCGCTACAACCGGCTGACCTCGTTGAACGAGGTCGGCGGGGAACCGGCCCGCTTCGGCAACTCGATCAGCGAACTCCACGATCTCAACCGGGCGCGGCTTCTCAGCGCTCCGCTCGGGTTCAACACCACCTCCACGCATGATACGAAGCGGAGCGAGGACGTCCGCGCCCGGATCAACGTCCTGAGCGAGATTCCGCTGGACTGGAACGACCGCATCCGCCGCTGGTGTCGGGCCAACCGCCGGTTCAAGTCCACCGTCGATGGGGTCGTTGCCCCCGGTCCCAATGACGAGTACTTCCTCTATCAGACGCTGGCGGGAACGTGGCCGCTGACGTTCGCGTCGCCGGCAGAGAAAGCCCATTACGTCGACCGCATCCAGCTCTACATGCGAAAAGTGGTGCGCGAGGCAAAAGTTCATTCCAGCTGGGTCAGCCCCCACGACGATTACGAAGCCGCTCTGGCGAACTTCATCTCACAGCTCTTCGCTGACGATCGCCGCCGGTCATTCTTCGTCGAGATGACCGAATTCGCGCGAGGCGTTGCCGACCACGGATGCTGGAATGCGTTGGCGCAGGTGGTTCTCAAGACCTGTTCGCCCGGCGTGCCGGACTTCTACCAGGGAACCGAAACCTGGTCGCTGACCCTGGTCGACCCGGACAATCGGACTCCCGTTGACTTTGACGCCCGCCGCACGGCTCTCATGCAGCTTCTGGGCAAAATGGCATCCACCTTGTCGCTGGATGAAGGCATCCCCGTCATCCCCGCCTGGATGGGGATCGCTGGTTCGTTCGAGTCACCCGTCACGTCCGAAGTCGAGCAGTTCCTGGCGGGACTCGTGGAGAATCGAGCAGACGGAGAGATCAAACTCTTCACGACGATGATGGCTCTGCAGGCGCGTCGTGCCGTGCTTGCGGCGATGACGGGTGGCACCTACGTCCCGCTCGACTTCTTCGGCGAGTTTTCTGATCATCTCGTGGGGTTCTTTCTCTCGCACGAGGAACAGTCCATCGCCGTCGTCGCCCCGCGCTGGACAGTTGATGTTGCGGGACTCGGTTGCGACCTCCCTCTCGGGGACCGTTGGAGCGACACGCAGATCGGCATCCCGACGCCTCTGGGAAACAGGACGATGCGGAACGTCTTCACGCGCGAGGTGATCACGTTGGAGGCTGGCGCCGGATCGCTGGCTGCCGCGCGGCTCCTAAAACACTTTCCCGTCGCCGTCCTCGTCGAGGCCCCGCTGGAGACCTGATCCGGATTTCGGCCGGAATCGGATGCGATTCGGGCCGGTTTTCTGAACCGCATTCCCAGCGTCTACGTTGCGGTAGCGGACGATACGGAATTCCTACGGCATTCCTGCGTTGGACACGTCGCCATGGGCTTCATCGCCATCCAGCTTCTGATCTTCGCGGTGGGCCTTGCCATCCTCTATTTCGGCGCGGAGGGGATGCTGGGGGGAGCGACGCGCATCGCCCGCCGGCTGGGAGTCAGCCCGCTCGTGATCGGCCTGACGCTGGTGGCCTTTGGCACGTCCGCCCCGGAACTCTCCCTCGATGTGACGGCCGCGTTTCGCGGGTCGACGGAGCTGGCCTTCGGAGACCTGGTCGGAAGCAATATCGCGAACGTGGGTCTTATTCTGGGGGTCGCCGCCATCATCCGCCCGCTCCGCGTTCACGCGCGGCTGCTGCGGGCGGAAGTGCCGATCATGATCTCCACCGCGCTGCTGGTGTGGGGGTTGGCCTTCGATGGAGAGTTGTCTCGTCAGGACGGCCTGATCCTGCTGGCGCTGCTCGTGCTGTTTCTCGGTTATTCCTTCCGCGCGGCACGGGCCGAGTCGGCCGCGGTCCGCGCCGAGTTCGCGGATGCGGCTCCGAAAGCCGGGAAGCCGGTCGTTGACGGGCTGATGGTCGTCGTAGGACTGGTCGGTCTCATCGTCGGCGCGCAGCTGATGGTCCACGCGGCCGTCACGGTGGCCGAGCATCTCGGAGTGAGCAAGCTGATGATCGGGCTGACGATTGTCGCGATCGGCACGTCGCTTCCGGAACTGGCGACTTCGATCGTCGCGGCCCGTCGGGACGACGCCGACATCGTGGCGGGGAACGTCATCGGTTCGAACATCTTCAACATGCTGTGCGTGCTGGCGCTGGTGGCGGTGATCCGCCCGATTCCCGTGCCCGTCAGCTCGCTTCAGGTCGATGTCCCGGTGATGGCGGCTTATTCTGCGCTGCTCGTCCCGATCATGCTGCGGGGAATGGTGGTGACGCGCGGCGAAGGGGTGTTTCTCTTGATTGGCTACACGGGCTTTCTCGTCTGGCAGATCGTCGCGGCCTTGCGAGGATGATGCTCTGAGAGTCGGCCCGTCCACCGCCGAAGACGTGGCCGCCAGCGAGCAATCGTGTCGATCAGGCCACGGGCGGGACGTCGTCCTTCGCTGAAGCCTCTGCGCCGTCCCCCAGCGATCGCAGCCGCTCGACTTCGTGATGGTAGGCGGCGATCAATTCCTTTCGCCGCAACATCCCCAGCAGACGTCCCGGATCGGCCGCATCGACGACGGGAATCTCGTCGATGTTCTTCAGAGTGAAGCGTTGCAGGGCGGTGTGCAGGTCGTCCTCGGGAGTGACGGTCAGGACCGGCGTCGTGGCAATATCCTCGGCGACGATCAGGTTTTCGGACGTGATGCCCGGCAGCACGCTCCGGATGTCGGAGAGCGAAAAGATTCCCACCATCCTGCCGTCGCCATTCACCACGGGGAAGTAGCTCGATTCGACCGAAGAGATGAGTCGAACGAGATGCCGTAGCGGCATCCGGTGGTCGATCGTCAGCACGGGGCGCTTCGGGTCGAACACCTGATGGACCTGAAGGTCGGCGAGGACGTCGATCAGAAAATCCCCCTGATGAGCGGGACTGTCGACCGGGGCGTGAACCTGCTCTTCGTAAAGCGACCTTCGCCGCGGCGTGAGGGCGTGACCCAGCACGCAGACGAACATCAGCGGCACGAGCAGAGCGAACGATCCCGTCATTTCGGACACCATTACGACCGCGGTCAGCGGCACCTTGGCGACCGACGCGAAGAACGCCCCCATCCCGACCAGCACGAAGACCTGCGGCTGTGTGACCGTCCCTGGAAAGAGCTCATGACAGAGCCATCCGTAGGCTCCGCCGAGCATCGCCCCGATGAATAGCGAGGGAGCGAAGACTCCGCCGCTTCCGCCGGACGAGATCGTGAGCGACGTGCCGACGATCTTGACCACGGCGAGCAGCGCCAGCAGTTTCCAGGAGGTCATCACACCGTCGAGTGCCTGCTGAATCCATCCGTAGCCCCCCGCCATCACGTGCGGGATACCCGTCGTCAGCGAACCGCCGCGGACTGCTAGGATCATGGCTCCCAGCAGCAGTCCGCCCAAAGCCGGCTTGAGAAAGTTCGGCAGACTGAGGCTTCGAAAGCGATCGCGCAGTCCGTAGAACACCCACACATAGATCTGCCCCGCCACCGAGCAGACGAGGGCGAAGACCGCGTACAGCGGAAGATCGGCGAGACCGTGAAACGCCAGGGACTTCGCCGCAATGATCTCATGCCCCTGCCCGTGGAAGGCGATGAACACCGCGTACCCTGTCACCGCGGAGATGACGCAGTACAGCAGGGCTCCGGTTTCGACCGCCGTCGAGGCATAGAGGACTTCGCACACGAACAATGCGGCTCCGAGCGGAGCCTGAAACACCGCGGCGATTCCCCCGGCGGCTCCGGCCAGCATCAGCTGTCGCCGCTGATCGGGTCCCAGTCCAAAGAACCTGGCGATCGCCGATCCCACACCTGCTCCGACCTGGGCGATCGGTCCCTCGCGCCCGGCTGATCCCCCAGTGCCAATGGTGATGATGCTCGCCAGCCCCTTCACGAGCGGCACGCGGCCGCGGATCGCTCCCTGCAGCCGATGGTAAGACCGCACCATCGCATCGGAACCGTGCCCCTCCGCTTCGGGACAGAACGTGTAGACCAGCCAGCCCGACACCAGGCCGCCGAGTGCGGGAATGATGAGGACCGCCCAAGGCACAATGTCGAGGTCGGCAACCGAGCGGCCCGCCATCTCTCCCGCCGCGGGAGGCGTGTAACCAATGATGCCATTCAAGGAATAGCGGATCAGCCATTGCAGCCCGGAAATGAACAGAAAGGCCGCAAGGCCCGCCGCGGCGCCGACCACGGCGCTCAGCAGGACGGTCTCGCCCGATCCTTCCAGATCGAACAACCACCGCACGAACTCGCCCGCCGCGCGAAACGCACGCCGAAGAGCGGCGACGGAACGCGAGCCCAGCCACCGCGCTGTCCAGTTCGATGATTCGGCGACGTCGTTCGAAACGATAGAGATTTCGACCATCCTTCCGTTGCAGACATGAGGAAATGACATCGAATGCTCGAATCAGCCGATCTTCCATCGTCTCCAAGGTAGCAGAATCTGGGATCGGGTCGATCGAAGACCGTTGATCGAGCGGAAATGTAGTGCGTTCGCAAAGCAATGCCGCCGAAGTGCGAATACTCCTATCCAGCTGACAGGTCTCTCTCCGCTCCTCTCATCCTGTGGAACAAGAATTGTTCGGCAATCAAGGAGAGCGCCGCGGATTCCGATGCCCGTATCGCCGTTGTGGTGGACGATGCAGTTCACGATGACGCACGTCGCGCCGACCACGCCGATCGCCGGAGCGCCGAAGTGACCGATGTGCTCGTGCTTCTGATTCTCGCCGCGGGTCTCCCAGTCCTCCTTCGACTTCGCTTCCTCGTAGATCCCGCAGGTCGTCACCGTGACTCCGTCGAGGGTCGCGTCCGGCGCCATCAGACCTCCCGGCTGTTCCCCGACTCCGCCGCCGTCAATGACGACCGCTTCGGCCCGCTTCAACCCGAGCATTCCTTTCTCGTCGCTCCCCGCGCTCCGCAACGCGACCCCCTGCTTGAGCCGAATCCGTTCCCGGTACGTTCCCGCCGTGACCAGGACCGTGTCGCCGGCGGCTGCGGCATCGAACGCCGCCTGGATCGATTTGTAGTCCTGAGGCACGCGGAGCGTCGACGCCTGGGCGTCGTGCGGCTTCCCCATGGCGATTGCCAGAAGACAACCCAGTGCGGCGCGAGAGAGGCTGCCCATCACCCTCGATGTTGGTTCCTGGAAATCTGCGGCCGGCTCATCGAAGTGACGCACGACCGGGTTCATCCTATCGTGCTCGCGTTTTCAGATCTCCCGCGGCTGGGCCGCTGCGGTCACGCTGCCCAATTGGTTCCTGAATCGCATCCAGGAAGCACTCGTTCTCTGCGAGCACGGTCATCGTCACCCGCATGAAGCGGGGGCCGAGCCGCGGGTCATTGAGCGGCTTGACGAGAATGCCACGATTCTTCAGTTCCTCCGCGAGGATGCGAGCATCTCATGAGGTCATGTGCGTCCTTATTACGGGACCGGAAAGTAAGCGTAATCGTCCATTTGCCTGTTGATCACGACGGTCATCGCTGCCGCAGCGACCGGGACGCCTTCGGCGACTTCAGCATCCGGGAAGCCCTTGGAGTTGAGCGCCTGACCACAGACGAGCACATCCACTCCCGCTTTCTGCAAACTCCGGATCAGCGGCAGATTGGGGTTCTGCTCGATCTGGAATCGCGTCTGGTAGGCCGTGTCGTTCAAAATGGATTTGGTGGCTTCGCCGTGCAGCACAATCGTGATCTTCACGTCCTGGGCTTTCAGTCCGGCCGCCCCGTAGAGATTCAGCAGCCGGGCGGCGCGGTCGAGTCCTCTATTGACATCGGCGGGCTTGGCCTCGGCGGTGACATCGAAGATCACCTTCGCACCCGCACGCGGCGGTTCGACGGCGCTTGATCGTGGCACAACGCCCCCATGCTTTGGGATGATCGGGAATTCCAACTTCGGAACGGGCTGCGCAACCGTTGGCACGGGATGGTTCTTGTGCGCTTCCTCGAATCCGTGAGCGACGAAGCGGCTGACGACCTCGGCATGGGCCTGGATCAGCGCCACGACGGCTCGGTCATCCGAAGTCTCCCGGACTTTGACCCCCTTCTCCGTTTTCTCGACCGACATCTTGATGCTGGCATGCTTCTTGAAGATCGCCACGAACAGTTCATCCCAGAACCTCAGCCCGCGTCCGTCCTGGATTCGCTGGTGCATGGACGCGACGTGCTCCTGGATCTTCGCCGCCACCTCAGGAGTATCAGATTCGGTCAACGTTTCCACGCCGTTATCGAGGCGCTTGACGGAGCGTCGAATCTTGGCATGGTGATCGAGCAGGAAATGAAAGACTTCCTGGTCTGCCCGCATTTCAGGGCCAGGACCGCGCCCCCTTCTCCCCCCGCGCCCCGGGCGTTGTTCAGCGACCGTGTTAGCAGCCGTGGGCTTCTCAAAGACGACGAAATAGTTCTCCTTCAGAAGCTCCCGCTCTTCGTAGGACTTTTGAAGCCCGCTCTGACCGATCTCCGCCTCGACGACTTCCTGCCCGGCCCGCACGTGGCTCAGCACCCAGTCGGAACTCTTCCCCTCGATCCGACGAAAGTCGACGAGAACCACCCGGCCCCCCGGTTTCAGGGCTCGATGAACGGACGCCATCGTTTTCAGCGGGAACTCAAAATGGTGGTACGTGTCACAGATAAAGGCGACATCGACCGACTCAGGAGGGAGTTCCGTCGAATCACTCTTGCAGAGAAGAGTTTCCACGTTCCGCTGCCCGGCTTCGCGGCTGCGTGCCTGGATGTGATCGAGGAACTTTGGAGTGATTTCGACGGCGATGACGCGTCCCTCCTTGCCCACCGCTTCGGAGAACATTCGCGTGAAGAGCCCTGTCCCGGCGCCGATGTCAGCGACCGTTTGCCCGGGTTGAATCTGGCACGCTGCCACGATCTCTTTGCGACGGGCGAAGACCTCGCGACTTTCGACTTCAAATCGGCCAACAAACTCTTTCGGATCAGGGTCTCGAAACGAATCGTTGATACCCGGCTTCACGCTCTTTTCTTGCGCCGGCGTCGCCACGAGGGACGTCGACGTTGCGATCAGGAAAGCGAAAAGACGCAAGCTTGAGATCATAAGTCGGTTTCCTCAATGAGTGTCTCTCGTGACTGGCGGACCCCAACCGATCCGGGCCGCCGGTCACGATCGCGGAATGCGGCAGTTGATGCCTCTTGTCCGAGACATCGCAGGAAGACCACGAGGTCGGCCTTCTCGTCCGCCGTCAGTTTCGTCTCCAGAACCAGATTGAAGAACTCGACAATCCTCCAACGTCAGCAACCGGTCATCGTGCAGGTCCGGAGCGGAATCCTTGATCCCGCGCAGCGGGAAGATCTTGATGGGGCCGTCCGCCGACACTTTGAACCCATTGATCATCTTCTCTTCGAAGAACTAGACTAATTCCTCGCTGCGAAATATTCGCGGTACCACTCGACGAAGCGGGCGACGCCGGTCTCGATGGGTGTCGCCGGATGAAAGCCGACGTCGCGCGTCAGGTCTTCGACGTCGGCGTAGGTCGCGGGGACATCTCCTGGCTGCATCGGCATCATGTTGCGGATCGCCTTGCGTCCGATGTTTTCTTCGAGCAGCTCGATGACGCGCAGCAGTTCCACCGGCTGATGGTTGCCGATGTTATAGACGCGATACGGAGCACGGCTGCAGGAGGGGTCCGGGGCTTCGCCGGACCACTCCGGGTTCCCTTCGGCGGTGTGATCGGCGGTGCGGATGACCCCTTCGGCGATGTCGTCGATGTAGGTGAAGTCGCGCTGCATGCGGCCGTGGTTGTAGACGTCGATCGGCTCGCCGGCGAGGATCGCCTTGGTGAACTTGAAAAGTGCCATGTCGGGGCGGCCCCACGGTCCATAGACGGTGAAGAACCGCAGCCCGGTCGTGGGGAGCTGGAAGAGATGGCTGTAGGTGTGCGCCATCAGTTCGTTGGCCTTCTTCGTCGCCGCATACAGGCTGAGCGGGTGGTCGACATTGTGATGCACCGAGAAGGGCATCTTCGTGTTGGCGCCGTAGACCGAACTCGACGACGCGTAGGCTAGGTGCGGGACGCGGGCGTGGCGGCAGGCCTCGAGGATGTTGGTGAAGCCGACGATGTTCGAATCGATGTACGCCCGCGGATTTTCGAGCGAGTACCGCACGCCGGCCTGGGCCGCGAGATGGATGACCGCGTCGAAACGGTTCGCGGCGAATACTCCGTCGATCGCCGCACGGTCGGAAAGGTCGGCCTCGACAAACGTGAAGCCGGGTTGCGACGCCAGCACGGAAAGTCGGTCGCGCTTCAGGCGGACGTCGTAGTACGAATTGACGACGTCATAGCCGACGACCGTGTCCCCTCGGGCCAGAAGCCTGCGGCTGACATGAAACCCGATGAAGCCGGCGGCCCCGGTGACGAGATAGTGCGACATCAGGAAGATCGAGGCGAGGAGGGACGCGAGTCCAGTGGGGATCGGCGCGACCTGATGACTGGGACCTCGGGACTGACCTGATGAGAAGGCCGCGTGCCGAGAGAATAGCAGCCTTGGAGAAGAGCGCGAACTCGACTCTTCCGGGCCGAATATCCAGATTTCGGATGAGGCCCTTGACGGTCCGAAAATCGTCCGATACAAAACTTTCATATCGGCAGATGCGAGAGCAAGGATGCTCGGGATCCGCATCGCTGGACTGAGATGGGTGGAACGGATTCAACAGCACGGATGCTGGGCTTGCCAGGAATGGGGGTGTGCTACCCTCGCCGGCGATGCGGACGTCACGGAGCGACGAAGCCAGTGCGGCTCTCCGTGAATGGGGATTGTTCCCCACGCTGCATCACCCGCCGCATTTGCGGCGTTCGCCGGGAGTGGCGCATCTCCACGTCCCCATAGGCCGGGAATGGATGCGTCGGCCGCACAACGGCGCGCCACGGCCCTGGGAAAGGAGACCCAGCCATGCTCGTTTTGACTCGCCGCGAAGAACAGAAGATCGTCTTTCCCACCATGGGCGTGACCGTCGAGGTGCTTCGCATCCGCGGCAACGTTGCCAAGATCGGGATCGACGCCCCGGCCGAAATCCCTGTCCTGCGGGAAGAAATCGCCGGAGACAAGCCTTTCGAGAACGTCGCCCCCGCTCCACTTTCCCGTGAGGCGCGGCACGCTCTGCGGAACCGCCTCAATGCCAGCACGGTCGCCCTTCACCTCTTGAAGCGACAGATCGAACTGGGCCGGGCAGATGATGCGGAGAACACGTTCCGCAAGATTCTCTCCGAGTTCACCCACCTCGAACGCGAACTCGCCCCGGTGGGTCCGGCTCCGACTCCTGCCCCCGCACCGCGCCGGAGCGAGCCTGTCCAGCAGCCGACGATGTCGCCGCTCGGCCGCCATCTGCGGGCGCTGCTGGTCGAAGACGATCGCAACGAATGCGAACTTCTCGCCGGGTACCTGCGGATGTGCGGATTCGACGTGACTTCCGTCAACGACGGAGCGGATGCGATCGAGCACCTCTCCCATCACCAGCTTCCGGACGTCGTGCTGCTCGACATGCTGATGCCCCGCTGCAACGGTGCCCGCACGGTCGAAGTCATTCGTCGCACTCCAGAGTTCAGCACGCTCAAGGTCTTCGCGATCAGCGGAACCAATCCGGACGATCTCGGCGTTTCGACCGGACCACGCGGCATCGACCGCTGGTTCTCGAAGCCGGTCAACCCGGAACGTCTCGTTCAGGAGATGAGCCGCGAGTTGGCGCACCACGGTGCCGCCTGATTCGACGGTGGCTGCCCGGCGTCCTGTCTGACAGGCCCCGCCGGATGCTTCCACCCCACAATCCCGCCCGACCGAGAATCGAGAGTTGAATGGTGGAAAGCGAGTCGCCCTCGATGGGGCAGTTCGACTTTCAGCTCTCCATTCCCGGTCGCGGCCGTCGTTCTCGGGGGCGGCCTGCGGCAGCCCCCATCTGACATTCTCCAAGGACTCGCACCATCAGCCGCTCCATTACGAAGCCCAGGGAATCCTCACGCGTCATGAGTGGTGACCTGATCAGCGCCGAGTGTGAAGTCGATGTCTACCGTAAGCAACTTCGCGCCAGCCGGGCCGCCTTTCATGCCATTGTGGACCGCAGTGCCGACGGGGTGATTGTCCTCACTCCCGAAGGTCTCATCGCCTTTCTGAACCCCGCCGCCGAGACCATGCTCGGTCGCCCCGCCGGAGAGCTCTACGGAGAACCCTTCGACATTCCGCTGACTCCGGGAGCACACAGCGAGATCGATCTCCTGGGCTCCGACGGAACCGTCCGCGTCGCCGAATTGCGCGTGGTCGCCACCGAATGGCAGAATCGCCAGGCATGGCTGGCCACCCTCCGCGATATCACGGAGCACAAGAACAACGAGCGTCGCGCCCGCGATGCGGTGCGGCGCCGCGATGAGTTCATCGCCCTCCTTTCACACGAGCTGCGAAATCCGCTGGCGGCGATTCGCAACGCGGGAACGCTGGTGGCCCGCACCGCCTCGGCCGAGGGGGTCTGCGCCCGGTCGGTCGACGTCATCGAGCGGCAATGCCGCCAGATGGCGTGGCTGCTTGATGAACTGCTCGAAGTGACGCGAATCTCCCAAGGGAAGATTCAGCTCAAGCGCGATCCAATCGACCTCAACATCGTGGTTGCCGAATCGATCGAAGCGCTCGCCCCTCAGATCGAATCGGGAGACCGCCATCTGACCGTGCTCACCCCGGAAGAGACCGTCTATGTCGAAGGCGACATGGCGCGGCTGCATCAGGTGGTCTCCAACCTCCTGGCGAATGCCGTCAAGTATTCGCACCCAGGGGGCAACATCGAGGTCGAGCTGACGGCCGATTCGCATGACACACTGCGGCGGCTTGTCGATGATGGCATTGGAATCCCGGCGGATCTGCTTTCGGAAATCTTTGAGCCGTTCATTCAGGGCAACTCGTGTCTCGCTCGCGACGACACCGGACTCGGGCTCGGGTTGTCGCTGGTCCGGTCGCTGGTCGAACTGCATGGCGGATGCGTCAAGGCGACGAGCGAAGGGCCTGGTTGCGGAAGTGAGTTCAGTGTCCGCCTGCCGCGCTTCATTCCCAAGCCGCGGGACCTCCCGCCAACCGAAGTCGGAGGACCGGCGATGCCCGGCGCCTTGAGGCTGTTGATTGTCGAGGACAACGACGACGTCCGCGACATGCTGCAGACGCTGCTCGAACTCGACGGCCATGAAGTGGGCGTCGCCCGCGACGGTCGCGAGGGGGTTGAGATGATCGAGTCACAACTGCCCCAGGTGGCGATTGTCGATATCGGATTGCCGGTTCTGGACGGCTATCAGTTGGCAAAACGGGTGCGGTCGCAGTCAGCCCTGAAGGAAACGTTCCTCATTGCATTAACCGGATACGGCCAGGATGACGACCGTCGCCGCGCGATGGAGTCTGGATTTGACGCCCACCTCGTCAAGCCGGTCGACCTGCTGAAGCTGAACGAACTGATGGCGGAACGCACCCGACCGATGGGGCCGTCCATCATTGCGCCCGAGTGCACCGAGACGTTTGAAGTTCCCCCTGCCAAGACGCGTCTCGCGTTTATTCCCGGGAGGGGCGTCGTCGGCTGCGAAACGGCGATCGACTGATTGCCGCGG
>JADZEF010000136.1 GCA_020850695.1 Planctomycetaceae bacterium | reverse complement strand
GAAGAAGGCCAGCGGTACAAGGTCCGCAACGTCGAGTTCGCGGGCAACCGGATCTTCTCGAAGGATGAGCTGGGCGCGAATCTGAAGCTCTCCGAAGGAAAGCACTTCAACGCCCGCTTCCTCGAAAAGGACCTCGACGGCATCAAAGGGAAATACGGCGAGACGGGGCGCATCTTCGCCCGCGTCGAAGCGGTGCCGCGGTTCCTGGCCACGCCGGGCGAGGCCGACCTCGTCTACAACATCCACGAAGACAAGCCGTACCGCATCGGCCGCATCGACGTCGCGCTGAACAAGGGAGAAGACTCCCATACGAAGCGTTCGGTGCTGCTCAACTCGATGCTGGTGAAGTCAGGCGACCTCGCCGACCCGAAAAAGATCGAAAAGAGCAAGCGCCGCATCAGCGGCTCGCAGGTGTTCGAGGGAGGCCCCGGCGGTCAGGGCCAGGCCCCGTCGATCAAAATTGTGAAGCGGGATGAGGAGACCGGGTCGGAAGACGAGATGTTCCGCGGCCAGAACGAAGATTTCGCCGATTTCCTGCGCTCGCAACGGGTGACGGTCCCGTCAGGTTGGGAGGAGACCAGACCCGCTTCGAAGTACGCTGCCCGGACGGGACAGCCGACCAACGCGAGCTCCCCCGTGCGGAGCCGATCGACGGCGGTTCCAACGAGCTATCGTCCCCCGCAATCCAACAACAGCACCTCGCGAAGCGCGTCGCCTTATTCGGTTCCTCGCGAGCCGGAATACAATCCCGCGGCGCGGCCGACGGGGACGCCGGTCCGGGCCACGCGAGTCCCCGTTCCGTCGACCCGACGCGAAGTCCCGGCACCCACCCCGCGACAGCTCCCTTCGGTTCCGGTCGCCACACGACGGCCGGCCGTGGATCCGAGAGCTTACGGGCATTCGATCGAACTCGACGACAGCGACGCGATCGACGATAGCGATGCAATCGACGTCGACGGGATGGACACCGTCCTCGCCCTCGACCCGATCGAACCGCAGGACGCTTTCTTTCCGAAGGAGTCCGGGTTCATCATCCGTGCCCAGAACGCCTTCGAAGGCCCGGTGACGGCGCCCGGCAACCCGATCTTCGGGAACAGCCCGCAAGGCGATCCGTTCAACGACCGCCTCGCCGAGCCCCCCCCTCCGGGCATTGTCGACCTGACGGTGGAAGCGACTGAAGCCCGCACCGGCCGCCTGATGTTCGGCGTCGGCGTCAACAGCGACGCGGGGGTCGTCGGCTCGATCGTGCTGACCGAACAGAATTTCGACATCCTGCGGCCGCCGACGAGCTTCCGCGACATCATCGAAGGAAATGCGTGGCGCGGCGCCGGCCAGAAGTTCCGCCTTGAAGCGGTGCCCGGCAACCAGGTCAGCCGCTACATGGCGAGCTGGACCGATCCGTTCTTCCTCGATACGCCGTACAGCCTGGGCGTCAGCGGATTCTACTATCAGCGATACATGCCCGACTGGAAGGAAGAACGGGCGGGGGGGCGCATTACGGTCGGCCGTCAGCTGACCCCGCAGCTCTCGGTGAGTGGGGCGCTGCGTCTGGAGTACGTCGAACTGTCCGAGCCGGACACGCCGATTCCGCAACTGCTGTACGAGTCGCTCGGCGCAAACTTCCTGTCGACCGCCCGCTTCAGCGTCGCCCACGATACGCGGGATGCCCCGTTCCTCCCGGGCGAAGGACATTACATCAACGCGAGCTACGAGCAGGCGTTTGGCGACTTCGACTACCCGCGGCTCGAACTCGAAGCCAGCCAGTACTTCACGCTGTATGCCCGGCCGGACGGCGGCGGGCGCCACATCCTGACCCTCAGCTCGCAGCTCGGCTGGACCGGCGACAGCACGCCCATCTTCGAGCGGTTCTACGCCGGTGGTTTCCAGACATTCCGCGGGTTCGCCTTCCGCGGCGTCGGTCCGGTCGACGGCAACGTCCGCGTCGGCGGCCAGTTCATGGCGATCGGCACGGTGGAATACATGTTCCCCGTGCTGGCCAACGAAATGTTGCAGCTGGTCGCCTTCACCGACTTCGGCACCGTCGAGGACAGCATCGGCTTCCAGGACTTCCGCATGACGGTCGGCGGCGGCTTGCGTGTAACGGTCCCCGCGATGGGACCGGTCCCGCTGGCGTTTGACTGGGGTATCCCCATCATTCGCGACGACAACGACGACACGCGGGTCTTCAGCTTCTACGTCGGCGTCCAGCGATAGCCGAGTGGTCCGGCGGGCTTCCCGTTTGTCGAGTCGGTGCGAGTGGATCGGGAGTCCGCTTCCGGTCGATTCCCGACAGCCTGATTTCCTGATATCCGGAAGTCGCCACGTTGAGGGTTCAACGCCCCTGGCATAAAGGATGTGCCGTCAGGCTTTCCGCCCATTGGTTCGAGAAAGATCGCGGAAGCGCTTTCCACGAATGGCTACCCCAACAGAGCTCGTCCGACCTGATAGGCGATCAACGCCCCGAGGTACGCCAGCCCCGTCATGTAGGCGAACGTGAAGGCCGGCCAGGCCCAGCTGTTGGTCTCGCGGCGGATGACCATCAGCGTCGCCGCACACTGCGCACACAGAGCGAAGAAGACCATGATCGAGATCGCGACGGGAAGCGTGTAGACCGGCGACCCGTCGGGCCACCGCTCGGCCAGCATCGTGCTCCGCAGCCCCTCGTTGTTCTCGTCGACGTCGCTGCCGAGGCTGTAGATCGTCCCAAGCGTCGCGATGATGACCTCGCGGGCCGGGAATGACGCGATCGCCCCGACGCCGATCTTCCAGTCCCATCCGAGCGGCTTGACCACCGGCTCGATGACGTGACCGATGCGGCCGAGGATGCTTCGCTCCATCGCCTCCCCGTTGAGGTGATTGAGCTGGTCGGTCAGCGGGTCAATCTCGGCGTGCAGCGGATCGGCCTTCGCCGCCAGCGGCGCGATCTGCTCGTCGAGTTCGGCGGCCTTCTTGTTGACTTCGTCGGCCGACCCGCGCTCGACAATTCCCTTCGCAATGGCCTGCTTCACGCCGGCGGCCCGATCGGCCTGCGACGCCTCCGGGTCGAGAGCCGCCGTCAGCACCGCTCGCTCTTCCTGCAGTGGCTTCAGTTGGTCATCGAGCATTTTCAGTTCTTCGCCATGCTTGGCGTTCCATTCGCCGATCTGCTGTTCCAGCTTGTGGTTCTCGGTCCGGCCGGCCGGGAAGTAACCCGCTGCCCACACGATGACCGACGTCGCGAAGATCAGCGTTCCCGCCCGCACCACAAAGGACTTCGCCCGGTCATAGACGCGGTATGCCACGATCCGCGGCGACGGCCATTTGTAGCTCGGCAGCTCCATCACGAACGGCGGCGTCTCTCCCTTGAAGAACGTCTTCTTCAGAATCCACGCCACGGGAATCGCGATGACGACCCCCAGCGAGTACATGCCGAAGAGGACGAGCCCGCGACGGTAATCCCCTTCGGGAACGAACAGGCTGGTCAGCAGCACGTAAACCGGCAGACGCGCCGAGCAGCTCATCAGCGGGGCGACGAGGATCGTCACCATGCGGTCTCGGCGGTTCTCGATGACGCGGGTGGCCATCACGCCGGGAATCGCGCACGCAAACGACGACATCAGCGGAACGAACGACTTGCCGCTGAGGCCGATCCGCGTCATCAGGCGATCCATGAGGAACGCCGCCCGCGCCATGTACCCGCAATCTTCCAGGAGAGCGATGAAGAAAAAGAGAAACACAATCTGCGGCAGAAAGACCAGCACGCCGCCGACACCGGCGATCACGCCATCGACGATCAGGCTTCGGAGCGCTCCGGGCGACATCAGTCCGCCGATCTGCTCGGCCACCCAGCCTTGCCCGGCTTCGATCAGCCCCATGACGGGCTCGGCCCAGCGGAAGATCGACATGAACACCAGCAGCATCAGGGCGGCGAAGACGAGCAGCCCGAAGACGCCGTGCGTCAGCCAGCGGTCGAGGCGGTCGCTGCGGGTGACGGCCCGCTCGGCCGGCTGCGTCAACACCCCCGCCAGCGACTGCTTCGCCCAGGCGTACCGTGCCTTGGCTTCAATCGCCGGAACGCGGCATCCCGCGGCTTTCAGACGTTCGCGGGCATCGGTCAATCGCTGCGGGAGGTCGGCGAGACCATGGGCGACGAATTCCAGTTCGACATAGCCTCCCACGTCGAGCAGCAACCGTTCGAGCAGGTAGGGGGGCACTTCCCTGCCCGTCGACTCGCGAAGTGCCGCCCCGAGCTTCTCGGCCTCTTCGTAAAACTGGGGCGGAAAGACGCGGGGAGTCGCGACAGGTCCGCGTGTGACGGCGGCCACCATCGCCTCGCGGACCGCATCGGTTCCGGTGCGGCGATGGGCTTCCGTGCGGATAATCGGAATGCCGAGCTTGCGTTCGAGGGCCTCGACGTCGATCGTGAGACCGCGATCGAGCGCCACGTCCCACATGTTGAGCACGAGGACGGTCGGCAGGCCGAGATCCAGCACCTGGCTGACGAGGTACAGGTTCCGCTCGAGGTTCGACGCATCGAGGATACACACCACGGCATCGGGCCGGCCCACGTCGTCCTGACGTCCCAGCAGCACGTCGACCGACACCATTTCGTCGAGCGTGCGGGGCGAGAGGCTATAGGTGCCGGGGAGATCGACCAGCCGGATCGCCCGTCCGCCGTGTTTGAACCGGCCGATTTTCTTTTCGACCGTCACGCCGGGATAGTTGCCGACGTGCGAGTGGATACCCGAAAGCGCGCTGAACAGCGTGCTTTTGCCGGTGTTGGGGTTTCCGATCAGCGCGATGGTGAGGGGAGGAGCTTCGGCGACGGCGGCGACGGTCATGGCGCAAGGGGATCCGGGCGGGTGCATGCAGAGGAATGACGTCGCGGGCCTCCTCTCCTCGACCGCACAACGCACGCATCGAAGGTATCATGGGGCGACGGGGAGGGCCACCGAGCACTCGCCGATTGCGGCGGCCGCCCCCGCGCATGAAATCCGTCTGAATTGCTGTTTCGAGGAACCCGTGTCGAAGCGATCCCGCCCCGTCCCTCCGCCTCCGGTTGCGCCTCTCACGCCGGACAACCGGCAATCTTTCGGGTGGATGGCCTCCGGGGCCGCGTGGGTGATCGGTTTCTGCCTCTACTTTTCTTCTTCGGTACTCCCCAACAACCCCGAATGGTCGCGGGATATTCTCTGGCTGCTCCTGCCCGACTACTACAAAAGCTGGTTCTTCAGCGCACCTCCTGAAGGGGCGATTGGATCGGGATGGCAATATCTCCCGCAGCGGTTCGATCTGTTGGCGGTCGCCGCAGCCATTCTGATCAGTGCGATGTCGGTCGGACGCCTGACCCTGCGGTGGCTCTATCGAGCGGTCGCGAACGGCGTCCGCATTAACTCGGCGGAAGGAGTCGTCTTCTCGGCCGGGCTTGGCCTGTCACTGACCTCGCTGGTGACGCTCTTGATCGGCCTCTGCGGCGGGCTGCAGCGGATCATCTTCCTCCCACTTCTGGCCATCGTGGTGCTGGCCGAGGCGGCACTTTCGCTGCGTGAAAGTCGCCGTCGCGCGGTCGAATCGCGGGCTGGTCCGATCGCTTTGCCCGACACAGAGACGCCGTCGGTCGCGTTCCGTCTCGCCTGCCTCACAGGGATGGCGCCGTTCTTCTTCGCCATGCTGCTCGGCGCGATGATCCCGGACAGCGACTTCGACGTCCGTGAATACCATCTGCAGGGACCGAAAGAGTACTACCTCGCGGGACGCATCCAGTTCCTTGAGCACAACGTCTACACCAGCTTTCCGTTCCTCACCGAGATGCTGGCCCTGCTCGGGATGGTTCTGCGGGGCGATTGGTATCGCGGAGCCCTCGCCGGGAAAGTCGTGCTGATGAGCTTCGCGCCGTTCACGGCGCTCGCCGCGTATTGCGTCGCCCGACGCCTGGCAAGCCCAGCAGCGGGTTGGCTGGCGGCTCTGTTCTGGCTCTCAACGCCCTGGGCTTACCGCATCTCGATCATCGCGTATGCGGAAGGGGGGCTCTCGTTTTTCCTCGCCGCAACAGTCCTCGCGGCGCTACGCGCCATGTGGATCGATCGAGGAACACCCGCCGCGGGACGCTCCGTCATTCTGACCGGCCTTCTCTCGGGCAGCGCCATGGCGTGTAAGTATCCCGGAGTCCTTTCCGTCGTGATTCCGATCGGGTTGTTCCAGACAATCCAGGCCTTCCGCTCCCCGCCATCGACGACCCCCGCCCCGGGCCCTGGGGCTCGCCTCAAGCCGGCGCTGGTCATCGCCGCCCTGTTCTCTCTCGGCGTCCTCATCACGATCGGACCGTGGCTGCTGAAGAATCTCACCGAGACAGGCAACCCGGTCTATCCGCTGCTTTATCGAGTCTTCGGAGGCCGCGACTGGGACTCGGCGATGAACGCGAAGTGGAACCGCGCACACAGCCCCGACGATTACGACGTCACCAAACTCTGGTTCTGGCTCACCGACGTCTCCGCCCGCAACGACTGGCTGAGCCCGCTCCTTTACGCCTTCGCCCCCTTGTCCCTGTTATCGACCGAGCGCAGGCGTCCCATCCTCATGCTATGGGCCTACGTCGCGTGGTTGTTCGCCACCTGGTGGCTCTTCACGCATCGTCTTGATCGCTTCTGGGTGCCGATGCTCCCCGCCGTCGCCATGCTCGCCGGCGTCGGCGCCTGCCGCTTTGACTCCCCTCTCTGGAGGCTGCTGCGGAACGGCGTCATTGTCCTCTGTCTCGCCTTCAACCTGCGGATGATCACGTCCGGGTTGTCCGGCCCGAATGGTTACCTTATCGATCTCGACGACGCCCGCCCCCGGGTTGCGGGACCTTCTTTCACATATCTCAACTCGAAACTGCCGCCGGGATCGCAGGTGTTGTGCGTGGGCGAGGCCGAGGTCTTCGACCTCACCGTTCCGGTCGTCTACAACACCGTCTTCGACCGTTCGATCTTCCAGGAATGGACCGCCGATCCATCCTCGACGACGAACGAGAAAGACCTGAAGTTCCGCGACCCGCACGAGATTCACGAGCGACTTCTGGCGGAAGGGATCACGCACCTCTTCGTCAACTGGGCCGAGATCCTGCGGTATCGGACGTCGTACGGCTACACCGACTACGTCACCCCGCAACGCTTCCTCGACCTGCGTCAGCAGGGAATTCTTGGAAAGCCCACCACGCTCGCTCTGCAACCGTGGGACACGCTCGGCGACAGAGAGAAGGACGAACTCAACCGCTGGGCGCCGAGCCTCCGCACGCGCGTCGCAGGTCCGACAGGCCTGGTCGATGGATGGATCGCGACCGAGATTTACGAGGTGACGCCCGAGTTCTCGACTTCTCCGTAAGACCACACCGGCAAAACGATGGCTGTAATGCACTATCAGCGACGCGACATCCGTAAGTCCTCACACGCGAGCCGGTCAGAGGGTCTTTACGCCGAAGGCGTTGTACGCCGTAGCCCAGGGTCGCGAACGAAGTGAGCGCACCCTGGGTCATCGACAAGGGTGACAAAGAACCCCAACGGGGTTCTATAATCCGCATTCGATGTTGCGTGACGCATATTACTTTTGCCCGAACGTCGTTGCGTGATTGCTTCAGCCACGCTCGATCGCACTCGCCTTCCGTCGTCCCCATCCCAGCACCAGGACGAGTCCCGCCACCATCGGCAGCAACCCGACGAGAGCGAACAGCATCGGCCGGAGTTTCGGGTCCTGGTCGGCGACGCGCCCCACTCCTTTGTGAACGAAGAACATGATCGACCACGCGGAGAACCCGAGCAGTCCGCCGACTTTCCCCTGATGCTTCGCCGAGATCTCCTGGTTCAGCGAGTAGAACACCGGAAACAACCCCAGCGAACCGAACGCGACGACCAGCAGCAGACCAAGCATCAGCGATCCGGCGGGTAAGAACGCGGCCGGAACCGTCAGCGTGCACAACACACCGCACACCAGGAACACCGTCACGCGGGCGCGGTGCACATTCCACCCGCGGCCGGCCAGCCAGCCGACCGCCGCCCCCGAAGCGAGGCTGCCGAAGAAGGTCGCGGTGTAATAGAACGACGTAAAGAACTGCACGAACTCGTGCGAATAGTGCCGCTCGTCCTCGAGGATGAGCGGCAACCACACGCGGACATAGTGCCACATCGTGTTGATCGCGACGACGATTACCAGCAGCACCCACAGCCGGGGATTCTGGAGTGCGCGGAAGAACGACTCGTCTTCCATCGCTCGCTCGGTCCCTGTCCCGGCGGATGTTTCGTCCGTCTGAATCACCGGTCGTTCCAGGTCGGCCGCACGCACCGTCAGCAGCCACGCCATCGCCCACGGAACGCCAAGCCCCCCCGCAATGAAGAACGCCAGCTTCCATTGGTCACGGTTCCAGGCCAGCAGCCCCACAATCAGCAGCGGCGTCAGAATCTGTGCGATGGCCGCCCCGCTCTGCAGCACGCTATTTCCCAGAACGCG
>JADZEF010000135.1 GCA_020850695.1 Planctomycetaceae bacterium | reverse complement strand
CGGCATATCGCAGATGACGCGAGTCTCATCGAGCGGCGCCGCGCGAGTTCGCCAGCCTGTCCCGTCCTGGCCTCCTGCCATCGAGCCGTTGGGGTAAGCCACCCGCTGAGCCCAGCACATGGACGGCGTGACGTTCTGCCGAGTTGTCGGTCTGGTCGCCGCGGACCGACTTGTTGAGCGGTCTCAAGCGAAATCCAAAGTGGTTGTCGTCGCGTTGGGCAATCCGATACCATCGGATTCGGTTGTGCCGGGCCGATGATCCCGGGTGGCGCACGCATCAAACCGGTCGCCCGACGTTCGGTTATGTTCGAACATGCCAATCGAGGAAGGGTGACGCACGTCAGTGCACGGCAGGCTCGTGATATTCTCGATGGCCACATCGAGAGAATCTCTTTGATCATTCCCCGCAACAACAACGGAACGGGGTAACGAACGCCGTCAATACGTCAAATGGACACGTTGAAGGTCGACGCGGTTTGCGGATTCCGTGACGCGTCACAGGATGAATCGAATGGTCAGGCATCCCGTCGCCTCGCTGGATTGCTCTACCGTGCACTGCTTCCCGTTTTCTCGGCTTTTGAGCGATCCGCGTCCGTCATCACGACGAGGGATGGGATGTCGCATCGCCGTGTTGGCAGTTGCGGCCTGGGGATGCGTGCTCTCGTGTGCCCCATCTTTCGCCCAACCGCAGACGACGACCGCACAGACCGTCCGTGCCAATGCAACCCCTGGCACGGCCGCGACGGTTTGGCAGGAATCAAAGAACGTTGCGGTCGCGGGGTATCAGATCGGGCTTTCCAAGCCGGTGCTGGTGGCCAGAAGTCGCGGTTATCTGTGGTTTCCGACGCTGGTGCGACTGGCCAGCGGCGACGTGATGGCCGTGATGTCCAACTATCCAGACAAGCATGTCGCCGTCTCGACGTCGATGACCGCATGGTCGCATGACGGGGGAGTGACGTGGACCAAGCCGGTCGAAGCGCAATACGGCGACGTGAGCCTGCGGCGGGCCGGAGACGACGAACTGCTCCTGCCGTATTACCTGCGTCCGACCGCGGATGGAAAGCTGACCGGTCCCTTTCAGATCTGCCCCAAGCGGAAGCAGGAACTCCGCGTCGTCAACGACGGCTTGACCATTTCGGGCATGCCCCGGAAGGACAAGCGCTTTGCCCCCGAACTGGGGCTCGCAGGTTTTGTCTTCAGCGGGCAATCGGTGGCGACGAAGAGCGGCGGACACCTGGCGACGCTTTACGGATGGTTCGAGGGGACATCGCGGTTCAGCCTGGTGACAGTTGAATCAGCGGACGGCGTGAAGTGGAACTGGAAGTCGACGATCGCGGACGAGACCTGCCCGGTTCCCGGGAAGGAAGGCCCGTGTGAAGCCGCGTTGTGCCGACTCGCCGACGGCCGCCTGATGTCGGTCTTCCGCATGAATTCGGCGGAGCCGTACGGACAGGCGTGGAGTGAGGACGACGGGAAGACGTGGAGTCCGCCAGCGCAGATGAAGGGGCCGTTCTCCGTGCAGCCGAGTCTGGCGGTGCTGAAGGATGGGACGGTGGCGCTCTCCGGCGGCCGGCCCGGGATCTTCGTCTGGCTGAATGCCGACAAGACCGGAAAGGAGTGGCAGAAGATCGACCTGATGGCGCACCACAACGAGCAGCGTCCGGACGAGGCGATCAAGGACCCGGGACAGACTTCGGCGTACACCGAGGTGATCGCGCTGGATGACCAGCATCTGCTCGTCATTTACGACCGTATTCCGAGCGGTTGGGATCCTATCCCGGAAGGTTCGACCGAGACGAATTCGGTCTGGGTGGTGCGGGTCAAGGTGCAACCGGCAAAGCCCGCCGGAACGTGAACGGGGAGTGGACAGGGACGAGGCGGGATCACGATTTCTGTGGGAAATCCGGGGCAGCGGTCATTCCGGGGTGGCACGTCTTGGATTCTTCGCAGGACGCGGCGATATGACGCGGGCGCTGCCCTTCGCAATTTCTCCGGGACGTCCCACCCAAACCCACTGACGCCCTGTTGAACCCACGCGACCCGTGCCATGCTCTCGCTTTCGCACGCCCGGTGTGAATCGCCGCGATCCGTGCTGATCGCTTGTCTGTTGGCAGTGGAGACCTCACCCGCAAACTCGCCTCAGTTTGCCCGGCGTCGCTGGTCCGAAGGATCGATTCGGTGGTGTCAACCTGCCTGACAGGCACTGTCTTCCAGGGAGTCCCGCCGGAGTCTTGACCTGAGCGTCAATTTCCGGGCGACCGCGCATTTCCATGGCTGCGTTCCACGAACCCACGGGAATCCTGTTGGATTCCTGCATGCAGCCGGTCCGAATGGAAACAATCCAGCACCTCCGACAGGGCCTTGCCGGCATGTCGGCTGGTCACGAGTGGTGACAGGAGGTCCGGCCGGCGCATGGGACACTCGCCTTTGCGCCCGGCACGAATCCGATATCATTCCCGCCCGAGGCGGATCGTCGCCTCGCCACTGCAAGGATGTCCTCGTGAGCTCGATTCTCGTTCCCGCTCCGTACGCAGCGTCCGCGGAGTCGCCGGGCCGTCGACTTCCGGCCTGGCTGAGCGCCGGGTTCTGGACCCGTCGCCGGATTGCCGTCGCAACAGGACTCTCGATCGTTCTGGCACTGGCCCTCGCCTGGGCCGGTGGCGGCAAGTACTACTTCATCGCCAAGCGATTCGGCGTCGTCGTGCCGGGCCAGTTGTTCCGGAGCGGGCAGATTTCGAAGTGGGTGCAGGAAGATCAGTGGACGGACTACGGAATCCGTGCGGTCATCGATTTGACGGGGAATGATCCCAACGATGAAGACCAGCAGTTCGAGGTGACTCTTTCGCGTAAGCTCGGCCTGGAGCATCAGCGATTTCCGCTCCGCGGCGACGGGACGGGCGACATTGCCCGATATGCCGACGCGATTGAGGCCATCGTGAAATACGAGAAGGCCGGAGTCCCCGTGCTGGTCCATTGTTCGGCGGGGGCTCAGCGGACGGGGGGAGTCGTCGCTTCCTATCGCATGCTCATTCAGGGCTGGACCGCCGAGGAAGCGTTGCGGGAGATGCAGACCTACACCTTCCGTCCGAAGCGTGACACGGACCTGCTGCCCTACCTCAACGCCAACATGGCGACGCTGGCCTCGATGCTGAAGGAGCGAGGCGTGATCGAGGAAGTGCCGGCGACGTTGCCGCAATTCACCCTCTGATTCGCTCCTCACGACTGGTGCAGACGTTATATTCGGTGCGCGCTGAAGCAGTCCGGAAAGCTTCGCTGGCGAAATGGGCGAATCGGACTGTTTTCTCTCACGTCTTTCCCCGCCGAACCTATGTTTGGGGCGTTCGAAGGCCGTGCGGCGAACCCGCCGCGGGCCACGGACGCGACCGACAATTCGGCATAATCGCGGTAAGTTCGTGTCGGCTGGCTTCGGCCAGCCGACCGCTTAAAGGACGCGGTGGGGAAAGCTGGGAGCTTTGAGGGGACCCCACCGCGTCTCTTTTCATACACAGTAGTCAGTGGGTAGGCGACAGTGGGTAGCCAGAATCTGGCTGCACAATGTCTGCTCAGAACCAAGACAGTAAAAGGGACCGGCTGCCGAATGGCGGCCGGTCCCTTTTTGATGGCGAGGTTCTGAAGTGAAGCCACCTTTCGAAGATCGCGGTCTTCACTTCTTGTAGGCGCCAACTTCCGGCGCGTTAGGCTGGGCGTCCGGGCCGAAGTAGCGCAGGCCGACGAGCGGCTCAGTGCCGGTGTTCTCGATCGTCACGCCCGCAGCGGCGGTGCCGGCCGTGACGAAGACTTCGTCTTCGGTCACCTGGCCGTAGCGGATCATCGCCGGCGTCTGCAGCCGCAGCTTGCCGATCGTGCCTTCGCCTTGGACCGTGATCCAGCCGTACGCTCCGCCATCCTTGATGGTGCAGGTCGCGCCGGGAGCCACCGTCAGTTCCTTCGCGGTGAAGAGCTGCTTGCCGCCGACCGTCCCGTAGACGATCCAGCGATCGACCCAGCCCGCCTTTTCGCTGCCATCGGCGACGATCGGTTCGAGGTAGTGGCTGTCCTTGAAGTTCGGATCGACGTTGGCCTCCCAGTCGAGGGCGTCGACCAGGTATTTATTGTCCTTGTGCTTGCTCTCCGGGAAGTCCTTCGTGAGGAGCGACCGCGGCACCGCCCGGCCTTCCACCATCGACTGGTACATGCCGAAGACATCGCTGCCCCACTGGGGTTCGTAAGTGACGAGGCTGCCCGGGGCGTGCAGCACGCACGGCGGGATGAGCCAGCCGGTGCCCGGCTTCAGGCGGTAGGCCTTCGAGAAATCGAGGATGCCGTTGTCCCCGTCGTTCCAGCGGTCGAGGCAGCGGATGATGTCCTGCTTCGTCGTGCCGGGTTCCAGCCCCATAAACGTGTACGGGAAGTTGTTCCCGATGGCGTTCATCTGCGGGGGGAAGTAGTACGACTCGGGCTTCCCTTCCTGGCCGACAAGCTTCGCCTGCTTGTCGTTCTGGTGCATGTGGTGCGGAATGGGGCCCATGTTGTCGAAGAACTTCGAATAGACGGGCCACCGCTTGTACTTCGTCCAGATCTTCTTGCCGACGATTTCGGCACCCAACTCGGCGACGACGTCCTTCAACAGGAACTTCTCACCGTGGAACAGGCAGTAGCTCAACCCTTCGTCTTCGGGGGCGTTCTCGTTTTTGGCCTGAGTGGTTGAGCCGAACCAGCGCTCATCGATGCCGCCGCGGTGCGTGCCGAGGGCGTAGTAGTCGTTCGGGTGCAGCTTCAGCCGCTTGCCGGGCTGGAGGAACGAGCGGGGAACCCACGTCGGAGTGAGGCGGAGGATGCCGCCGCCGGCGGTGAGGGCGTCGGCGGCGAGCTTGGCGACATTCGGCATGAGGCAGACCTTGGCGAAGGGACGTTGGAAGTGAAGTTGATGACTTCGGGGCGAGACGCCCGGAATGTGGAGCCGACACTGTCGGCCCGCCGCACCCGCGGGCATTCTGACGGCTTGGACTTTGAAATTCAAAGGAGAGTGCCGGAACATGCAATGGTTCACCGTTCTGCCGCACGAGATGCTCACCGATGCCCGACCACCGCCGCCATCGGGGTCCCCACCCGCACGACCACGAGTTGTTCGCAGGAGATCAGCTGGCCGCGCTGCGTGTGGCGGTCGCCGACTACTCGTGGCTGCTGGGGCGGGACTACTCACCTCCTTCAGCGCTCAAGCTCGTCGGCGACCGATATCGATTGGCCGAGCGTCAACGGACGGCCGTGATGCGGTGTGCGGCGCCGAATTCGCGTCTCGACGATCGCCGTCGCAAGCGAGTCCGCTCCGAGTCACTGCGCGGGCAGGTCGTGGAGATTGACGGATTCAACCTGTTAACCACCGTGGAAGCCGCGATGTCGGGCTGCGTGATCCTCATCGGGCGTGATGGCTGCCCGCGCGACATGGCGAGCTTGCACGGAAGCTGGCGGAAGGTGAGCGAAACGCGTCCCGCCGCCGAACGGATCGGGGAAGTGCTGGCGTCGCTGGGCGTGGTCCGAAGCGTGTGGCTGCTCGACTCCCCGGTTTCGAACAGCGGACGCCTCGCTCAACTATTGCGGGTACTGGCCGAGACGCGCGGCTGGTCGTGGAGGGTCGATACCGTGGCGAGCCCGGATCGCGAGTTGAAACAGTCTGCGGAGATCGTCGTTACGGCCGACAGTGCGATTCTCGATGCGTGCGGGCGATGGTTCGACCTCGCCGCGACGGTGATGGAAACGATTCCCGACGTCTGGCACGTCGACCTGCGGCCCGACGCGACGGACAACGCGTGATTCCCTACAATATCTTCATCGCGATACCGAATTGACGTTGATACGAACGCCTGGCTCGAGCCCGCCTGACCCTTCCGCACCGGATACACTTCTTATGGCCGCCGCCTCTCCCTGGATTCTCGAAACGACCGAAGAAACCTTCGAGCGGGACGTGGCCGAGCAATCGATGACCCGCCCCGTCGTCATCGACTTCTGGGCGACGTGGTGCGGTCCGTGCCGGCAGCTTGGCCCGCTGCTGGAAAAGCTGGCCATCGAATACAACGGGAAGTTCGCCCTCGCGAAGATCGACACCGATCGAAATCAGAACCTCGCCGCGGCCTTCCAGGTGCAGTCGATCCCCTACGTCATCGCCGTCAGCAACGGCCGGCCGGTCAACGATTTCGTCGGACTGAAGACCGAGCCAGAGCTGCGCGAGTGGCTGAAGAGCATCATGCCGTCGCCGCTTGAAGAGCTTCTCAGGAAGGGGCAGGAGCAGGAGAAGTCCTCGGACTTCGCGGGGGCCGAGCAGTCGTATCGCTCGGCGCTCGAGCTTCAGGAACACGACCAGATCCGCATCATGCTGGCCCGCGTGCTGATGTCTCTCGGGCGCGACGACGAAAGCCGCGAAATCATCACTCGACTGGAAGCCCGCGGGTTTCTAGAGCCTGAGGCGCAGCGGGTCAAGAATCAGCTCGATATCCGCGAGGCGGCCGGAGAGGCAGGAAGCGTGCGCGAGGCGCGCGAAGCGGTCGCCGCCAATCCGAATGACCTCACGCTGCGGATCAAGCTGGCCGACGTGCTGGCGGTCGAGCGGAAGTTCAAGGAAGCACTCGAAGCCTGCCTGGAAGTCGTCCGGGCCGACAAGCTGGGAGTCGGGCAGCAGGCGAAGGAAACGATGGTCAAGATCTTCGACATGGTCGGCCCGGCCTCCGAGTTGACTGGCGAATATCGCCGCAAGCTGGCGACGCTGCTGTATTGATGCGTCCGGATTCGCCGTAGCCCGGCCTTCCAAGGCCGGGTGGGAGAGTGACTTTCACGATATGAAGAGCGGCCCCTTCCTCTGGCCTTGGAAGGCCGGACTAAGGTCGTCGGAACCCCTATGGGAAACCGCTGCAGGCCGCGAGAGATGCGAATCGGCACATGAAGGCCTTCTACACCGACGTCTTCGTGCTGCCGCTGCCGGATGGCCACCGCTTCCCGATGCGGCGGTATTCGTTGCTCCGTGAGACGATCCTTCAGCAAGGCATTCTCGAGTCACACCAGCTCGAGATCCCAAATGCCGCGACCGAATCGCAGCTGCAACTGGTGCACGCGCCCGAGTACATCCGGCGGGTGTTCGAGGGGGAGTTGTCGGCGGACGAGCAGCGGCGCATCGGGTTCCCATGGTCGCCGCAGATGGTCGAACGGAGTCGGCGGTCGGTCGGAGCGACGATTGCAGGAACAGCGGCTGCGCTGACCGAGGGGCTGGGAATCAACCTGGCGGGCGGCACTCATCACGCCTTCACCGATCGAGGCGCCGGCTACTGCGTCTTCAACGATGTCGCCGTGGCGATACGCGTGCACCAGGAGCAGGGACGAATCGGGCGTGCGGTGATCATTGATGGCGACGTCCACCAGGGGGACGGAACCGCCGCGATCTTTCGCGACGATCCCAGCGTGTTCACCGCATCGCTTCACGCGAAGAAGGCGTTTCCCGCCCGCAAGCAGGTCAGCCGGCTCGATGTTGAGCTGGACCCGGGAGCGGACGACGTGACGTACCTCGCCGGACTCGATCGATTGCTCGATGGAATCCCGAGTGACGAGTCATTCGATATCGCGTACTACCTGGCGGGGGCGGATCCTTACGAAGGAGATACGCTGGGTGGCCTGAAGGTCTCAAAGGCAGGACTTCGCGAGCGGGACCGGCGGGTCTTCACGTTCTGTCGGCAGCATGGTTGGCCGGTTGTGATGGCGATGGCCGGCGGGTACGCCGCCGACTATCGCGACATCGTCGAAATCCAGGCGACGACGATCGCGACGGCCAGGGAGATTCTGATGCCGAGTCGCGGAAGCGACTCCGACGCGGAATCACTGAGCGGCTCGTAGCATGAGCACTCATGCCCGTGCGAGAAACGTCGTTCGAGTCGGAAACACGGGCAGGAGTGCCCGTGCGACGTTTCAATCCGGCTCTCTGTCAAAGCCTGACCTATTTCGGATTCCCGACGCGGGTTCCAATCCGCTCACCCGCGATCGCTCGGCCGATGTTCCCTTCCTTTCGGTAGTTCAGCACGAGGATCGGGATGTTCTGCTCCATGCAGTGATGAATGGCGGTCGCGTCCATCACTTGCAGGTTCTGACGCAGGACATCCTGGAAGCTGATTTCGGAGTAGCGGACCGCGTGCGGGTTCTTCTCGGGATCTTCGGCGTAAACGCCGTCGACCCGCGTCGCCTTGATCACCACGTCGGCTTCGATTTCGCGCGCCCGGAGTGCGGCGGCGGTGTCGGTCGTCACGAAGGGGCTGCCGGTCCCGGCGGCCAGGATGACGACGCGGCCCTTTTCCAAGTGCCGCACGCACCGGCGACGGATGAAGGGCTCGGCGACCCCTTCCATGCGGATCGCCGTCTGCAGCCGCGTCGGCACGCCGGCATTTTCGAGGGCGTCCTGCAGGGCGAGACCATTGATCACCGTCGCCAGCATCCCCATGTAATGCGCCGTCGGCTGTTTGATCGCGGCGCTGACCTTGGCGAATTCCTTCCCGCGGAGGATGTTCCCGCCGCCGACGACGATCGCCAGCTGCACTTTCGACTCGATGACCTGCTTGATCTGGGCCGAGATCGAAGCCACTTCGGTCATGCTGATCCCGCCGTCCCCGCTGCGGCAAAACGATTCGCCGCTGAGCTTGAGAAGGACACGCTTGTAGGCCGGCGGAGTAGTCGAGTCGGGCATGGGACGCTCTGAACAGAAATCATTGCCAGGGGACGAATTCATCGGACGAAACGGACCGTCGACCGGCCACGGTTGAGGCGTTCCGGGCCACGCGATCACGCCCCTGTTGTAGCGGGTTTCCGCGCGGATATCACGGCCAGCCCGGCGACAGGTCGCACGGTCAAGCGCCCGTTGATTCATGTCGATACCGACAGTCATTCGGGCGGCGAGCAAACCGCAATCCTCAGGGCTTTGTCGGTTTGATCCGCACGCGGGCGTACTTGGCAATCAGCGACTCTCCGCCGCTGCGGATGTATTCCCACTGGCCGTCTCCATCGAGGTCGAGCAGCCGTTCTTCGATCGAGATGACGGGAAGCACGATACCCGTGTGTTCCAGCGCGATGCGGCCTTGGGCGGGGCGGTAGACCCACGTGCGGAAGTTGTCTCCCTGCTGTGTGCCGATGGCGACGACCCGCTCGCCGTTGTGAAGCAGATCGAGCGCCTGGAGCTGGCCGTGAAGTCCTTTGAAGTCCGGGTGCTTGTGCCCGATCGTCTCGATCCGCTCGGGCTTCGACAGGATCGGCGTGTGGTCGGCCCGCTCACCGAGGTTGCGACAGTAGTAGATTCCGCTTCCCGGATTCGGATCGCTTCGACCGTAGGTCGCTCCGGCCAGGACCAGGTCGATGCGCCCGTCGGCATCGAGATCGATCGGAGCTGCCACCACTCGATGATGGATGCGGATCTCCTTCCCGTCGGCATCCTTGAGAGGGCCGAACGAACGGAACACGAATCGCCCGTCCTTGCCGAGCGGTTCCTCGGACCGCAGCAGGTAAAGGAGACCCTTGTCGGTCCCGGCGAGCAGGTGCTGCTTGCCACTCCCGTCGTAGTCCCACAGCGTCGCCCGATGAAAACCCCACTTCGTCAGATGCTGGGCGTCGGTGTCTCCATCGACTTGGAAGACGCCGTTCTGATCGAGCAGCGGGAGCCGTTGAGAGGAGAGCTGCGGAAGACCGTCCTTCACGCGCAGTTCTCGAAAACTCCACGTGGTGTCGTTCTCGAGGAGATATCGTCGGCCGTCCGCCCCTGTGAGGATTTCGGTGAAGTTGTAGCCGCGGGTGGGGACGTTCCTGCCGCCCACCCAGCGGACGAACTCGAACAGCGGAATCTCGCCTTCGACACGTTTGTTGCGGCAGACGGCGATGTCGCTGCCGCGTGTGACGAGGAGGTCGGGCCAGGCGGCATCGCCGGTTGTTGCCAGTACCGCATGGTAGTTGTAGGGGTCGTAGCCCTCGTCGGGGAGTTTGTCGATGACGACCGAACCGATATCGCGAAAGATCGGCTCGCCGTCCGCACCGGACTTCACCTGTCGAAGGTAACGGAATTCATTCCCGAGCATCCCGCACAGGACGATCAGATCGTCCGACTTCGTGCTCTCGTTGCGGTAGGCGACGGGTCGAGTGGCGCCGCCGGGGTAGCTGTCGTCGAACTCGCGGGCCTGCCCCAGCAGAATCGTATTCCCCTTTTCGTCGGCCAGGAGGTTTTGCGGGCGGGCAAAGCGTCGTCCGTCGCGTTTCGCGTACGGTGTTCCGCCGTAGACCGGCAAGCCGTCTCGGTCGCCTGTGCGGGGAAGCCACCACAGTTCGCCTCCCCAGTCGCCGAAGATGAGATCGACCGCCTTCCCCTGCCGCGGGAACAGGGCCGGATACGTGTAATTGAAGTCCTGGTGCCAGATCAGTTCGGGCCGCTCGGCAAGGCGGTATTTCGGATTCATGAAGGGGATGTTGAACGGCAATCCGTCCGCCGTCTTCATCGGCGTCTCGGCGAGCTCCAGCCGAAGATCAGGATACTTGCCGACCCGCTTGAGGCACGAGATCCGTCCCTGGCGATCCGCGCCGATCACCCACTGCGTCCCGTCGCCGGCGAGGGGGAGCGGCTCGACCATCAGGACGACGTGTCCCAGCTGGTCGCACAGTTTGATCGGCTCGCCGATCGTTTCCAGGTCTTTTGACGGATAGAGATAGACTCCGTCCCAGAGCCGTCCGATGAGCAGATCGCGGGCGTCCGGGGCCGACCACGACACGACGTCCAGACTGACGATCGTTCCGAACGATTGTCGTCCTTCGTCGGCGCGGAGGTCGTGCAACGGCCCGAATTCGAAAGTCGGCTGTGCGGAACAGGAGGCGACCCGCGCCCCGAGCTCGATGATCAGTGCGAGGACACTCCAGCGCCACGCTCGCTTTTTCATTATTCCCACGCTTCGGTTCGAATTGCGTTCAGTTATTCGGCAACGGCTTCGCTCAGGACCTTCTGATAGATGGCCGTCGCTTTGTCGTAAGCGGCCTTGGCGGCTTCGCGCTCCGGCTCGCGGATGCGTTCCTTCTTCGCGCTCCAGCAGGTCTCGACCGCCTTCACGCACCACTCGGCGCTGCGCTTGCTGGCCCGCACCGGCTTGCCGCCGACTTCCACCCACACCGGATTGGTGTGCACCGAAGGCAGGATGCGAACCGCCACCCAGCTGGAGTACGGAATGTCGATTTCGAAATTCAGGGGCTGGGTGCTGCCGTCGGCCACGATGTTCTTTGTCGCGGCGGGGTAGCCGTTGACGATGACTTCGACAGGGACCGTGCGCGTGTTGCCGAGGCGGCTGCGTTCGAGGTGCCAGTAAGGCTTCTGATCAAGACGCGTCTTGCGGATCCGCTCGGTCTCGTCGTTCGGCTGCTCGGCCAGCAGGGCGGCGACGTCGAACGAGACTTTGACCTTTCCCGGGTTCGCGAGATCAAGTTGACTCAGCTTGCCGTTCGAGCCTGGTTCGCCGACTCCGACGTCGTTCACTTTGAAGTCGAAGATGTGGCTAAGTCCATCCCCGCAATAGCTGCGGCCGTCCTTCACTCCGAGGATCCAGGTGTCGAAGTCGAGCTTCTGGTCGGGCTTCAGCTTTACGTAGATGCGGCCGAGGCCCACTTTGTCGCCGTAGATGCAGGGGAAGTCGGTCTCCCCGCTGATGCGGGTGGTCATGCCGCAGTTCAGCGTGTGATACCAGATGTTGAGTTCCCAGATCGACGGGGTGTCGACGGCCGAGATGAAGTGGCAGGTGTCGAGGGCCGTCGTGACGATGTACTCGTTCGCGCCGATGCCGTCGAACTTCGGCATCGCGTAGTCGGGGAGCTTGTCGGGGGCCTTGCCCATCCAGCCCGTCGGCGTGGGCGAGTAAGGCTTCTCGATGAACTGCCGCGAACCATCGGGCATGTAGTCGGGAAGGGTCAGGCCCCATCCGCTGTGGCTGTAGCCGACGACGCCCCCTTGATCTTTGCCCCACTTGAGCACCGGCAGCGTCCAGCTCGGCCATTCTTCGATCTGGCGGGTGCCGGGGTAGTCGTCTTCGCTCAGCTTCAAGAGGCAGAGGTGCCCGGCGTGCGAAGAAGGGAACCCGCTCACTTCGACGTCGTAGCGCATGAGGTAGTTCGGCTTCGACAGGGCCGACGTCTTCCCTTCGAAATACTGCTTCTGCGTGTACCAGCACGGCCCCCACGAGAGGACGCACCCGACGTTGAGGTCTTCGCCCAGGATGTGGCGCATCATGTCGGCGGGGGTCACGCCTTCGGTCGGGTTGTCGTAGTGGGCGCATCCCGCCGCGTGGACGTGATGGTCGCCCGAGTACCAGTTTCGCTTCGCCGCGTGGATCCATCGCCGCAGGCTGAACTGGGCCTTCTGGCTGACGACTCCCGGCTTGACTTCGAGCTTGTGCGTGTCGACCTGGTACTCGGGGCCGCGCGAGACTGTCACGGTGAACTCGCCCGGCGGCAGATGAACCGATTCGCCGTCGGCCCGGTAAATCTGGTTGTGGAAGAAGAAGTCTGGCGCAAATCTCCGCGCCGGATTCGGATAGACGCGGCCGTACTTGTCACGGATCACAAAGGCGGCGGTCGTCGGCGTGCCGTCGAAATCCTTCACGCCGAGCGAGATTTCAACGGACGGAACCGCGTTGAACAGAATTGGAACGGCCTCGCGGAAACCGAGATCCTGCGTCCCCTGACCGACGTTGAATCCGAGCTTCGCTTCGCGGCGGCCGACGTCGCGGCTGTAGAGCTGGATGATGCGGTATTCGAGGCCAAGCCCCGAGAGGGTCGGCTTCAGGGGCTGGCTGTCGAACATGGCGATGTCGAGCCACCGCTGCTGAGCGTCGGCGAGGGTGATCTCGGCCTTCGGGCTCGGCGAGTTCGAGCTCCGCTTGAATTGCGGGGCGGAGTTGGGGCTTTCGGGAATCAGTTTCGGGTTGATGCCTGCTTCGTTATGGACTTTGACGAGGAATGTCCGCCAGCCGTTGCGAACCAGTTCCTTGGTGACCGGCCCTTCGCTGACCTTGACGCGGCTCTCGGGGTTGATGTTGACGCTCGCCAGGCAGTGCTTGTCGAGCACCTTCTGAATGCCCTTGATGCAGGCGTCGGCGTCGGTCGTCTTCATCGCGTCCTTGAGCGCCTTCTCCTCTTCGGCGGGGAGCGGGGAGCCGACGAACTGCAGCGCTTCGAGCAATCGCTCGGTCGCCGACACCAATGGCTGCTGTTCGACCGCCCGGACGAGGGGCAGCTCCTGGGCGTCTGTTGAGGAGACGCTTCCCAGGGAGACAGCCGTGACCATCACCGTAAGCGCCAGGCAGCGGCATGAGACGGGGGACGGAGCGCGGGTCGACATGAGTCATCCTCGCCAGGAAAGTCGGGATTTCAGCCTCACCGGCGACATTGTGGAGGCGTCTTTCGACGGAGTAAAGCCAGCCGATTGCGAGCGATTCCCCTCCGGAAGGCAGGGGAGAGTGCCGGTTTGCGCCCTCTTTGGCGGAGCGGCGCAACGTGCTCCGTCCGTGCCGGCGGGCACTTCATTGACCTCTCGCCCTCTGAAAAGTCGATAGAGACAGGGGAGACCGTCCGAATTCCGCGGAATGGCCGGAATCGGCAGGTGCCGCACGAAAAGACTCAAGTTCTCGCGTGGCGACAAAGACCTCTCGTCGCCATCTCTACAGCGCGGGCCGACCCGCCGCAGCACGAGACGATCCATGACCACACTGAGCCATGCCTGCCAGACGACGACCCGCGTCCGCAAGCAGTACGAACGTTTCCCGTATCCGCTGCGCGACCCCGCGGATGAGCGGACGCGTCTCATCGTGACCGGGCTTGATGATCTGGCGGCCGTCAATGCGTATTGCTATCGCGGGCGGAAGGATTTCCGCACGGGGTTCCGAGCCCTGGTAGCCGGCGGCGGCACAGGCGATGCCGTCGTACACCTGGCCCACCAGCTGCGTGAAACCAACGCGCGGATCGTCTATGTCGATCTGAGCCAGGCGTCAATGGACGTCGCCCGCAAGCGGATCGAGTCCCGCAACCTCGGGCGGTTCGTGGAATGGATCCAAGGCTCGCTGCTGGACGTGGGCAAGATGGGGCTCGAGCCGTTCGACTTCGTCAATTGCTCGGGCGTGCTGCATCACTTGCCCGATCCCGTGGCCGGCCTGGCAGCGCTGCGAAGCGTGCTGAAGGACGACGGCGCCATGGGCCTCATGGTCTACGGTCAATATGGGCGGACCGGCGTCTACCAGATGCAGGAACTGATGCGGATGGTCAATCCGCCGGGAATCGATGAAGGCGAGGCGGTCGAGCGCACGCGGGCCATGCTCGAGGGACTGCCGGAAACCAACTGGTATCGCCGCGCCGCCTCGCTATTTGGCAGCACGCGTCAGAACGACGTCGAGGTCTACGACCTCTTCCTGCATTCGCAGGACCGGGCTTACACCATTCCGCAACTGCACGAGTATCTGGCGACGTCCGGGATGCGGCTGCAGGAGTTCTCCGTCGACTATCGGACGCTCTACAACCCGCTGCTGTTCGCGACCGACCCCGCGCTCCGGGAGTCGCTCCAGGCGCTTCCGCGAGAGAAGCAGCAGGCGGCGGCCGAACTGATGAACGGGGCCATCATCAAGCATGCGTTCTGGGCCACTCCGTCCGCCGACACCGGCATCGATCGTCGCGACCCGGACAACATTCCCTTCTTTGGGCGGTTCGCGAACCTCAACAACGTCCGCGAGTGCCTCATCAAGGCGGAGACTCCAAACTGCCGGATCTCGGTCAAGCTGGGGGGAGGGATCACGGTCAACGTGGACATCGCCCGCGTGCCCGTTGTGGTGCAGTTTGCGGGGCTGATCGACAATCGCCGCACGATGGGCGAGATTGTCGAAACCATCCGCAACCAATACCAGACCCGTCCGGAACCGGAACAGGTGTGGAACGCCCTTCTGCAGGCGATGGATATCCTTCAGAGCTACGACCTGATCCTGCTGCGGCACAAGACGTCGAGCGGAGCGCGCGTCGATTGACGTTTGACCCGGCTCCGGGCGCGGTCATCGTCGCTGGGAGAAACACGGGATGCGCTGGACGTGCGGGTTTCCAGGAACGGGCGAAACCCATCGCACGCAGCAGGCCGATTCCCGTTACTTCATCGCGTGGGCTTCGGGTTTCACTCCGCGGACGAACTTGTCGAATCCGAAGGGCGTCGGCTTGAACTCGCCGACCAGATCGACCTTCGACTTCTCGGGGATCTGGTCTTCCATGCCGAGAGCCCAGTAGGTCGCATTGACGATCATCCGTCGCGTCCCCTCGGCGACGAGATCGGTGGCCGCTCCCATCGTCGTGGTGAAGATGCGGGCCGACTTGCCGTTCGCTCCCTTGTAGGTCTTCGTCCAGGCGACCGGCATCATCGGGTCGTTCTTCTTTCCTTCCAGCGGCGGATCGTCGAACTTCATCCCCTTCACCACCTGGCCGAGGACCAGCGGCTGGCTGTCGCCGGGGAGCGGAATGGCAACGGTGTAGACGTCCGTCGGTCCCCAGATCTCGCCCGCCTTGATGCCGCGGAGGATCGGGTGCGATTCCTTGCCGGGGGCGACGATGCCGCGCGTGCTTTCGCTTCCATGAGCGCCATGGTGGGCGACCCACGTCTCTCCCAGCACCTGCCGGCCGAAACCTCCCGACGGCTCCTTGCTGGTCCATGTCCACTTCGAGAACTTGCTGTTGCCCGAAATGTTGAACGCGTGCGTGGCGGTCCGCAGGCCGATGATGGGGCGGCCCGACTCGAAGTGGTCGACGACGTGCTGCATCTGCTCGTCGGGGAGGTTGCGGAACCGCGTGGCGATGATCATCAGGTCGGCGGTCTTGAGCGATTCGAGCCCGGGGATGTTGCTCACTTCCTTCGGGTTGATCGTGCCGTCGTTCTTGTCGATCGCGAACAGGACGGTGCACTTGAAGCCGTGGTGGACGGCCAGGATCTTCCCGAGCTGCGGGAGCGCTTCTTCGGAGCGGTATTCCTCATCCCCGCTGACGAGGACGATGTGCTTCCCTTTGCCGGGGCCTGCCTTCCCCTCGTAGACGACCCATTGATCGTCCGCGTGGAGTGCGCTGGAAATCATCACGAGGAGAGCCAGACAGATCGCCGCGCGGGCAGGCATGCGTGACACGGGAGCGCCTCGGGTGTCGTTCGTGGGAATGGCCGATTCAAGTTCGAACGGTGCGATCGTAGCTCGCACCCGGACGTCTTTCAAAGTCGCCACGATGTTCGGCAGGAGGGCGTCTACGTCTCTTGGGCGTCGGTTGACGAGACCCGGTGCAGTGTCTCAAGCTCGCGCTGGAGCAGGCGGAACACCGGATACAAGAGGAGCACTCCGACGAAGCCGCCAACCCCCAGCACGCTGAGCGAGATCGCCTTGTAGCGGTCCGCTTTGCCTTCGACGGCCATGCCGACCGCCAGAGTGGCGACGGCGAGAAGCGGGACGGCTGCCGCCATCAGGAGGTAATAGACCGACATCCGCGAGACCTGCTCGTTGGTCGAAACGTCGCTCGACCAGCCCGACTCGGCCGGCTTCAGCCCCGGGTAGAGCACGCGAACGCCGAAAATCGTAATGATGTAGAACGGGTAGGCCGCAGCGATCAGTCCGCACAACACGAGAGACGCCAGATAGTGCAGGTACGGGGGAGACTCTCTCGGGTCGAGCATATGGATGATCACCGGAAAGATGACGCCGGAAATGCACCACAGCACGGATCCGATCACCGCCGCGGCGTGCCCCAGTTTGAGGGCCCGCGCCCGCAGCTGAGCCTGCAGGTCGTTCGCAACCGGATCTCCCCGCTTCAACAACTTGATCCCGCGAACGACGGTCCAGGCCAACCACCCCAGGATCCCGAGTCCGAGCGGATAGACGAACGTATTGAGCGACCCGACAGCGATGTTGAACGCCGCTTTGCGCTTCTCATCCCCCTGCTGAATCATCGCGAGGAAGTTGTAGGTGATGTTGAACACCGTCGCGAGGAGATTGGGCAGCATCGCAAAGGCGATGACGAGCGGGACAGCCCACCGCCGCATCCGCACCCGGGGACTGTCGTAGGTCGGATACAGCAACGTCTCCGCATCGGGCCGCGCACACAATTCGAGCTGCCGCGCCAACTCGTCGCCGGTCTGCCAACGATCGGCACGCTGCGGGGCGAGGCATCGCGTGAGAACGCGAAGCAATCCGGGCGGAAACTTCCGTAGCTGGCTCCGCATGTCGGTCGTCACGCCGAGGTTTCGCTCGGACAGCATCGCTTCGAGCGTCTTCGTCCAGTCGCCGCGGAAGGGATGATCGTGGAACGGCCGGCGACCGGTCAGCAGCTCCCACAGCAGGATGCCCAACGAATAAAGATCGGCACGGCCGTCGAGACTGTCGGGGGTTCTCGGATGGGCGGGGCTGAAGGCTTCGAGTTGCTCGGGCGACATGTAGGCGAGACTGCCGCCGAAGAAGGCTTCCGGGGTCGCTCCAATCACTTCCGAGCTGAAGCTGATGTTGAAGTCGGCCAGCTTGGGGACCGCATCGGCCGTCAGCAGGACGTTCGCCGGCTTCACGTCGCGGTGCAGGACTCCGTGGCGATGGGCGTAGTCGAGGGCCCGCGCGAGCTTCGCTCCAATGGCGCAGACCGTCTCGCTCCAGGACGCGGCCGCGAACTGCCGCCGGTTAGGCGAATCGACGGCCGTCTCGCCGCGGGCATCGAGCGACCGGTCGACCCCCCGCAACAGCACCCGCCCCGTCCGATCCTCTTCGGGCGTCTGCTTCAGAACCTCGATGGCTCCCTGCAGTGTCCCACCCGGAAGGTACTGCATGTAAAGGAGCTGGACCTTCTTCTCCGGCACCGACCGCACGTCGTACACGCGGACGATATGGTCGTGGTCGAGTTGGGCGAGCGTCTGTGGCTCGGTCCCATAGTCGGCCGAGACCTTGAGGGCCACCAGTCGCTGCATCGAGCGCTGCCGCGCGAGGAAGACCTGGGCGAACGCTCCTTTCCCGAGGAACGCGAGCAGATCGAATTCATCGATCTGCTGCCCCGGCCTAAATTCCGGGAGCTGCCGTGGTTTCAGGCCGCGCCCCAGCGACGTCGAGTGATGGCTGCTCGAAATCCCCAGCAGCCGCGCCAGTTCGGATGCTTGCTCGGGGAAACGGACCAGGAATTCCTCGGGGTCGACGTTCAGTCCGCTCTGCCGGCGGATGTGAAATTCTTCGTAGAGGAGATCGATCGGCAGCCCGTCCTCATGCAACTCGGGGAAGTCGCTGATGTACTCTTCCATCTTGCGAGGGAAGTTGTGCTTCAGCCAGCGGTATTCGAGGTCGATCTTGATCAGCTCGATGAGCGTAATCCGCCGTGCCTCGCCTTGACCCGGCACCAGTCCCGAAAGCGTGGGCGGAGTCACTCCATCGCACGCCTCCCACCGCTCGATGAACTCCTCGAGGATCTCGGCGAGTGCGGTGAGCGTGGTGGTGGAATCATCCCACATGGAAAACTCATCCGAACCCCACCGGGCTTGCCCCGTGGGGATCGACGCAAAAAATTGGTTGTCCTGAATACACTACTGATTTAAATGACTATACGGCTCAAGGACGAGCAACTCAACGAGCGGTGGCGCAACCCGTTCGCCGTCAGACGAAAGCAGATTCGCCTTGGGACGCATCAGAGCATTGCCCGACACCCGGAGCCGCCTCGCGCTCTCCCTCGCGGACAAAGTGCAATCGCCGATATTCCTGCTCAATCGAGCGGATTACTCAAAGTCGATCGCGTTGGGGACAAAGTCGGCGGTGAAAGGACTGTCCGGCGACTTTCAATGGGGTGTCGCATCGGATGAAGTCCGGCAGCGACAGGAGCGGGCGATCGATTCTCAAGAGTCCATCGCCGTCTGATCCGGCACCCAGGAAGCTCAGAGCCGCAGCCTGGGTGCTGTCACATCCGATGCTGGCGGCTTACGACAACGCCGCGAGCGCTTCACGTTCTCGCAGGATGCGGGCCTGGGCGGCGGAGGTATCGACGGAGAGCGTCAGGCGCGTCGACCAGGAGCCGGCATTGGGGAGCGTGAACTCCCAGTGCGGGACGACGGCGCTGCTTTGATGGACCAACTCGAAACCCGCTTCGGATTGGCTGACGGTCTGGACGGGCATCGTCCAGAACTCGGCCGGGTCAGTCGTTTCGAGCGAGACGTCGACGCCGAGCCACTCGTCGACCAGGCCGATTCGCTCGGACTTGCTGATCGAGAGGATCGACTCAAGCTGGCCGAGCTGACGGCCGCGGCCGTCGTAGTAGTAGCGGTCGGGGGCGCCGGCCGCCATTCCGGCGAAGTTGAATTCGACTGCGAAGTGAATCGGCACATGGGCCGGGAGATCGTCCAGGCGATAGGTGACTTCGAGGTTTGATGGGCTCCGGACGTCGAGGGCGACGGTCTTGGTGATCGTCACGCGAAACGGGCCGAGTTGCCCTTCGCGCGTCAGTTCGGCCTCGACGCGTTCTTCCGAGCGGCGGATCTTCGTCTCGTAGACGCCGGTCGTGAAGTCTCCCACCGCTCCTTGTCCCGCCTGGAACGTTTCGAGCGGCAGGCCCGGTTGCAGAAAGTGGTCGACGAGGCTCTTGCGGGGCCAGTTGTCGTAGGCGAGTTTCTTGTCGAGATCGGGCTGCTTGAAGTGAACGAGGTCGTGGATGCTCACTGCGCCGTGGTGATGTTCGTGCTGGCGCGACGCCGCATGACGGACCGTGTCGTGGTATGGCTCGGGACGACGGTCGAGCGTGGCCAGCAGGTTGTGCCGCGTGCTGCGGACGTCGAGCTCGTAGAGATGTCCGCCGCGGCTCGGGGCCAGCCACGCCACGAGGCGGTCGCCGGCGAGGCGGACCTCTTTGCGGGCGTCGAGGTTGTAGTCGGCGACTTCGGCTTCAACCCACGGCTCGACACGCTCGGTCGCCGCTTCGAGGTGGTTGTCGGCCGAAATGAGGTTTGAGTAGATCGCGTTCCGCAGGTGGGGCAGGTAGAGGCCGCCGAAGGCTCCGTGCCAGTACGGGCAGTTGCACTGGCCGCGGTAGAGGTCGGAGCGGGCGGCGTTAAGGAGGTCCTGGCGGACTTCCGCATCGCACGAGAGCGCTTCGAGACGGCGGCTGACGTCGAGCATCCTTGCGTACATCTCGTTGCTTTCGGGGTACTTCACGCGGAAGTTCCGCCAGAATCCCCCCCGCAGGTATTGCTTAAGCTGCGGCCACTCGTGGTGTCCCTGCCACCGCTGCACCAGTCCGTGCAACTCGGTCTGCCGCGGCGTGGGGAGGGCCCACTCGGTCATCTCGCGGTAGCTTGAATCGGGGATGTAGCACTTGCCGGCGGGCGGGACCTGATCGACCACCTGGCCCATCGTGGCCACCTGAAGCCAGTCGGCGTTGCGGACGAGCGTCTCGAAGAATCGCCGCAACCAGCCGTTCTGGTAGACGTGGGCCTTCGTCCCGGGCCACGTTCCGAACTTCTCGCCGTCGTCGCCGAACGCCACGACCGCATTCGGCACGCGGTCGGCGATGTCGCGGAGATGGGCGATCGTCTCCTGCGGGTCGGCGAACGGGATTGTGTACCGTAGTCGCTCGCTGCCGGGGAACAGCTTGAGGAGTTGGCCTTCATCCTCGGTGAGGTAGTAGCCCGAGAGCTGGTCGTCGCGGAGGCCCGCGTTTTTGAAGTGGAAGTCGTCGAGAATCGTGTACTCGATGCCTGCGGCGGCGATGTCCGACGTGAAGGACTGCTCCCAGACGCGCTCGGGAACCCACATCCCTCGGACGGGGGCGCCGAACAGCCCGCGCAGGTAACGCGAGTAGGCGGCGATCTGTCCGATGCGGTCGCGGCGCGGGATGCAGGCGAGGATCGGCTCGTAGAACGGGCCGCCGATCATCTCGATCTGCCCGCGCTTCACGAGGTCGCGGACGCGGTCGACGTATTCGCGGCGGTGCTTGACCAGCCACTCGAGAAGGCTGCCCGAGATGTGAAGCGAGATCGGGATCTGCGGGAATTCCTGCAGCACATCCAGGAAGGGGATGTAGCTGTCGGCGCAGGCGGCCTCGAACACGCCGTCGAAGTTGCCGACGGGCTGATGGTTGTGGATTGCCAGCACGAGCCGAACGCGGGGGGCCATCGTCGAATCCTTTCTTCACCGGTCGGGCCGATGCCGCCGGGCGGGCAACCGCCGAGACTTCAATTTCCCAATGACCGGGGTGCGCTCATTCGAGCGAATGCGCACGATTCTCACAAGATTATCGGTTCCCAAGGTGAGGGGGGTGCATGGGAACGGGGCAATTGGACGGGAATCGGCGTGGGCTTGCGGACGGACCTCGTGTTTCCCATGACAGGCAAAGTGGAAACTTGAGGCGATTCGTCGCTCTGCGCGAGATTCAAGAAATTTCCCGGCTCGCAACGTCGGCCAGGGTGCATCCTTCGTTGATGGCGTCCATTCCAAAGGAGATCTGACAGAAGGCGAAAAGGCGATTCTCACCACGGAGTCGAGAATGAGGCCTTCGCCGCACTCTCAATGATGAAAATGGCATCACCTGTGCATGGCTTGGGGGCGTGACGCCTATTTTCGGAACAGTCACGGAGACACGGAGAAATGCAAAGTAGGGAGCGGGAAGTACTGGCGGGGAAGATCATCACAAGTTCCCTAAACGCTCTCTGCTCCCGGCTCCACCCTCCGTGAATGGGCCTTTCTCCGTGTCTCCGTGACTCCGTGGTGCAAAACTGCCTTTCGGGCACAGGATGTGACAATTCAACATTGGAGGTGACCCACCCAAGAAAGGATGCGCTCCGCCGAGCATTGACGCATCGGGGTCGATTGACGCGTCCGATGGGACGAGTCACACTCGAAGCATTCTGCGCGGGGGGTGTACGGCGTCCTCGCCATGATGCAGACTTCACAACCTGAACTAAACCTCCGGATGCGGTGCTTTGATGCTCATGTGGCGAAGCGGGTCCAAGGCCCTCAAGTGCGTGCTGTCGGTCGTCGTCGTGATGGTTTTGTCGCACGCGGTCTCCGCTGAGAACTGGCCGCAATGGCGCGGCCCGTCGTTCAGCGGCGTCTCAACCGAGAAGAACGTCCCGACGACCTGGAGCAAGAACGAGAACGTCGCGTGGCGGACCGTCCTCCCCGGAGCGGGCGGGGCGACGCCCGTGGTGTGGGGCGATCACATTTTTGGGACGTCCGTAACAGAGGAGGGAGATCTGGTCCTCGTCTGCGTCGGGGCCGACGGGAAACCGATGTGGCAGAAGAAGGTCGGCAGCGGGGACAAGAAAGTCCGAGGGGACGAAGGGAACATGGCTTCCCCGTCTCCCTGCACCGACGGCGAGCATGTCTGGGCCATGATGGGGACGGGGGACATTGCCTGCTTCGACTTCGCTGGAACGGAGGTCTGGAAGGACAAGCTTCAGAATCGCTACGGCAAGGACGGGAAATTCTCGATTCAGTTCGGCATGTCGTCGTCGCCCGTGCTCTATGACGGCCGCCTTTATTTGCAGCTGATCCACGGCGAAGGGAACCCGACGACGCGCGAAGCGGTCGTCGTGTGTCTCGATGCGGCCACCGGCAAGGAAGTCTGGAAGGTCGACCGTCCGAGTGACGGGACCGATGAGAACGAGCATTCGTACGCCTCGGCGATCCTTTACAAGAGCGACAAGACGACATTTCTCATCACTCACGGAGCCGACTACACCGTCGCCCACAACCTGCGGGACGGCAGCGAACTGTGGCGCGTGGGGGGCCTGCTGAACCCCAAGACGAAGTACGACCGTACGCTGCGGTTCGTGGCCTCGCCGGCCATTGCTCCGGGCTTGATCGTCATCCCGACCGCCAAGGGGGGGCCGGTGGTCGCCATCAGCCCCGACTCGAAGGGGATGGTGACCGACAAGGAATCGGGTGTGCTATGGACGCGGCCGAAGACTCCCGACGTTCCTTCGCCGCTGATCCATGACGGACTTGTCTACCTCTGCATGGAGAACGGCGTCATCCAGTGTGCGGACGCGAAAACCGGCGAAGAGATCTATCAGAAGCGAGCCGTGAGCGACCGTTACCGCGCCTCGCCCGTATATGCCGACGGGCACGTCTACGTCGCGGCCCGCAAAGGGATCGTCACGGTCTTCAAGGCCGGGCGGGAGTTCGAACAGGTGGCGACGAATGACGTCGGCGAGGCGCTCTCGGCGTCGCTTGCGATCTCCAACGGCCGCATCTATCTGCGGACGTTCGACGCCCTCTGGGCCATCGGCTCGAAGTAGGGAAACAGTCGGCCGAAGGCCTCGCATGGAGCAGCCGAGGGCGCGAGCCTCGGCACTCGCCCTGGGGAAGGCCTCCCAACGAGTCTGCGGTGGAATACGGCACGAACCTGCCCCCGAGAGTCGAGGCAATCCGCCAGGCCGCGAACGACTCGAAGACGCAGGTTCCGTCGAAGCCGCCGCGCGATCAGAAGCGATTCGGTCGGGGTTCGCGTCTTTGCGTGATGTCACGCAATACAGTTCTCGATGGGTTGACCGGAGTCGGCATCAGCGAGCCGCCCCATGAATCCGGGTATTCTCCTTGGCGCCGGCTTTATCGCGATCAGTTGCGCCACGCTGTTCTTCGCGCGACACCGGCGACTCTTCCTCCGCACCTTCGTCCCACCTGATGAACTGCGAGCGGCTGTACGGGCCATGCCGCGCGGTATCGATTTCGCACGTGGGATGCGCTTGAGGGGGCTGCTTCAGGCCACCATCGGATTGCTGCTTCTGGTCATTGCAGCGTTCTGGCGGTAATTGCGCGGCCGATCCGGGAACAATGTCCCGTCACGAGTCTGCGGAGATGCAGCACTGATGAAGACGCGACTACTCAAGCCTCACGCCGAGGCTGGCTCGGCCAGCGGAATCAATCGCGGGATCGGCATCTGCCGGCCGACTACCGCTCCATACTGTTGCTGCAGGCCGCGGAAGTCCTTCATCAGGAACCCGCACACCGCCGGCGACGGCCGCCCCGCGAGGTAGCGGTCGACGAACCGGCCCATCTCCTCGTCGTACTCCTTCTGGCTGTGCGAATGGACGTGATACCGCCCCTCGTGCCGGCGGATGTCGCCGTCGAACTCGGGGCCGATGTGGTAGAGCTCGTGGAAGACCGTGATCAGCTTCTCGCGGAAGCTGTGGTCGAGAAACCGCGGCAGATAGAACGTGAGGATGTAAAGCAGTTCGCGGTCGCCGTCGTACAGCCGCGGGATTGTCCACGAGCGGCCGCGGCGCCGCATCACCATGCTTCCCCCCTCGAACCGGAGCGGAGTGAGCTTCGCCTGGAGTCCATGGGGAACGCGGCGGCGAGCCTGGGCGAACGTCACGGCCACCTGCTCGAGCCGGATGTGATTGAACTCATCCACACGCTGAACGACGTCCACACACAGCCGCGCCATGGCAGCGCTGAAGTCGAAAGCCGTGGTCCCACTCATGGCGTCGATGGCTCCCTTCCCTGATTGCAGGCCGGCCCGCTGTTCGGTCCGCCCGCATTCCTCATTATTGGTGACGCTTCACCGGTGTGAAGTAGATCGCGTTGCGACAGGGAACAAGGGACAAAGTGGTCGAGGGACAAAGGGAAGAGACACGCATGAACCACTCCGTTCCCCCCTCTGTTCCTCTGCCTCTTTGCTCCTCTGTCCCTTCGCCTCACCACGATTGTATCGACGGTCCGGCGTGAAGAGTTGCCGGCAGGCGCGCAAGAAATCGCCCGGACCTTCCGAAAGGAAGGCCGGGCGATATTACTTTGAACCGAACTGTGGGGCAAATCCGTTTTGCGATCAGGTCGCCGAGGCTTCGGCCGGAGCCGACTCGGTGGCGAGCGGAGCCCGCTTCTTCGAGCCCTTGCGGTCACGTTCGTTGCCGACGAACTCCAGCACCGCACGTGTTCCGCCGTCGCCGAGCCGCGGCTTGGCGAGACGCACGATGCGGGTGTAGCCGCCGTCCCGCTTGTCAAAACGAGGACCGAGTTCGGCGAACAGGATGCGAACCGCTTCCTTATCGCGAAGGAACGAGAACGCCTTGCGACGAAGCGCGACCGCCGGAGCGATCGCCTTAGCCCATTCCTGCCATTGCGGGCTCTTGCGCCACTTCTTCCACTCGTCACTGTTCCGCTTGGCGGTGGTGCCGAGCTTCTCCGCCGCGTCGCTGGCGGCCAGCGACTTGCGGGCCAGCGTCACCATCTTTTCGACGAACGGGCGGACTTCCTTCGCCTTCGGCAGCGTCGTGATGATCCGTCCGGGCACCTTCGCCTTTTCCGGATCGTCTTCGGGCTGGTTCAGCGACAGGATGAGGGCGCGGCTGAGATTCCGCATCAGCGCCTGACGGTGATCCGATTTCCGGCCGAGAACCCGGCCCCGCTTACGATGTCGCATGACAGACCACCCTCTGACAAATCCGAAAACTCAACTCGACCGCCAACCATCCATCGATTCGCAGGCGGAATTCTGACTTACTTCGCCGGCTTCGCACCGCTGCCCGAGCGCGGGACCTTCATTCCCAGCCGCAGACCCAGCACGGCGAGCCGCTCTTTCACTTCGAGCAGCGTCGTTTCGCCGAAGTTGCGGACCTGCAGCAACTGGTCGTCGGTCCGCGTCACCAGGTCGCGAACGGTGTTGATCCCTTCCGACTCGAGGCAGTTGGTCGCCCGGACGGAGAGGTTCAGTTCGGCGAGGCTCTGGTTCAGCTTCTCTTCGAGTTCCAGGTCGACCGGGGCGTAGCCGGTCTGCTGGAGCATATCGCGGAGATGGGCCTCCGGCGGCATCTCGGGACCGGTCTCGCGGTACGAGATGAACGGATTGAGGTGCTTGCGGAGAATCTTCGCCGCTTCGACCAGGGCCATGTCCGGCGTGACGGTCCCGTCGGTCCAGATCTCCATCACCAGCTTGTCGTAGTTGGTGCGCTGACCGACGCGGGTGTCTTCGACCTTGTAGCGGACGCGGACGACCGGCGAGTACGCCGCGTCGAGCGGAATGACGCCCGGCTCAGTCTCTTTCTCCGAATGTTCGCGGGCCGGAACGTAGCCGCGGCCGTTGGTGACCGTCAGCTCGATCGAGAACGGAACGTCGTCCGTCATCGTCGCGATGACGAGGTCCTTGTTGATCACTTCGACCTGGTCGTCGCAGATCACGTCGGCGCCCGTCACCACGCCGCGCTGGTTCTTCTCGATCCGCAGCGTCTTCGTGGCGGTGCTGTGATTCTTGACGATCAGCGACTTCAGGTTGAGGCAGATGTCGGTGATGTCTTCGACGACACCTGGAATTGTCGTGAACTCGTGCTGTACTCCCTGGATCTTCGCCCGCGTGACGGCGCTGCCTTCGAGGCTCGACAACAGGATGCGACGGAGGCTGTTCCCGATTGTATGTCCGAAGCCGCGCTCGAACGGCTCGGCCACGAACTTGCCGTACGTCCGCGTTCCCGCTTCCTTTTCCTCGGCAACTCGGCTCGGAAGTTCCAGCCCGCGCCAGCGAATCCGCATCATCTTTCAAATCTCCGGGAACCGTGTCAGGCGAAGTACGAACGCTGCCGGGTCAAAGAATACGACCGACAGTCCAGCCGATGCAGACCATGACGGACTGCCCGCATCACACGCGGCGACGCTTCGGCGGGCGACACCCATTATGGGGGAGCGGTGTCACGTCTTCAATGGCCTTGACCTTCAGGCCGGACGACTGCATGCCGGTGATCGCGCTTTCGCGACCCGAACCGGGACCCTTGACGCGGACTTCGACCTCGCGAACGCCGAACTTCGACGCCTTTTCGGCACACGTTTCCGCGGCCCGCTGGGCGGCGAACGGCGTGCTCTTGCGACTTCCCTTGAAGCCGACGGTGCCGGCGGTCGCCCAGCACAGCACGTCGCCGTTGAGGTCGGTGATCGTCACGATCGTATTGTTGAACGTCGCCTTGACGTGGGCCACGGCCTTCGTCACGTTGCGACGGATCTTCTTGCGCTTTGCCTTCGACACGCCAATGCCCCCCGCGGAACCCCTTCACAAGCCGGAAAATCCGGCCTGCCACCAACTCGCTCATCGCCCCTGATCGCCAACCGCCACCACCCAAAGCCATCCCGAACCTGAACTACTTCAGGTCCTTCACGCCCTTCTTGCCGGCGACCGTCTTCTTCACCCCCTTGCGGGTGCGGGCGTTCGTCCGGGTCCGCTGACCGCGAACCGGCAACCCACGGCGATGGCGAAGGCCGCGGTAGCAGCCGATGTCGCGCAGGCGGCGAATGTCTTCCTGAATCGCCCGCTTCAACTGACCTTCGACAGTGTATTCCTTGTCGAGAAGGTTGTTGACGCGCGACACTTCGTCTTCGTTGAGCTCACTCGCCTTCTTGTGGACGTCGATGCCCAGCTGGAAGCAAATCTCGATCGCCCGCACGCGGCCGACACCGTACAAGTACGTCAGCGCGATGTAAGTCGGCTTCGAGTTCGGAAGGTCGACACCGAGGATACGAGGCATGCCAGAAACCTCAAAACGCTTTCAAACCAGAACTGATCGGACCGCTGCCGGAGATGCCGGCGAATTCTGCCCCAAACTCTACGACAGGCCGGGACTAGCCCTGACGCTGCTTATGCCGCGGATTCGCCGAGCAGATCACAAAGACCTTCCCGCGACGCCGCACGATCTTGCAGCTCTCGCACACCCGCTTGATGCTCGAACGGACCTTCATGACTCACACCCTTGACTTCGCTGTCTCGCCCGGACTCAACCCACGTTGCGACGTCCGCCAGTCCAGCGACTCGTCGACGAATGCCTCGAAACCGATCACTGATCGGATTCGAGCAATCCCGAATAATTCCGCATCACCAGATGGCTGTCGATCTTCTGAACCAGGTCCAGGCAGACCGACACCACAATCAACAGACCGGTGCCACCGTAGAAGCTGGCAATCAGCGGGGAAATTCCCAGAGAGGTCGCCACCACCGTCGGGATCACCGCGACGATCGCGAGGAACGCCGCACCGACGTAAGTAATCCGAACCATCACCTGCTCAAGGTAAGCGGCGGTGCGTGCCCCCGGGCGGTATCCCGGAATGAAGCTGCCGTAGTCCTTGAGATTTTCAGCCATGTCCTTCGGATTGAAGCTGATGGCCGTCCAGAAGTAGCAGAAGAAGTAGATCAGGCCGATGTAGCAGACGTTGTAGATGAATCCGCCACCCCGCTGGAACGATTGAGACAGCGTCACGAGCGTCTGCGACCACCACTGGTAGATCGCGCTCGCTTCGTTGTTCGGCGGCCAGACATGCGAAAGCTGCGTGAACAGCACCATCGGGAACATCAGCAGGCTCGACGCGAAGATGATCGGCATCACGCCCGCCTGATTCACCCGCAGCGGCAGCGACTGCCGCTGGCCGCCCATCACGCGGCGACCACGGACATGCTTCGCACTCTGGATCGGAATGCGACGCTGTCCCTGGGTGATGATGATGACCCACACAATCACGAAGACGAACAACCCGGCCAGCAGGATCAGCTTCTCGGCCCCGGTGTCGGTTCCCAGGCGCGCCCCCTGCTCGATGACCGGCTTGAGCAGCGAAATCATGGCTTCCGGCATGCGGGCGAGGATGCCCGCCATGATCAGGAGGCTGATCCCGTTGCCGATGCCGTAAGCGTCGATCTGCTCGCCGATCCACATCAGGAACAGCGTTCCCGCCGTCATCGTGATGGTGCCGGCGATGTGGTAGTACCAGACGTCGTAGCTGCGGAGGATCAGCCCCTGTGATCCGCCGAGCCCTCCGGACAGGGCGCGGATCCAGAAGTAACTCTGAACCAGACAGATCACGACGGTGGCGTACCGCGTGTACTCATTGATCTTGCGGCGCCCTGCTTCCCCTTCCTTCTGCAAACGCTCGAGGGGGGGGTAGACGGTGCCTAGCAGCTGGAAGATGATCGACGCGGAAATATACGGCATGATCCCCAGACCGAAGATCGTGCTGTTGCCGATCTTCGAAGCCGAGAACAACGCGACGACTTCCATCACCTGACCGAGACCGCCCGCGGTCCCGCCCCCCTGATTGCGGTTCATCAGGTCCTGCAGCTCCACCTGGTCGATGAACGGCAGGGGCATCGAGAAGCCCATGCGGTACACGAACAGAAGGATAACCGTCAGCAGAACCTTGTTCCGCAGCTCGGGGATTTTCAGGATTGTGACCAGCTTTCCCAGCATGGCATTCGAATCCCAGGAGGATTGCCGGGCGAACCCGGCGACAGTGCGGAGACATCCCGTTCCGCAGAAAGTTCAACCAGCCAGCAATCAGACCGATTCGTGAATCACGGTCACGGTGCCGCCCGCCTTCTCGATCGCCTCGATGGCGCTCTTCGAGAAGCGGTGAGCGGTGACGGTGACGCGCTTCGTGAGCTCGCCGTCGCCCAGAATCTTGATCACGTCGAAATGGCCCTGGACGATGCCGACGCCGACCAGAGTCTCGGGCGTGACCGGCGAACCGGCCTCGAAGAGCTCTTCGATCGCGCCGACGTTGACCACCGCGACCTTCTTGGCGAAGTACGCGTTGCTGAAGCCCCGCTTTGCGATGCGGCGGGCCATGGTGACCTGGCCGCCTTCAAACCCGAGGCGACGCGGCGAACCGGAACGGGCGAAGTAACCCTTCATACCCTTACCGGCCGTCTTGCCAGTGCCCGAGCCGAGACCGCGACCGATGCGCTTGCGCGGACGGTGCTTCTGGATGCCTTCGTGGACGTCGTTCAGAATCATCAGACCTGCACTCCCCGCAGCCGGGCCACGTCTTCCCGCGTCCGCAATTGCGCCAAGGCGTCAAACGCCGCCTTCACTAGATTGATCGGGTTCGTCGAACCCATGCACTTCGACAGAATGTCCGTATAGCCGGCTGACTCAAGGACCGAGCGAACACCTTCGCCCGCCTTGATGCCCGTCCCGGGAGCCGCGGGAATCAGCACGACCCGCGAGGTGCCGTAGCGGCCGATGACCTGGTGCGGGACGGTATGGCTGCCGAGCGGAACGGCCACCATCCGGCGATTGGCGGCCTTGACCGCCTTTTCGACCGCGATGGGAACTTCGCCCCCTTTGCCGTAGCCCCAGCCCACACGACCCCGCTTGTCGCCCACGACCACCATGGCAGCGAAGCTGAAGCGGCGACCACCCTTCACCACGCACGCACAGCGCCGGATCTGGATGACCTTCTCCGGAGAATCGGACCTGTTATCGCTCGACACACCCGCACTCCCGAGAAAGACTCCGACTTCAAACCCGCCTAATCTCTCAGATTCCGCCCTGTACCGTCAACTCATCCCGCCGGAAAGCGGTTCCGCAAACCACTCAGAACTCAAGGCCACCTTCGCGGGCGGCGTCGGCCAGAGCGGCGACGCGACCATGGTAGCGGTACTGGCCGCGGTCGAACACCACTTCCTTGATCCCCTTGGCGGTAGCCCGCTCGGCCAGGAGCTTGCCGACCTTCGTCGCCGCGTCCTTGTTCCCAGCGTACTTCCCGGCACCCGCGATCGCGCCATCGAGCGTGCTGACCGAGACGACGGTGTTGCCGGCCGCGTCGTCGATGAGCTGGGCGTAAATGTGCTTGTTGCTGCGGAAGACGCTCAGACGGAGACGACCGTGGGCATCGCGGCGAACGCGATTACGCACCCGGAACGACCGCCGTTCACGCCCCTTGCTGATTCTGGCTCGAATACCCATGGCCGCTCATTGCTCCGTCGCTGCGATGATTCCGCAGCGGTATTGCTAATCTGACTTCTGACGCGATTCGCGTGCTTCCAGAAGATTCTTCCGGAAGCCACCAGACGCCAACGCGTCTCTTCGACCTCGACCTGTCTTGCCAACTGTCACTTACCGCCAGCGCCCGTCGCCTTACCAGCCTTGCGGCGAACGAACTCGCCCTGGTACCGGACGCCCTTCCCCTTGTACGGTTCGGGCGGGCGGACCTGACGGACTTCCGCGGCGAACTGCCCGACCGCCTGGCGATCGCAGCTCTTCATCACAATGTGCGTCTGATCGGGGACCGTCACCGTGACGTTCTTCGGAACCGGCAATCGGACCGCGTTCGCGAACCCGACCTGCAACTGCAGGAAACCCTTGTCGAGCAGGGCGTTGAAACCGACGCCGACGATCTCGAGCCGCTTCTCGAAGGGCTCGACGACCCCCTTCACCATGTTGTTGACGATCGCCCGGGTCAGCCCCTGCAGCGCCTTGGCCTGGCTGGAGTCATTCGGCCGCGAGACATTGACCTCGCGGGCCTTGTCGTCGAAAGCAACCGCCATCAGTGGATGAAAGCTCCACTCGAGCTCTCCCGCCTTGCCCTTGACGGTCACCTTCTGCCCGTCGATCTTCACGTCGACGCCGGCCGGAACCGCAACTGGCTTTTTACCGATCCGCGACATGACTTCACCCGGAACCAGAAACTTTCAAACCAACCCGAAACGTCTGCAAGACGCCGACCCAAACTGCCCGACGCTTACCAGATCTTGCAGAGGAGTTCGCCGCCGACGTTTTCCTTGCGGGCTTCGCGATTGCTCAGGAAACCCTTATTCGTCGAGATGACGAAGATGCCGAGCCCCTGGAGCACCTTCGGCGTGTCGTCGACGCCGCGGTACACCCGGCAACCCGGCTTGCTGACGCGTTCGATGTGCTGGATGACCCGCTCGCCGTTCGGACCGTACTTCAGGTTGATCCGCAGCACGTTCGCCGGCTTGTGCTCGATGGTCTCGAAGTCCCAGATGTAGCCTTCCCGCTGGAGGACTTCCGCAATCCCCTTCTTGACGCGGGAGAACGGCATGTCGACGTAGGGACGCTCGATCTGCACCGCGTTGCGGATGCGGGTGAGCATGTCGGCGATGGGGTCGGTCATCATGGTCGTTTTTCGCTTTCGACTCGGCGCGGATCAGCCAGTTCGTCCCGCCCAAACTTCAATGGAATGACTTCGAATCCGGCGCGTGGGCCGGAAATCACCAGCTGGCCTTGCGGCAGCCGGGGATGAGGCCGTCGAGGCTCATGTTGCGGAAGCAGATGCGGCAGAGCTGGAACTTGCGGTACACCGCCCGGCTCCGTCCGCACAGCTTGCAACGGCGTTCCAGCCGCGAGCTGAACTTCGGCTTCCGGTTGGCCTTTTCGATCTTTGCTGTACTTGCCATGGTCCTGATCCAGAGGCGACATGCCCCGCAAGGCGAGACGTTGCTGATTGGCAGTCGGTACTAAGTTCGTCTTCGGGGACTTCGTCTATCGGGATACTCGCCGGGCCCTCGCCCGAGCGACTATTCCTTCCGCAGCGGCAGGCCGAGTTCGGTCAGCAGGGCTTTCCCGTCCTCATTGTTCGTCGCGGAAGTCACAAAGCAGATATTCATTCCCTGCACGTAGGCCGCCTTGTCGCCGGGAATTTCCGGGAAGACGAGCTGTTCGTTCAAGCCAAGGCTGTAGTTCCCCGCCCCGTCGAAGGCCTTCGGATTGAGACCGCGGAAGTCGCGGACGCGAGGGAGAGCCAGAGAGATGAGACGATCGAGGAATTCGTACATGCGGTGGCCCCGGAGGGTCACCATGCAGCCGATTTCCATGTTCTCACGCAGGCGGAACGCCGAGACGGCCTTCCGCGACCGCGTGATCTGCGGCTTCTGACCGCTGATCATCGTGAGGTGCTGCACGGCTTCTTCCAGTCGCTTCCGCTCCTGGATGGCCTTACCGACACCCATGCTGATGACGATCTTCTGCAGCTTCGGCACCGCGTGCGGATTCTCGCGTCCGAGCTTCGTCTTCAACGAAGGGACGACTTCCTTGCGGTAGTACTCCAGAAGCCTTGCCATGACTGCTCTCGCTTCTCGGCTCCTGAAGTGAGGAGCCTCTTCAACCGTCGGACTGGAAAAACTGAATCTCTCAGAGAACTGGACTCAACCCGTCAGCCGGTCGCCTCACTTCGACTTCGCGTAGCGGGGCTTCGGCGGGCTGATCGGCTCGCCGATGGACGCGCTGCACTTGCGGCAGAAGCGTTCCTTGCGGCCGTCGTCCTTGTAGCGGTGACCGACGCGGGTCGGCTTGTTGCACGCCGTGCAGTAGAGCATGACGTTCGAGGCGTCGATCGGCATTTCGAGCTGCAGCCGGCCCCCCTGGGGGCTCTTGGGATGACCGCGCTTCACGTGCTTGAAGACGCGATTGACCCCTTCGACGACCAGCTTTGTCCCCTTTTCGAGGACCTCGACCACCTTGCGGGGCACTTCGCCCGAATCGTCGCCGGTAATCACGACGACGCTATCGCCTTTATGAATCCGCATGGCTCAAACCACCTCACTCGCCAGATTGATAATCTTCATGAACTTGCGTTCGCGGAGCTCGCGAGCGACCGCCCCGAAGATGCGCGTGCCACGCGGATTGTTATCGTTGTCGATCAGCACGATCGCGTTCTTGTCGAACCGCACATAGCTGCCATCGGGCCGCCGGGTCGCCTGACGCGTCCGGACGACCACGGCCTTCACCACCTGGCCCGCCTTGACTGGGCTCGACGGGAGGGCCTTCTGAACGCTCACGACGACAATGTCGCCGATGCCCGCATATCGCCGACGAGAACCGCCCAGCACCTTGATGGTGCGGGCAATCTTGGCGCCGGAATTGTCGGCGACGTCAACGACGGTCTGCATCTGAATCATGGGAAGCCACTCACTCTAACGTCCGCCGTCGCAACTTCAAGGGTCGCCGGACAGACAGACCTGTCTGATCGCCACTGCACCGTCTTAGGACTCAAACGCCTGCGAGACGGGGCAATCCCCCGTCTTTACCACGAGCAATCCGGGGAAGCCCCCGCTTGGCTCGTCGTTCTCACGGCGTGGCCGCGGGAACCTCGACCGACTTCACGACGCGAACCAGTTCCCAGCGCTTCAGGGCCGAGCGAGGCTGGCACTCGACGATCTCGACGGTGTCCCCTTCCTTGGCCGTGTTCTCTTCGTCGTGGACGTAGCAGATCGTCCGTCCACGGACGATCTTCCCGTACTTGGGATGGCGGAACAGCCGCTCGATTTCGACACGGCGAGTCTTCGCCGTCTTCGCCCGCGTCACCACGCCGATCAGAGTCTTCTTCATCGCCCCTTGCTCCCGCCGGTCATTGGCAGTGCCCTCATACGTGTCTCCCGCCATGGCGCCGACATGCCGGGATCGAAAACCACACCACTCGACAGCCGATCGACCTGGACCTGAACTCTCGCCGCACCGCACTCAGACGGACGCCGCCTTCAGCTCGCGCTGACGCTGCACCGTCAGGATGCGGGCGATCTGACGCCGCAGCTTCCGCAGCTGGCTCGGCGTGTCGAGCCGTTCGGTTGCGGATTGGAACCGCAGCTCGAACAGCGACTTCCGCGTCTCTTCCAGCGTGAAGTTGAGCTGCTCGTCGCTCATCTCGGTCAGCTCTTCTTTTTTCGCCATGATCTTTTCCTCCGCAGCCGATTCCGTTCGCTCGAACGGATCCTTCCGCGAAAAGACAACTCGGGGAGTCGTCCGTGCGACGCCCCGAGAATGTTGTTCCGATTGTCGTGACGTTCAGGCGACCGCAAAACCGCCGTCAGTCATCACTCCCCATCACAGGCCAGGACGCCGGCCGACCAGTCGCACGTTGATCGGAAGTTTGTAAGCCACACGGGCGAAGCACTCGCGTGCTGCGTCCTGTGACACTCCCGCCAGTTCGAACAACACAGTCCCCGGCTTCACCACCGCCACCCAGTGATCGGGCTCGCCTTTTCCGGTACCCATTCGGGTTTCGAGCGGGCGGGCCGTCACCGACTTCTGCGGGAAGATCCGGATGTAGAGCTTCCCTTCACCGCGAATGTACTGGTTGGCCGCGATACGGCACGCTTCAATCGTCGTCGCCTTCACATGTCCGGCGTCCAGCGATTGCAGGCCCCAGTCGCCAAAGGCGACCGTGTTGCCCCGCGTGGCGTTACCTTTTATGCGCCCTCTTTGACTTTTGCGGTGCTTGATTCGCTTTGGCATCAACGCCATCGCCAGACCCCTCGTCAGCGTAGTCCCCGAGATCGATCCACACTTTCACACCGATAATGCCGACCGACGTCTTGGACGTTTCCAATGCGTAGTCGATATGTCGCCGCAACGTGGAAAGAGGAATCGATCCCCGTGCGGCCTTCTCACACCGGGACATTTCGGCTCCGCCGAGACGCCCCGAAAGCTGAACCTTGACACCCTTGGCGCCCGACTCCATCACCTGGTCGAGGGCCCGCTTGATCGTCTTGCGAAAGCTGCCGCGCTTGGCGAGCTGCTGAGCAATATCCTGCGCAACCAGCGTCGCACTGCGCTGCGGGTTGTTGACTTCGACAATCTTCAGATCCATCCGGCGGCCGGTCAGATCTTCCAGTTCCGCCTTCAAGCGGTCCACTTCCTGTCCCTTGCGCCCGATGATGATGCCCGGACGCGCGGTGAAGAGGTGAACCACGACCTGGTCACGAGTCCGCTCGATCTCGATCCGCGGGATCTGGGCGAATTCGTACTTGCCCTTGATGAACTTGCGGATCTTGAAGTCTTCGATGAGCAGATCGCCGAATTCCTTCTTCGTCGCATACCAACGGCTTCTCCAGCCCTCGGTGATGCCGACGCGAAATCCGGTTGGTCGAACTTTCTGTCCCATACCCTTCAGCCTCTGTCTATGCCGGCGAGCGGCTTGCTTCGACTGTCTGCACTGATGTCGGCGTCACACTCCGCATGACGCCATCCACGACCGACCTGATTTCTGATTACGAGCCCGACTTCACTTCGGGGGCGTCGATGGCCACATGCACGTGGGCCAGCCGACGATGAATGATGTTCGCCTGGCCGCGCGAGCGGGGCATGACCCGCTTGAACATCGGGCCGCCGTCGACCCGGGCGTCGACGATCCGCAGCTTCTCGACGTTGCGGGCGTTGCGGTCCTGGCAGTTCGCGACCGCGCTCTTCAGCACCTTCTCGATGATCCGGGCTCCGCGATTCGGCAGATACCGCAGCGCGTTGAGGCCGTTCTCGACGGACATCCCGCGAATGAGGTCGGCGAACCGACGCACTTTCCACGGTGAAATCCGTGCATAACGATGAGTCGCCCGAACCAAAGCCATTGCCGCACCCTCGTCTCGAACGCCGCCAACTTCCGCCAGACCAGACGCCAACACCAGACCGTATTACTTCTTGCCGCGGGCCCCGTGCCCCTTGAAGGTTCGCGAAGGAGCGAACTCACCCAGCTTGTGATTCACCATGTCTTCGGTCACGTACACATTGATGTGGACGCGGCCGTTGTGGACCAGGAACGTGTGGCCGATGAAATCGGGAGGGATCGTGCAGCGACGCGCCCAGGTCTTGATCGATTCCTTGCGCCCGCTGGCGTTGAGGTTCTCGACCTTCTTCATCAGCTTGGGGTCGACAAACGGCCCCTTCTTCAGTGAACGACCCATGAAACGCCTCTCGACCCGCTCAGCGTAAGTTCAATCGATCCGGAAACTCGGCCAGACCGCACACTCTTGTCATCAATTCCACAAAACTACAGCTTCAGCTGACCATACCGCACCGACCGGCGACGCCGGACGATGGCCGAAGTCGACGGCTTCCGGCGCTTCCGCGTCCGTCCGCCCTTCGCCAGCTTTCCGGTCGGACTGCAGGGATGCCGTCCGCCCGACGTACGACCTTCACCACCACCCATCGGGTGAGCGGTCGGGTTCATCGCGACGCCGCGAACGTGCGGGCGACGACCCTTCCAGCGGGTCCGACCCGCCTTACCGATGACGATCTTGATGTGGTCCGGATTGCTCAGCTCACCAATCGTCGCCCGGCACTGGCTGGGGATACGGCGAACTTCGCCCGACGGAAGAGTGATCTGGGCCCAGGTTCCTTCGCGGGCGTTCATGACGGCCGAGACACCGGCGCTGCGGCACAGCTGACCGCCGCGACCCGGCTGCATCTCGATGTTATGAATGGGAGTTCCGGGCGGAATCTTTTCGAGCGGAAGACAGTTGCCCACTTCCGGCTCAGCATCGGGACCGCTGGAAACCTTCCGGCCTGCTTCGAGACCCTGGGGGGCGAGAATGTACCGCTTTTCGCCGTCCGGGTAAACGATCAGAGCAATACGAGCCGAACGATTCGGATCATATTCGATGTGAGTGACGTCGGCGAGGACGCCGTCGCGATCGCTTCGCTTGAAGTCGATCAGGCGATACATCCGCTTGTGGCCGCCGCCGCGATGCCGGACCGTGATCTTGCCCTGGAAGTTGCGGCCGCTTTTCTTCTTATAGCGGACGAGCAGCGACTTCTCGGGCTTCTTGTGCTTATCGGTCAACTCGGCGAAGTCGCTGACGGACGCGCCGCGACGACCCGGAGTTGTTGGCTTGTAGAATCGAATTCCCATGATTCCGTCCCGATCTTGTTCGCAAAACCAAGCTGCGTCGAATCAGCCTGCCGACCGAACCTCAACCCCAAACCGCAACTCCTAGAAGAACGCGATGCGATCTTCCTCGTGCAGCTTGACCAGGGCCTTCTTCCAGTCGGACCGCTGACCCGCCCGCATCTTGTGGCGACGCGTCTTGCCGACGCGACGCTGGGTGCGGACATCCACCACACGCACGCTCCACAGTTCCTCGACCGCCTTGCGGATCGATTCCTTGTCGGCCAGCATGTGAACCTTGAACGTATACGTATTCAGCTTCTCGGACAGATGCGTCCCCTTTTCCGTCACCAGCGGCCGCAGCACAATCTGGTGGGGAAGGAGCTCGACGCCCGATTCGGAAAGCACCGCCATGGCCACACCTTTGAACGATCAACCCGGTTGCGATTCACTCAACCCTACCGCCCGCCGACTCAGTTCGACGAGGGAGTCGGGTTCCGCAGCCAGTCGAGGGCCGCCTTCGTCAAAACCAGCTGCCGCTGATGGAGCACATCGTAGGCATTGAGTTCGCCGGCCGGCGAAACCCACAGTGATTCAATGTTACGAGCCGAGCGCCAGACCGTCGGATCGGGCTTTTCGATTGCCAGCAAGGCGGTCGTCTCCGACAAACCCAAGGCCTTCAGCGTTGCGGCGACATGCTTCGTCTTGGCTTCGGGCAGGCGGAGCTGATCGAGAACGATCACCTGGCCGTCCTGGAACTTGCTCAGAATGGCCATCCGGGTCGCGAGACGAATCGCCTTCCGCGGGAGGCGATAGCGATAATCGACCGGAACCTTGGCATGAGCGTGACCGCCGCCGACCCGCTTACCGGTTCGCTTGTTACCCGCACGAGCCCGCCCGGTCCCCTTCTGGCGAAAGATCTTCATCGTGCTGCCGGCGATTTCGCCGCGCCCCTTCGTCTTCACCGTCCCCTGACGGAGATTGTTCTCGTACATGACGACGACGTCGTGCAGCAGCTGCTTGCTGATGCGCGGCGCCAGCTCGGCCGGATCGAGCTCGTAGGTCCCGACCTGCTTGCCGGTCGAGTCCTTGATGGGAGCGGAAATCGAAGCCATAACTCTACCTGATACTGATCGACACTCTCCCGCAGTCGCCATCGACAACAGGAGCAGAATTCACCACAAGGAACAGGGCGTCGAGTAACAACAAAGCCGTCGCCGGAATTTCGAGCCCGGCGACAGCCGATTCGACGCCTGATTCTTCCAGAAGCCCGGAGACCTGCGTGGCCACGGACCCCCTATTCTTGCCACCTCAGCCTGAGGTCGCCTTGATCTTGATGTCGACGCCGGCCGGGAGCGACAGCTTGTTGAGAGCGTCGATCGTCTTGGCGGTCGGCTGGATCAAATCAATGAGCCGCTTGTGCGTGCGAATTTCAAATTGCTCGCGCGACTTCTTATCGATGTGCGGGCTACGGAGGACCGTGTACCGCTCAATTCTCGTGGGAAGGGGGATGGGCCCATGAACAATGGCCCCGGTCCGCTTCGCGGTATCGACAATATCGCTTGCAGACTGGTCGAGAACCGAATGGTCGTAGGCTTCCATTCGGATTCTGATGCGCTCGCCGGCCACTGTTAACTTCCTCAAAACCAAGGACTTACGCCCGTCGCGGCAGCTCGCCCAAAAACGGGAAGTTCGCCAATGTAGTAATCCGGTTTGGGAATGTCAAGGAACAGGGAAGATCTTTACATCGATGTTTTCGCTGCTCTTTGCGAAGTCGGACAGCGCAGTCGATTCATTTCTCCTGGTTTCACATTTCACGCTCGATTTCCTCCTTCAAGCCCGGGTCGAAACTGACGACCTTGGGCTTCACCTGAATCTGATGAAGGACCCCAAGATGTTCGACCTCGTCCCGGCGGATCAGGTCAGCCAGGAAGGGCCAAGTCCGGATGATTCGCTGTCGAATGAGGTGGCTCCGGGACCAGTCTCCGAAGAATAGACCCAGGAGAAAGATCGTGAGCAAACCCAGCGCGGGCGCGAAGGGGACGAAACAGTAGGAAAGTCCCACGATCAGGCCAACGATGGCGAGGTATGCCGCCACCTGAAACGAGATCGGCAGGAAGAAATCCGCGAGACTGAGCCCGGTCCCCCGGTACGTCAACAGGAATTCGAGTAGTTCGCGATGGGAGAAAGGGATACGCACGACCTGCCCCCAGTATGTCGGATGTGTGGACGCTCGGCCATCGGACCTTGATCAGGAGTGACTCTCGGCAACCGTCGCGCCGGTGTTGCGCGGGAAAGCCGTGCGAACGACGCACCCGGCCGCCTCGGACATCGCCGCAAGCTGGCTCGTCAGGGCGTCGGCGGCGGTGGCGTCGGGAACCATCGCAAACAGAGTCGGTCCCCACGACGTCTGCCCGATGCCTTCGAACCCCTCGTACCGCAACAGGGCGGCCAGTTCTCGCATCTGCGGATGGGCGAGGGTTCCGCCTTGGACCGGTGCGAAATATTGACCGACCTGCGTGCCAAACTCGCCCAGCGCCCGGCTGGCAGCTTCGAAGTCCGATTCACGGACCGCGCCGGCCAGGTCGAGGAGTGCGATGCGGCAGAGACGGTCGGTCAACTCGGGCGGCATCGGGCCAAGTCGGGAAAAGGCCTCGCGCTCTTCCGCTCCGGAAAGCCCCGGGCGGTCCTTGGGCGTGATCAGCACGAAGGGCCATGCGGGCATTTCGAGCCGCGCGACGAGGGCTCCGATCCCGTCGGGGGATGACTTGCCGGCGTCGATCAGCAACCCCCCGCTGTCGAACCCCGCGATCCCAATGCCCGATCGCAGGCCGCGTCCGGTGCGGCGAGCCAGTTCGCTCGCGGCAACGGCAGTGCCCGCTGGCCGGTTCGTTGAGACGCCCATGCGGCACTCCCACTCGGCGAGGCTGCGAGAGACAGCGAGCGCCGTCTGCGTTCCCGAGCCGAGCCCCGCGTGTGGCGGAATGAAGGAGTCGACTCGAACGTGGACCGGCGGCAGCGAAGCGCCATCCGGCATCGTCTGGCGATAGCGGTGGAGAGCCGTTTCGATTGGTCGCCGCACGATGGAGTCGCACTCGACCTGATCCTGCGAGCAACCTGCGGACGCCGCGCTCACCGTGAGATCGATCCCCGGAGCATCGATCATCAATCCGACGCCGCCAAAGCGTCGTCCCGATGTCGCGCCCACGGCGAACGGCCCGAAATGCAGCCGGGCGCCCGTTCGTACCCGCACTTCGCGGCTCGCATTCGCCGAGCCGGAATCGCCCTCGCCCCGCACGAATCGCTCGATCATGGCGAACGCGGTTCGCTCGGCTTCTCCTCCCGTCTTCTCGACGGCCGAGCGAAGTCCGGCCATCTGCTGAAGCACCGGTTCGCGGCCGGTCAGATGAATTCGCGTCGCCAGAATAGCCGCTTCGATGACCGCATGCCGGGCACGGTGAAGTCCGATGAAATCGCGCAGCCGTCCGACATGCACGACTCTCGCGACAATCTCGGTGCGATCCTGCGAATCCTCGAGCGATTCGACCTCGAACTCGTACCACCGGCAGGCGTCGCGCAGCACCGCACCGTCAATCCGCTCGGCGGGGAAGGTTTGCGGCGTTTCCTCGAGTTGTCCCAAAGCGGCCCGCGCGATCAGCAGGACGTCGTCAGTGATGTGAAAGACTCCGCACCCCGTCGCTTGCAGGTTGCGGTAGGTGGTCGACGTCTTGAACGGCCGCAGCACCAGACGCGTCATCTCCGCGTCGACAATCGGCCCCATCGGAGCGACGTTCAGCCGCCCGTCCGCATCATGGGTGGTGACGACGCCTTCGAGGATCATGGGACGTGTGCGGGGCGTCCGGACGTGGCACGGGCACTCATGCCCGTGCGAAAACGAGACTCAAACTTCACGCACGGGCATGAGTGCCCGTGCTACGCAGCGTCGATGCGCTCACTCGCGCTCGACCTCAATTCCCCTTCGCCGAGTGCACGAAGAGGTCGAGGAACAGCACCAGCGCCATCAGTCCCAGCACGAAGGCCATGCCGAAGTACTGGGCCGTGACGAGCACGCGTTCGCTCGGCTTGCGTCGCGTCACGGCTTCCCACATCAGGAAGACCATGTGGCCGCCGTCGAGCACGGGAATGGGCAGGAAGTTGATGACCGCCAGATTGACGCTCAGCAGTCCGAGGAACAGCGACAGGTCGGCGACCCCCTGGCTGGCGGCCGCATACGCGACCTTCGCGATCATCACGGGGCCGTGCAGTTCCTTCAGCGAGACATCGCCGGTGAAAACGTTCCGCAGCGTCAGGTAGATGTCCATCACCGAGTTGCGGGTGTGGGTCATCCCCAGGTTCACCGCTTCGGCCGGACCTTCCGCCTTCAGCGTGATCCAGTCCTCGTCGAACAGGAAGCCGCGGTCGGGCGAGTTCCAGTCGCCGAAGCCCTCGGCCGTCGGCTCGATCATCACTTCGCGGGTCTTCTCGGCTTCGCGGCTGACGACCAGCTTCACGGTGCGGTTCGGCAGTTCCTGCAGCTTCCAGAAGGCGCTCGTGTAGAAGCCTTCCTGCTTCACGTCCTTTTCTTCGTCCGCGATCGTGATCGGCTCTTTCGGGTACGTGTCGGGCTCGGACGATTCCGTGCGGAGGAAGGTGATCGAGCGGATCCGCTCGCCGGGCTGCACCTTTCCGTCGGCGGGGCTGCCCGGTTCAACCTTCAGCACGATCGGCACCACGTGGAAGGCGACGCCAATGGCGGGAACCGACAGCGGGCTGTCGATCGACATGGGGGCGTCGGTCCAGCCCGGGGCCTGCCGCGGCGTGATTTCGAGTTCGACTTCCTTCAGCTCGGCCCCTTTGACCTGACGGGCCACGGTGATCTTCACCGTCTGGCCGTGCAGGTCCGAGAGGACGTCCGGCAGCCGCAGCGTGTTGATGTCCTTCCCCAGCTGCTCGCCCTCGATGCGGACGATTTTGTCATCCACTTGCACGCCTGCTTCGGCCGCAGGGGAGTTTTTCTGCACGGCCACGACCTTGCCCACGTCGAGCCACAGCCCCAGCGTGCGGACGCGGTTCGGTTCGACCGCGATTTCAAGGGTCTTCTTCTCCTTGCTCCCTTCGACTTCGCGGGCGACTTCGAACGTCAGCTTGTCATTCGGATGACGCGAGACGTACTGCTCGAACTCGAGGTGCGACGTGAACGGCTGGCCGTTGATCTTCGTGATCGTGTCGCGGGGCTCGAACTCGGGAGTGGCCCGGGCGGCGGCCGAACGGGGAATCACGGAGCGAACCGTTTTGTCCGGGAATTTGCCGAGTTGCAGCGAATTCGTCGGGGCCACGCCGATGCGTCGCCGCGTCGCCTTGCCGCTCTTGTCGGGCGTGATGTTCAGCGCGAAGGTTTCTTCCCCGCGTGTCACTTCCATGTCGATCGACCCGGTCGACAGGGCGACGCCGCGCAGGATGTCGGTGAAGGTGTCGACGCGGCGGCCGTTGATCGAGCTGATGCGGTCGCCCACCCGGATTCCGGCGTTCCATGCGGGGAGGCCGGGCTGCAGGTTTCCGACCACCGGCGAGAGCTGCTGGACGCCCAGGCCGAAGGCGACGCCGAAGAAGATGATGGCCGTCAGGATATTCATGATCACGCCGGCCGAGATGATGGCCATGCGCTGCGGGACCGACTTGGCCGAGTACGACCGCGGGTTCCTGGCCATGTCCTCGCTGGAGAGCTGGCTGGGGTCCATGTCGTCCTGGCCCAGCATCTTGACGTAGCCGCCGAAGGGGATGGCCGAGAGGGCATATTCCGTCTCGCCGTACTTGCGGCTGAACAAAATCGGCCCGAAGCCGATGCTGAACCGCTCCACGTAGACGTTGCACCACTTCGCCACCGCAAAGTGGCCGAGTTCATGAAAGAAGATCACCAGGCCGAGGCCGAGCGCCACATACAGGATGGACGGGATCGACCCTAGGCCGAACGCCGCCAGAACCATCAGACCCGCCATCGCGCTGTCTCCTCTCGCGCCCAGCGATCCAGCCGCAACAACTCCGACAGGGTCGGCGAGCTGCTGAAATCGTGAGCGTTCAAAACCGCGCGGCACGCGCGGGGAATGTCGGTAAACGCCAACTCGCACCGCAGGAAACGATCCACGGCGACTTCATTCGCGGCATTCAGCACGGCCCCCGAGCTGCCGCCGCGCTCGGCCACTTCGAACCCCAGCTGCAAGGCCGGAAAGGCCTCAATGTCGGGGGGATGAAACTCCAGCGAACAGGCCTTCGTCCAGTCCATGCGAGGGCTGATTCCCTCGGTCCGATCGGGGTACGTCAGAGCGTACTGGATCGGCAGCCGCATGTCGGGGGGAGACAGCTGGGCGATCACCGAGCCGTCGACGAACTCGACCATCGAATGGACGATCGATTGCGGGTGGACCACCACCGCGATCTGGTCGGCCCGCAGGTTGAACAGCCACCGCGCCTCGATCACTTCGAGGGCCTTGTTCATCATCGTGGCCGAGTCGATCGTGATCTTCGGCCCCATGTCCCAGGTCGGGTGCTTGAGGGCCAGCTCGGGCGTCACTTCCTTCAATTTCTCCGCGGTCCAGCCGCGAAAGGGCCCGCCGCTGGCCGTCAGCACGACTCGTCGCACCTCGGCCGATCGCCCCGTCTGCAGGGCCTGAAAGACCGCACTGTGTTCACTATCGACCGGCAGCAGTTTCGAGCCGGTGCGGGCCGCCATGTCCATGACCAGCGGGCCGGCTACGACCAGCGTCTCTTTATTCGCGATCGCCAGCGTCTTCCCCGCTTCGACGGCCGCCCAGGCGCCGCGAAGCCCCGCCGCTCCGACGATCCCCGCCACCACTACATCGACCTCGGGAGAGCTGGCGACTTCCGCCGCACCATCGCCGCCGAACAGCAAGCGGGTGTCGCTGGGGAAATCGCTGCGGCGGACGTCACGGGCGACCGCGTCGTCGGTCACCACCGCATATGAGGGGTTGAACTGGCGGCATTGCTCGGCCAGTTGCTCCCAGCGGCGGTGGGCGGTGAGGGCGACAGGGCGCAGACGATCCCGGCTGGCCGACAGGACATCGAGGCAGCTGGTGCCGATCGATCCTGTCGATCCGAGGACCGCAATCCGCTTCACCCCGTGCAAAGTGAGACCCCGAACGCGAGCTGAGACCTGGTCGAAAAAGGGGTCCGCGGACTGCGACGGTGCGGCCGCGCGGAGACTCTTCCGGAAGAACGAACGCACGGCTCCAGCTGCCCGTCCGTTGGCCGAAACCTGGTGCCTGGAGGCCGAAACCGGTGCGGCGACGGAAATCGAGCGGCGGAGAGACCTTGCAAACGCTATTCCCGGCATTCTAGGAAGCGCCGGAATCCCCTGCAAGATCCGTCTCTGAGCGGACGTCCCCGTCCGCCCGGTGCAATAGGTGGATTGGTGGTCGGTCGATGCGCGGCCCAGTGCTATGCCGAGGGACTGTGCGGCATCCCGTGCCTTTAGCACTCACGTCCGCGGGTTTCAGAATCGTGGCCGGTGATTCAGCGTCTTCAAACGGAAGGGTTCGCGGAGAGGAGCATCCGCGTTACGTTGCTGTCGAAGCTGTTTGACGAGGCCCGCCCCTACGCCGCCTTCACTCTGCGCGCCGCAGCGGCGACTTCGACGGACAAGACGGCAGACATCTCGCTGGCCGTGGCCGCACGGCGCAGGTCGATGCGTGCGCCGTAACGGTACACGACCGCTGGGGAGAGTCGCACCGAATCCTCGGAGTCCACGACCATTGCGTTGACGTGCGGGAGGTGGGCGAACGGTGGCTGAAACGTCATGTGCAACGCCGCGTGGCTCGAACCTGCGGCGAAACTGACCGTGTAGACGGCATCGATCGACTCGCCGGATTCCGTCGCCCGTCGAACGACTCGCTGGCACACGCCGGACGCGTCGGCCTCTTCTTCGTCGAGTTCGGCCTCGTTGTATTGTGGTTCGGAATCGACGACATCATCGTCCTCGAATTCGTGGTTCGCCGAGACGATGCCGAGCGGCCTGAACTCGTCGGCGGTCTCTTCGGGAACGTGGTGCCACGTTGATTCCATTGACACGGCTTCGCGCCGGCGGAGATGCGTCAGCAACGGCAGCAAGTAGCCGGCCGTACCCGCCAGGAATACGCCGAGTGCGGCAGCCCACGATGAGTGACGCGCAAGGCAGAGGGAGACGAGCAGCCCCGGGAGAAGGCACAGACACCACGGTTCTGCTGAAAAGCGGACAGCCGTGAGGAATCGTCGTCCCCGCGAGTGACGGTCGATGTCGGCTTCCCGGGAGGCATCCGACGATGTCGTTGATGTGGAACCACGCCGCTGCCAGACGACGGCAGCGAATGCTATCGCAGCCAGTCCGGAACCGATGGTGATCGCCTCAAGCGTCGAGTGCGAAGGTGTCAGCGTGCCGATCAGTCGCTTCACCCCTGTGATGGCAGCGAAGCCCCACTCCAGACCCAGCAGAGTTTGGAGCAGCAGGGATCGAACGGGACGTGGGTGTGGCGTCATGGGCAGCCCTCCGTGGTTGCCAAAGTAGCCCTCATGCTCCGCATGAGGTTAAGCCTTTGGCCGGAAGACTACCGAAGGCACAAACCGCGAACGCATGCGACGCATTCAAACAGCACGTCGATGCAACTTCGGGCACGCGGCGTTGATCTGCGCCCGCCACGCGTCCGGCTTAACCTCATGCGGAGCATGAGGGCCACTTTCGTTCACTCGTCGTACAGCGGGCCCTTGATCGTGATCGGGCGGATGTCGAGGTACAGGTTGAGGATCGTGTACTCGTCGTTCCCCGAAATCTCGGTGTTCCAGCCGATGCTGTCCTTCTCGCGACGGAACCGGAACTCGAAGCCGGGGGTCGAGCCGACGCGGGCCGCCGCCCCGTCGAACGCCAGGCCGACCGCTTCCTGGTAGCGGTTGTCGATCAGCTTGTACATCAGATCGAGGAGCGTCGTGTTCGCGATGATGTCGTTGTAGAAGAGCCGGCCCTTGAAGTAGGGGCGGAACTCCGGATCGTTCGCGTCGACCTTGCGGTCGTCGAGCTTGTCCTGCGAGGGAGTGATCTCGCGGGTCTTCATGTTGATCGAGTCGCCGTGCCCCATGTAGCTGAGGCGGACGTTCTTCAGGTTGAACCCTTCGATCTTCTCATCGGTGTTCACACTGGAGATGTCCATCACCACCACGCCCCGGTAGCCCACGACGTGGGCGTTGCCGTTGGCCTCGACGACGAGGGCGGTGTCCTCGTCGATGCCGACGCCGTAGGGAATCTTGTGCTTGTGCATGGCGACGAGGGCCCGGCCCAGGCGGCCCCGCACCAGGAAGTGCTGGTCGACGAACCAGTCGCGCGGCAGGAAGCCGAGGCCGAGGTCGGTCTCGCGCTCCCATTCGACGCCGTGCAGCATCGTCGCCAGGACCTGTTCGGCCTCGCGATACATGATGCGGCTCATGATGGCGGCCCCGGCGCTCGAGCCGGCGACGACGCCCCCCTGGTCGTAAACGTTCCAGATCGCTTCCATCATGGCGGTGCGGCCGCCGGCCTTCGTCAGCAGGGCATCGCGGATGCGGGCCTGCTCGCCGCCGATGAAGAAGACGCCCTTCGCCTGCTTGACCTGCTCGATCAGCTTCGGGTCGTCGACCGCGTCCTTATAGTCCTTCTCGAAATCCTTGATTCCGACGGGGACCAGGAAGGCGTCGGCACCCATCTCGTTGAGGTGGTCGACGAGGTCGTTGCCGTTGCGGAGCGGGTAGTCGCTGGCGGTCGGGAAGACGGCGATGCGTGCGCCGGCCCCCCCGCACAGTTCGAGGAACTCGTCCCAGATCTTGGAATTATCGACTCGCTCGAAGCCCCCAATGATCATCAGGGTTCCGCGCGTTTCGGGGGCGACGCTCGTTCCGGCGGGCACGTCATCACCTCGCGCCTCGGACATCCGCACAGCAAACAGTGTGCTGAGGGCGGCCACGCAAGCCAGGCACCGCAACCCCGTGTTCAGGAGTCGGCGCAAGGACCGGGGCTCTTCATCGTGCATCGACGTCTCCTTCCGGGAAGCGTCCGCCTCACAGCGGACGGGCATGGACAGCGACCACTCCTCGACGGCACGGATCCTCTGGCCCACGTGAGGATCGCGGAGCACTCCGTCAAACGGCGGCGAATTATACGAACTCGACCATCGTCGCGAAGACCAATTCCGGGTCACAGAATTGTGACAATAGCGCAAAGTCCTCAGATTTCCTTAAACTGGTTACGGCAAGGGTTTCAATTCAGCCACAAACAAAAAATACGGCGACGTGGAGTTGTCCGTGAAAGCGGTCTGAAACGTCAAGCGAGCAGCCCGCACTCGGAAGTCCCGAGCTCCCCCGAAGAGCTGAATCCATCCTGACCTCGACCGGCTCCGTTCCGCCGACGGCATTCCGCAGAGGACGCGAACCGTTGATTCAACGACGGCCAGACCACGCCGACGCAGGACATGTTCGACGATCCCGCAGACGATGGACATGCGACCCCTGCCTGCCGCACAGGCCTCCGCCTTTGACGCGGGGGGGCGTCGACAAGACAATGCGGCCACAATTCAACCGAGCAGGCGGGGGGGGTTCTTCCGCAGCCGCTCCGTTCCCCTCGCCATTTCCTCCATGTCCGCGCGGCACGAGTCCAAAAGCCTTCGATATCTCGGCACCCTCTCTCTCGGCGCTTTGGGAGTCGTCTACGGAGACATCGGGACAAGCCCCCTTTACGCGCTGCGGGAATGCTTTCACGGTCCGCATGCGGTCCCGGTCACTCCACAGAACGTCATCGGCGTCCTCTCGCTGATTGTCTGGTCACTGATCCTCGTGATCTCGATCAAATATCTCGTGCTGATCATGCGGGCGGACAACAAGGGAGAAGGGGGGATCCTCGCCCTGCTGGCCCTGGTGCTTCCCGGCGGCACGTCGGGCAATAACAGTTGGCACGCCTGGACGCTGGTTATCCTGGGACTCTTCGGGTCGGCGCTGCTCTATGGCGACGGCGTCATCACCCCGGCCATCAGCGTGCTCAGCGCCATCGAAGGCTTCGAAGTCATCACGCCGGTCCTGACGCCCTACGTCATCCCGCTGACGATCCTCATCCTGATCGGCCTGTTCGCGATGCAGTCGCACGGGACCGAGAAAGTCGGGTTTCTGTTCGGCCCGCTCATGCTGGTCTGGTTCAGCGTGCTGGCCATTCTGGGATTGCGGTGGATCGGGACGCGGCCGGATGTGCTGAGTGCCGTGAATCCGGTCTATGCCATCCAGTTCTTTCTTCGCAACGGCTGGCACGGCTTCCTGGTGATGGGTGTCGTGTTCCTCGTCGTCACGGGGGGTGAGGCCCTCTACGCCGATATGGGGCATTTCGGCCGGCGTCCGATCCGGCTGGTGTGGTTCTTCATTGTGTTGCCGGCGCTGCTCATCAACTATTTCGGACAGGGTGCGCTCCTGCTACATGACGCCGCCCATGCCGAGCATCCGTTCTTTCATCTGGCGCCGTCATGGGCCCAGGTTCCGCTGGTGATCCTGTCGACGCTGGCCACGACTGTTGCATCGCAGGCAGTCATTTCCGGAGCATTCTCGCTTACCATGCAGGCAGTACAGCTCGGCTACCTGCCTCGTGTCGACATCCGGCACACCTCGGCCCGCGAATACGGCCAGATCTACATTCCGATCGTGAACTGGCTGCTCTTCCTGTCGACGATCAGCCTGGTCCTCGGCTTCCGGACCTCGAGCGCACTGGCCTCGGCCTATGGGATCGCCGTGACGACGACGATGGTGATCACCACGATCCTGGCGTTCTATGCCATGCGCGACCTGTGGCACTGGAACACCGCAGTCGCACTTCTCGTGGCGGCGTCGTTCCTCGTCGTCGACCTCAGCTTCTTCGGCGCGAATATCGTCAAGGTCTTGGACGGCGGTTGGTTCCCGCTGGCGGTCGGTCTCTTCGTGCTGGCCATCATGACGACCTGGCGGCGGGGACGAATGGTTCTGGCGCAGCGGATCGGCGAGACGACGGTGTCTCTCGATGCGTTCCTCAAGCAGGTCGAGACCGAATCCCCGCACCGCACCCGCGGCACCGAAATCCATCTTTCGAGCAGCCCCTTCGGCGCACCGCGCACCCTGCTGACCAACTACAAGCACAACCACACCCTGCACGAGATGGTCGTGATGGTGACGGTGCTGGCCGAGCGAACCCCCTACGTCGACCAGGCGGGTCGACTGAAGGTCGAGCCCCTTTCCGCCGGCTTTTACCGGGTGGTGGTGCGGTACGGATTCAACCAGCAGCCGAACCTCCCGCAGGCCCTCTCGGGATGTGCGGCCCAGGGACTCAACATCGATCTGAAGGACGTGACATACCTGCTCGGACGGGAAACGCTGCTGGCGACTCGTCGCGGCGGCATGGCGCTGTGGCGCGAGCATCTCTTCGCGTTTCTCTCGCGAAACGCATCGCGGCCCACGAAGTTCTTCCAACTCCCGCCGAACCAGGTGCTGGAGATCGGCGACCAGATCGAGATGTGAGCGGCGTCCAAAGGTCTCAGGATGCCGGGCGAGAATTGGACGCCAGCACCGGTTGCCGAGTCGACACGGCACGTTCGACAACGTCCGCTGCGGAGCGCACTCCCCCACTGCTTTCAATCGCCGCCTGAAGCCGAGCCGCACTCGTCCGGTAGGACGGGTTCGACAGGACGCGCTCGAGGCTGGTCTTCAATCGGTCGACCGTCAGCAGTCTGGGGAGAATCCGCTCGCCTGCGCCAAGCCACTCCACCCGTGCGGCGACGCCCGGCTGGTCGTTCGTGATGGGAATCGCGATCAGCGGGACGCCGCAACTCAGCGATTCGAGGGCGGTATTCAACCCCGCGTGCGTGATCGTCACCGCAGCCCGTCGCAACAACTCCAACTGCGGGGCGTAGCTGACGACGATCGGATCGCCCGGGAGCGGTCCCAGGGTCGACGGTTCCGCTCCGCCCAACGCGAGGACTGCCTGCACCGGCAGTTGAGCACACGCGGACGCGATGATGCGGAACTGCTCGGTGACGCGATTCTGAAGCGTCCCCATCGACGCATAGACGACCGGCCTGCCGTCGAGTCGTTCGAACGGAAACGGACGCGGGGCGCGGGCTTCGGGATCGACGAACGGGCCGGCGTAATGGAACGTTGGCGGGATACGGTCGCGAGGAAAATCAAAGGCCGCCGGGGCCTGGGCGACCGTCGCGAGCCTGGATGGCCAGTCGAACGTCGACCGGTGCGACGGGAGATTGTGCGCGGCTCGAAAGGCATTAATGTCGCGCGTGATCTTCCGCGACAAATACTTGAGAATGCGGTATCCGAACCGATTGCGGAGACGGGCCCACCAGGTGTTCCGGTAGCTCCAGTGCATGGCCAGCGGCGGGATCTGCGTGTCCTGGTCCAGCATCAAGGCGTTGCAGACGGTGACGAAGGGGATTCCCGCGACTTCCGATGAAGTCCCCCCCGCGAACGACACCTGGTCCGTCAGGATGCCATCGATCTGCAACTCGCGCATCAGCCCCGGAAGTTCCCGCAACTGCACGGCCACTTCGTGGCGGATGAGTTCCAGCGTGAAGTCGAGTGCTTTCGGTCCGGACATCAAGCCGAGGCGTTCCACATCCGCCTGGATCCGTCCCGCAGGGTACTCAGCCACGCCGATTGGAACGTGATCGATGCCGGCCGCCGCACATTTCTCCCGTGCATCGGGCAGCATCAGCGCCGAAATGCGATGCCCGCGCCGCTGAAGTTCTCGAGCGAGGGAGAACATCGGATGCATGTGACCATGCATCGGCGGGCAGACGAGACCGAGGTGCATGCGGGGAGGATGGAGAGACGGAGGGATGGAGAGAGAAAACCGGGGCCTATCTTACCGCGACCGACGCCGGATCGAAGTCCTCTCCCTCAATCTCTCCATCACTCCTTCTCTCCGTCCTTCTTCACCTTCGCCCGGGCGGCATGGAAGCCGAACGTCCGCTCGGCGAGCGTGGTTGTCCCCGCCATGGCCGACTTGTCGGACGTCCAGAGGTAAGCGTCGAACGTCTGGGTTGCGTTGTCGAGGTGGAGCTGCAGCCGCAACCGGTGTGGCGCGCCGCTGATCCGTCCCGAGACCTCGTAGCTGCTCTTCGAATCGTCCGAGCGATAGGTGCCCGTCGCTTTCCCCGCATCGTCGAGCAGCAGTTCGAGTTCTCCCTTCCAACGTCCATCAACATTCAGCTGCCAGGTGCCCGAGAAGTCACGCGGCAACACCCCTTCGTGATCGCTGGGGTCGGCGGCTTCTTCGTCGGCAGGCGGAAGCTGCGAACCGTCGAGGCCGTAGATCTCCGCTTTTCCGAGCGGTTTGAGCAACCCCTTTTCGTCCAGTTGAACATCGCCGCCGAACTCGGCCGGAACGACCTGGCCGATGTCGAAGTCGAACGAGAAGCCGGCGAACAGCATCACGTCCTTGCCGTTGGCAGTCGTCGAGTTCGCCCGATCCGACCGGTAGGTGACGTAGCGTTCGATCAGCAAGACCGGCACCGGCTTATCCGGTCCCTTGCGGAAACCCCATCCCACGAGGGCCTTCACCCAGTTCCCGTCGTTCGTCTTCACGACGATGCACGGACTGCTGAGCCGGGGCGAGAGAGTTTTCAGCATCCCCGCCGCATCGAGCGAGAGCTGCGGCAACGGCTTTCCCCTGGTCGCCGCGAGGTGCAGCACATCGGCGGTGTGGCGGTCGAAAACATCAGCCGCATGAAGGACTTGAGGCAGTGCGGCGACCGCGAGAAGGGCGACGCAGCGAAGAAAAGCGGTCATGGGGCGATCCCGACCAGAGGAGGGAGAGTGCGGGCGTGCATCGTAGCAATCGCTCAGTCGAACAGGGAGGCAGGGGAAGCGGAGGGGGCCTGCGGTAATCAACGCCCCGCGGGAAAATCGTCAAAGTCGGACCGGGCGGCAGTCGATATTGACCGTTTGGGGATGCTCTCGTGTAATTCCGCCCCCGCCCCCTGACCGGCGGGCCCATCGGCGTCCGCGCACCGCGTGGCCGCCGTGCGATCGTTTCGTCCTCTCCACCCGGCCGTGCCACGGAAGGGATCGCCATGTCGATGATCTTCGATCGCTACCTGATGCGGCGGTTCCTGCATGTCTATTTCATCCTCTTTCTGAGTATGTACGGCCTGTTCGTGATCATCGATGGGT
>JADZEF010000134.1 GCA_020850695.1 Planctomycetaceae bacterium | reverse complement strand
GGTCGGGGATCCTCGTCATCCGTTTCTCCCGCCGTTTCATCCGGCGCCGGCGGGACGGCGAGACTTCGGGTCGGAACTGTCTTGCGGAGAGGCCGAGTCTCGGCCGGTGAACGCGTCGGAGAGGGCCTGGATTTCCTTGGGGGAAAATCGTTCTCGGCTTCAGCAGGTTCGCTCAGGTCGACCTGCTGGACGGCGAAGATCTTCCGCCACTTCGCGCGCGGAGTTCTTGGAAGGGTAGTGTCGGCCGAATCTTCCGCTTCGACGCGCCAGCGCATCCTGGAGAGGTATTCGGCATCACCGGTTTGGGCGAAGGCCAGACCGGGCGCGGCGAGTGCGGCGCAACCCAAAAGGAATTGCGGCCATTGGCGCGTGTTGAACGAGAATCGCATGGCTTCCGTGCCCTTCCGTGTCGCGGTGTCGACGTCCTGTCACACCGGCATGTTTCATCCTTGTCGAACCCCGAGAACCCATCACGTTCGAATATCTGGTCCGACTCTTTCAACCCTCACGTCCGTCAAAGTGCTTTCGCGGAACCGCGGGGGACACTTAACACCTTGAAAGAATTGGCCCGCGAATGACGCGAATCAACGCGAATGGAAAGGCCATGAATTGTCTCCCCTTCTAAATTTCCTCGCGTCAGCTTCCATTCGCGATTCCAGTCTATTGAAGCCGGTGACGACAGTCGCTTCGTTTCTTTACGCCGAAGGCGTTGTACGCAGTAGCCCAGGGTCGCGACGCTTCGGGAGCGCACCCTGGGTTGATCCAATGCAAGAGCCCGTACCCCAAAGGGGTACTACAATCCGCGCGGGTTGTACAACCCCTTTGGGGTTGGAGTGAACAATGCTATCGGACCCAGGGTGCGCTCACTTCGTTCGCGACCCTGGGCTACTGCGTATAACGCCTTCGGCGTAAAGTCAGGTCAACGGTCAAATCCGAGTTTCGCGAAGGAATGGATTCTTCATTTGAGAAGCACTCGCAAAGGCAAGATAAAAGGGAGTTTTTCTGCCTTCGTTAATGGACCAGTCCTTCCGACACACTTCTAACGATGTGACTTCGCTACGCGGGCAACTCCCCGGCGGCCTTCTTGTCTTTGACAATCAACGAGTAGAGGCACGGCACGACGAACAACGTCGTGACCAAGCCCGCGACGAGGCCGCCGACGACGGCCCGGCCGAGCGGGACGTTGGCTTCGCTGCCCCGTTCGAGCCCCAGAGACATCGGGAGCAGTGCGAAGAACGCCGCGAGAGCCGTCATGACGATGGGCCGCACACGGACCGCCGCCGCCTTGATGATGGCCGCCGTCGGCGCCAGCGATTCTTCGCGGCGCAGCTTCTGCGCGAAATCGATCAGCAGCACCGTATTCGACACGACGATGCCCACCATGAAGATCACCCCCAGCAGCGACTGCACATTGAGCGCTGTGCCGGTGAAGAACAGGATCCCGATCACGCCGACGAGCCCCAGCGGCACCGCCGAGAGAATGACCAGCGGCATCAGGTACGACTTGAACATCGCCACCATCACGAAGTACACGAGCAGCGTGGCCAGCACGAGCCCGACGCCAAGGTTTCGGAACGTGTCCTGCATGCGGGAGTACTCGCCGCTGAGCACGATCTTGCTGCCTCCGAGAGCCTTCTTCTGGTCCGTCACCGTCGGATCGTAAGGGACCCATTCGCCACGCCCGGCCGGCTCGCCGAACGTCGCGACGACTTCCGTGATGTCGTCCGCGATGTGTCCGAGGTCGCGACCGGAGACGCCCATCACGAGGTCGATCGTCGCCTGGAGATTGGAGTGGGTGACTTCCGATGGCACGGTCATGCGGCGGACCGTTGCGAGATTCCGCAACGGGATGGCCCGCTTCTGTGTGGCGCTCGTGATTGGCACATCGAGCATCGTCTCGATCGACTCGATCTCGGTCTCTGGATACGAGACGCCGACGTAGTACTGGTTGTGGCTGACCGGATCGATCCAGAAGTTCTTCTTGTTGAACTGAATGCTGGAGCTGAGAGCCGCCACGAGGTTCTTCATCACCTCGCCCTGCGTGAGTCCCAGATCGGCGGACTTGGCCTGGTCGACCTCGATGAAGAACTGCGGGTAGTCGAGCCGCTGCAGGATGCGGCAGTCGACGACGCCGTTGATCTGCGTCACCTCTTTACGGATGGCTTCCGCGATCTGGTACGCCTTCGCCTGGTTTTTGCCCGTGACGCGGACGTTGATCGGCGTCGACTTTCCCTCATTCATCGCCGACCGCACCATGCCCCCCGCATCGAATGCGAAATCCAGTCCGCTGCAATCGGCCCGCGAGTTCAGCGTCTCACGCAGCCGCCGCGTGTATTCCTGCGCCGAATGGTGTCGATGCTCCTTCAGCTGAACCTTCAGAATGGCATCCATCGGGCCGGCGTTCGGCGTGTAGGCGGCCGACCAGTCCGCGACGAGACCGATCTCGCTGATGATGATTTCAAGGTCTTCGCCGATCGTCTCTCGCACGACCTTCTCGACGTCGACGATCCGGCGCTCGGTTTCCTCGACGCGGGTGCCGCTCGGTCCGCGGACGGCCATTTCGAACGAACCCGCATCGACCTCCGGGAAGAATTCGCGCCGCAGCTGCGAGCCGAGCCCCAGAATGGTGGCCACCAGCAGCACGACTGAGCCCAGCACCATCGTTACCCGGAACTTCATCGCGCGTTTCAACAGCTCGACGTACGACCCCATGATGGCATTGAGGACCGTCTCGAAGTGGAAGTAGGCTCGGGCAATGAGTCCCTTCGGTTTCCACGATCTCCCGTGTTCGTCGCGATGCCCGTGGTCGGTTCCCTCGTGCGGCTCGTGGGATTCGTGCGGCTTGAGCCACAGCATGCAGGCGGCGGGAACCAGCGTCCAGGACAGGAGAAACGCCGAGACCATCGCGAAGGTGACGCCAAGAGCCATCGGGCGGAAGAGGAACTTTCCCAATCCCGGAATAAACGCGAGCGGCGCCAGCACGAGCAGCGTGCAGACGCAGGCGACCAGTCCGGGGAGTGCCATCTCGCTGGCGCCCAGGAACGCGGCATCGCGCGGCTTCTGTCCCAGGCCGATGTGGCGGTGCGTGTTCTCGAGGACGATGATCGCGCTGTCGACGAGCGGGCCGATCGCCAGCGACAGGCCGGCCAGCGTCATGATGTTGATAGTGTTACCGGTGAAGTAGAGGCAGATCAGCGAGGCAAGAACCGCCACGGGAATGGTCGTGGCGGCAATCACCGTCATCCGCCACTCGCCGAGGAACAACAGGATGACGAGCGAGCAAAGGACGGCCCCCAACACTCCTTCCTGCACCAGGCTGTGGATCGAACTGCGAACGTAGACCGACTGGTCCATCACGACTTTCAAGTCGATATCGGGACGGGTTACCTTCGTCTTCATGTCGGGGATTGAACTTTTCAGTCCGTCGACGACGCCGAGCGTGCTGCTTCCCTGCTGACGGAAAACGGGGATGTAAACCTGCCGCCGCCCATTCACCCGCACGATGTTCGTCTGGATGAAGTTGGCGTCCTTCACGTCGGCCACGTCTTTCAGAAAAATCGTGCTGCCGTCGCGCGACTTGACGGGGATGTCTCCCATGTGCTCGATGAACTCGTACATCGAGTTTGAGTCGAGGGCGTAGTCGGTCTTGCCGAAGCGGGCGGCCCCGGTCGGCAGGAAGATGTTGTAGTTGTCGATGGCCGCCATGAGGTCCATCGGCGAGAGGTTGCGGGCCTGCATCTTCTCGCGATCCATGTAAGCCATGACGGCCCGCACTTTGCCTCCATACACCACGGGGGCGACCGACCCCGGCACGCCCATGATCATGTTGCGGACTTCATACCGTCCGACGTCGTAGAGGATGGCTTCGGGTTGCGTCTGGCTGTCGAGGGCGACGATGCAGACGGGCGTCGTGCCGGTGGGATCGAACGGCAGCACGACGGGAGGAAGCGTTCCCGGCGGCAGGTTGGGAATGGCGGCCGACGCGAGCGAGTTGACCTGCGTGAGGGCACCGTTGGGGTCGATGTCGTCGCGATAGTAGTTGCGGACGATGCTGGCCCCGACGATCGACCGCGACTCCTGTCGTGCAGTACCGGCCGCCTGTCCGGTCCAGCGTTCCATGCGGTTGGTGATGTCGTTCTCGACGCTCTTCGCCGGCATGCCGCCGTAGAACGTGAGAACCTGGACGGCGGGGCTCTTGTTGGGGGGAAGAATGTCGATCGGAATGGCGGTCGCCGCAAGGACGCCCAGCACCACGACGGTCAGGATGAAGACCGTCACGGCGTAATGATTGTTGAGCGAGGCGCGGATGAGGCCGTTCATGGGGTGGCTCCTGCTTGAGCCTTGGAATTCATGGTGAGGTTGTTGATGTCAGGATGAGAAATGCAATATTGATCTCACCACGGAGACACGGAGACACGGAGAGAACAAGACCAGACTTCCAGGATTTCATTCGCGGTGACTCGCGATCTGCGTGGTCAGAATGATCTGCAAGACCCTTGACGGCGAACGACGCGAATGAGTGTGGCCAAGACTCGATGGCGGCAATGTGCCTTTCTCCATGCCTCTGTGTCTCCGTGGTGAGTCCTGTCTTTTCCTTACGTCAGTGAGCGTGGCCGGTTGGCGTGCGATCTCCACCTGACGTGACCGGCGTCCCGTCGGCCATCCCGCTCGGCGGATTGACGACGACCGCATCCTTCTCGGTAAGTCCCGAAAGAATGGCGACCTTCACTCCGTTGTCGCCCCCCACGGTGACGGGAACCGCGCGGGCCAGTCCGTCCCGCACCACGAAAACGGTGCTACGGCCGTTCTGCACCTTGCCGGCCAGAGCCGAGAAGGGAAGCGATAGCGCCTTCGACTTTTCGAGAAGAATCCGGACGCGGCCATACATACCGGCCGCCAGCTTTCCATCCTCGTTCGGCAGATCGATCTCCACCCGCATCAATCGCGTTTGCGGGTCTTCCGAGTGGGCGATGCGAGAGACTTTTCCCTGATAGACCTCGCCAGGCAGTGCATCGACTTCGACCTCCGCGGGATCGCCGCGGTGGGTGAACGGCACGTCCCGGTCGGGAATCTGCACGACGACGCGGAAGCGGTCGATGCACTCGACGACGAAGAGGGGCTGCCCCTGGCTTCCCGAATCGGCATCGCGAACGTAGTCGCCGGGAAACAGAGACCGGAAGGTGATGACCCCATCGCAGGGAGAACGAACGGTGGCGAAATCGATCGCGACTTTCTGTTGTTCGAGTTCGGCCGTGGCGACCTTGACCGCCGCCCTGGCCTCCAGGAGGTCGGCCTCGGCCTGAGCCACCTTCGCGGCGGTGGCAGCGAGCTGGGCCTTCGCACTGCCGACCGCTGCGCGGGCCGCACGCTCGGCTTCCTGTGCGGTGTCGCGCTGCTCGGTCTTTTCGTCGACCAGCCGCTCGTCAATGCTATTGAGGGCGAACAGGTCCTTCATACGGGTCAATTGCTTCTCGCGGAAGCGCAGTTCGGCCCCTTTGCTCTTGGCAGTCGCCTCGGCGAACGCGATGCCCGACTGCGCGACCTCCAGGTCGGCCTTCGCGCTGTCAACGCGCGACGCCATCTGCGTCACTTTCGCATGGGCTCGGGCCAGTTCCGCTTCGTAGCGCTGGGCCTTCTTTTCCAACTCGGGGACGCTGATGACGGCAAGCACCTGGCCGCGCTTCACCGCATCCCCGATGTCGACGTTCTGCTCCTTGAGGTAGCCGGAGACTCCCGCGAAAAGTCGAACCGATTCAAACGCCTGGATCGAGCCCGGCTGGGTCGTCGAACGGTCTGCCTCTCCCTTCCGTGGAAACACCGTCTCGACGCGGGTTTCCGGCTCCGGCTCGGGTGTCACTTTCAACGCGGTGTGCTCTCCGGCGTGCAGTTTCCTGTCGGGGCTCCCTGACATGGCGAACCATCCGAGGCCGCCGGCAGCAGCGGCAGCCAGGGCACCGGCAATCCAGAGAACATGACGTCGAGAAGTCTTGATGGGGTGGGTCATGGTGTTACCAATCCAGGCATCCTCGCACTGGCTTAGGAAGGAAGTGAGAACCTGCCTTGAAATCCGGAAGCAAGGCGTGACGATCGACGGAGGTTGAACCGGTCAGCCGGCGCCGGGAGACTCTCCGAGCGATTCGTCGATGATGCGCAGCGACGTGGTTTCGTGATCGACGGCTTCAAAGGGGGTTGGAGTTCCGGAGGCAATGGTCCGCAGCCGCGGCCGCTGTTTCAGCGCGTGGAGCGCCTTCTGGGTGTAGACAAGCGCCCGGTTGGTCTCGGTGTTGGCCAGCGGGCCCATCTGAATGCTTCGCAACCGGTCGATCAGGACCGCGCACAGCGCTTCTTCGGTCACGCCCCGCAACGCGGAGTTTCCGTCCCAACGCTCCTGGAACGGGATGCAGACGACGAGCGGGGCCGCGGATCCATCCTCGACTTTGACGGAATAGAAGCTGGAGACGCCGAACTGACGGGCATCGTCGGCTTCGATGGTGATCGCCGCGTTGACGCCGCGATCGCGATGGTCGTAGACCTCGTGCATGGTCGACTCCGGGCGAGGAGACTGGACGGAGGACGGCACCGTCGTCCGGAAGCGTCAGCCCGGGTCGCCGGCCGCATCAAAATCGGGCGCTCTATTGAACGCTGCCGATTGAGCGGCGGGCTAAATCAACAATGTGCGCGCAGCGATAATGGCTTCGCGCGGCGTGCGGTGCACCACGAGCGGAGAACGAAACTCGCAGGGGCAAGAGGCGTGCCGCTGCGACGCTTCGACCGTCGTCAGCGGGGCAACGTCGATCCAGGCGTCGCAGACCTGAGGCGATTCACTGGCGAGGAACGTGACATCGGCCCAGTTGCGGAACCGCAACTTGCCTCCCGGCGCATTGGACGAACGATCGCAAAGGAAAAGATTCCCGCGACTCGTGCCGCGCACATTCGTCCGTAACGTTTGCGCCGAAGCGACCTGCGACACGGCGGGACGGGCCGAACGGAGAAGCGCGTGCAACGTCCTGAATGTCCCCAGTGGCAGCACCACGAGGATCATGAGGAACGCTCGAAACAGCACGGACTTCACGGCCTGCGAACTCCCGAGGATGTTGGTTCCCGAAATTCTAGCCCTCGCGTCAGGCGAACGTCAATGACTTCATCTCCCCCTCGCATCGGCCGTTTGGCCCGCATGACAACAGGAGAAGTTGTTCCAATTCGTCGGTTTGCGCCATTGGCCCGATCAAATTCTGCGGAATGAGGAGAGAACGGGCGAGTTTTTCTCAAGCGACGGCCGACGGACCGTTCTGATATCTCGATCAGTCGACGGAACCTCGAGACGCGCTTCGTTTCGGGCATCCCGGGATCTGAACCATGCGGAGGCTCGCACGCGCCTCGCAAGACTCGAAACAAGCGAGACGAGGAGCTCACGCGAGGAAGGAGCGCGTTCCTGCACCGCCCTTAGACGTAGCTGGCGAGCGTCAGCTGCGCTTTCTCTGCCCAGCGGCGGAGGATGCCGCGGTGTTTGTCGCCGGGCTCGATGTTGCACTTCCCGCGGGCCTGGCAGATGGTGCGGGACCGGCGGTTGACTTCGACCGTCAACACCTTCCTCCGGCCTTCGATGCTTTCGACTTCGAGCGTCCAGACCGAGGTCTCGCCGTGAGCGCACGATCGCGCGTAGGACGCAACGCAATGCTTCATCGTGCGGCCTTCGGCGACCAGCGCCTTGGCGCTCAGCAATTCCTTGAGAGTCCAGATCCGCAGATTCTCGCCCTTCTCCGATCCTTCGATGAACTCGAAACCAGCGATGCCCGAAGGAATCCATTCGGCCTTCGGCTGCTCCTTCTTCGCGAGCGTCTGGTGCCACCGTTCGACCTGCCGCAGCAGCGCCTCGGCGGTGCGGCCCTTCATCGAGAAGTTCGGCTGCGCCGGCGGCTGACGCTCGATCCGCCCCGGAGCGACAAAGACGTCTTCCGACGTGAACTTGACGTGCTGGATGTAGTCGACGATCGGGCCGATGTGCGAACGGTCGAGCATCGGGTTGGCGATGAAGAACTGCAGCACTGTCGTCCAGAATTCATCCTGAGTGAAAGAGGTTCCAAGATCGGTGGCCACAACCGCCTTGACGAGCGCGGCGTTCCCGCCGAGGGCATGAATCTGTCCCCACCGCAACGCGGCTTCGACGCACAAGTCGGACGGGGCCTGCATGAAGTGATGGGACATCCGCTTTGTGTATGCGAGCGGAAGATCGGCAGTGCGGATGTTCTCGCCCCGTCCGAGATGGATGAACCACCGCTGCTGCCGCTCTGCGTTGAGGCTGGGCGCCTTGAACCAGGCGGAATCCATGAAGGCGGGCACGGGATAGCGTGCCAGGAGGTGCCGGGTCAGCGACGCGAACTGGCTGCGCACGTTGTGGGAGCGGGGCTTCCATTCGTCGAGGGGGCGGACCCAGTCGGCCCGATGGCGGGCGAGCGCGATCAGCGCGGCGATGAAGGAGTTCGCCTCGACTCGCCCGTGAGCGGCGATAACGAAGTCGCTGCTGATGAGTTCCGGAGCGTGCCGGGAAACATGGATCAGCAGGTTGAGCAGTCCCTGCCTGGCCCACCCCCCCTGGCGCCGATCTTTGGCGGCTTCGCAGACGATCTGGAGTGCCGGGTGAGTGACGTCCTGCGCCCGGATTTCACCACGGAAGATGCTCTCGATGATCTTTTCCGGGCGGCGCGTCTCGTTCTTCTTGCGAGCCAGCCGGGCGTCGGCTGCGGCGCGGGTGGCGAATGTCCGCTCCCGCAGTCGCTCCTTCCAGTGCTTCGAGGTGCGGGGACTGAAGCCGTGCTCGCGACACCAGGCGACGTAATCGCACTCCGAGCGCAATCCGAGCGATTCGATGTGGGCGCGGAGGTCGGGGTCGTCAGCCGGCGACTGCTTCAACTTTCGGGCCGATCTGTTCTGAGCCATGGCAGACACGATGGAAGAGGGGAGGCGATGGAGGCATACGGCCGTTTGAGGCGATGGGATGGGATGGAAGGGGGCGCATGGTTGAGCTCCAGCAGAGTTTGAAAGGGGATCACGGTCCGTCTTCGACGACACGGGACGTTGGCGAGGGGTTCACGCAAAGTGAGTCGACATGCTTCTCGAGAAACCAAGCCGCTGCGTCGACACAGGAGATTCGACTCGATTTGACGTTCTTTGCGCGCGTGGCTTAACCTCATTCGGCGCACGGGGGCTGGGTTATGAGGTCCCGCCCGCAAAGTCTGCTTACGACGCGAGAACTTCCCAGTTTCACCAAAGACCGCAGCCGGGAAGCTCCGATAGTGAAAGGGAGATCGGACGATCGAGAAGCGGTGCGTTTACTTTGACACGAATGACTGCCTTGAGCGGAAAGTCGTCATGGCGAGCCGAGCGTTTGTGCTGGTGCTGGTGACGGTCGGGTTCGCCTGGGTCTGGAACGCAGATCAGTCGAAGCAGGCCGAAATCCTGGCGATGCGGAAATCGCGGTTTCCCGTGATCGCGCATCCGCGTTCGCAATCCCGAGCCCGGCTGGCGCGGGTTGGCCGTCACCAGGAAGTGGCGAAGGCTCCTGCGGCCGAGCAAACCGTGATCGACATTTCAGAGACCTCGCCAGGCCTCGTGCCGTTCCCGCCGGACGACATCCTTCCCATCGCTCCGGCGTCGTTCCATTCCCGGCTGATCATCCCATACCGCCCCACGACTCAAAGCTCCGTCAACCGACCTGTGATGCCTGCCCAGCGGACCGCCCTCGAGTTCCGGTCGTCGCGACTCTTTCTTCGGTAGGCCGGTCGAGATGGCCCACTGGCTTGAATGAAACTTGATGTCGGCTGCGAGCCCGACGTCGCCGCGGGAAGCAACAAAATCAAAGAGAACACCCCGGCGGAGCCAAGGCTCCGCCGGGGTGGATTTGTTGTGTAGCGAGATCTGCGAGGCGTGTCACGCGACGCCGAGGCGAGAGTCACGCCTTCTGGATGATGTTGACGAAGCAATGGACGTGCGGGAGGACGCGGTAGTTCCAGATGAAGCCCGGGCCTTCGAGCCGCCAGGCGTCCCAGCGGTCGTTCCCCTTTTCGGCATTGTCCTTGTAGAAGGCGAGTTGGACCTTCTCCATGCCGCCGTTCGCCTGAACCAGCTGCATCACTTCGTCGCCATCCTCCTTGCGGAACGGATTGAGCAATGTCCGCAGCACCCCGGTGACGAGCTTCTTCTGGCTTTCGTCCAGTTCGGAATAAGCGACGCCCTGGCGGGCTTCGACGGTGCGGAACCGCAGCGCTTCCTTTCCATCCCCCGGATGGCCGACGATGATCGCCCGCTCCTGCTGCTTCGCATTCAGCATGTCGAAGACCGACATGACCTGCTTCGTCTGGTAGTTGTAGACGTTCTGGTCGCTGTGCCCGTTGGCCGAGTGGCCATAATACATGGGACCGCCGAAGGCGGCGCCGGGCTGCGAATTGCCGTCGCACCGCAACGTGAGGTGGTGACCGGCGAACATCCATGAGAACTTCTGGTCGCCCGACGGATCGCCGAAGATGGCCACTCCGTTCCCTTCAAACGACCCGCTGCTGTCCCACTTGCCGTGACGCGTCAGACGTTCGTAAGCCTCATCGCCCGAGAGAATCGCCCGCAACGTGCGGTTGATGAGTTCCTGCTGAGGCTTGCTGTAGGCCTCGCCGATCCGCGTCCCTTTGAGGGCCGAGTTGAACGTCTGCAGCCGCGTCGGATTGTTCCCCTGTGTATCGGCCCCATGGTCCCACGGGAAGACGACCGATTTCTTCTGATCGTCGGTGAGCGTTGCGAAGAGCTCGCGAATGAGAGCTTCGGCCGGCTTTGACGCGGCGGGCTTTGCAGCGTCTTCCGCGGCGCGGGCGATGCCGCTCGACGACGTCGGGAGAATTCCGGCGCTGCCGAGGGCCGCCGCCGCTCCGCCGACGACGCGCAGAAAGTCGCGCCGGGGAACTTCGGTGCGGGCGACGTCGGTCACCGGGACGTCGGCAGTGCAATCCGGGCAGTAAGCGGTTTTGGGCTGGGTCATCGGCAGATCCCCCGTCGGAAGTCGCTCGAACGCTGCCGCCGGGGACGCTCCGCAACGGATCAGCGATCGCCGTTCTCAGGATAGACGGGGGAGCCGAGAATCGCCAATCGCGCACATGAATTCGGGCTGAAATCGCGATAGTGACCGCAAAGTCCTATTCGTCGTGTTTCAGCTTGCCGCGGCGAGATTGAAGCCGACGTCGAGCGCGCAGGGTCCTAGTTCGCATTCGAGGGGAAGCCAGCAATGTCGCGCCCAGCGGGGCGTGTAAACCTCGTAATTGTCGCCGACGATAACCTGCGGAAGTCCGAGCAGCAGGCGGAACTCAGCAAGGGCTTTCTTGCCCGTTCCTCCGACCATGTTGGCCATTTCGCCGACCGCATCGAGCACGAATTCGTCAATCTCTTCGGCTTCCATTCCCGTCATGCGGTTCAGCACTTGAATGGCGCCCGCTTTCGACATGGTGATCGACAGGGCCCCGGTCAGCGTGCCGCTCAAGCCGATGACGCTGGTGACCGAGTGCTTGCGGTGCCCCCTGTCGATCGACTGGATCCGACCGGGGCGGCAGGGGCAATTCAACATCGTCGAGAAGACGTTGGCCGCCGCCTGGGCGAAAGGGCCGATCAGGTCGTGATCTGCAATTTCAGAGAATGCCGCACTCACGGGGAATTCCGCCTGGTCAAAGGCCGGTCGTGGTTCAGGACTCCCGCCGCATGGTCGGTCACCCGTGATTGAAGGGGGGCGGCGCCGTCGACGGTCTTCCTCTCTGAGATACTCTTACGTCGCGATGCGCGCCGACGCCTCGATTCCGTGAATTTCCCGATAGTGATTCCGTCAGTCCCCTGCGGGCCGAGTCGTCAGGATCCGCACAGCCCTCATGCCTGATGTCCTTGGAAGGCGCGGTAGGACGTGCGTCCTTCGTCTCTATCAGATCTCCAGCACGATCGTCAGGCTGCCGCCGTCTCCATCCTCGGCGATGCTCTTGATGCGACCCATTGCGGACGCCTTCCGCTTGAGGGCTTCGACCGTGACGCGATTGACAATGCGGTCGAGCTGCGGACGGAAATCAAGCAAGGCCTGCTCGAGATGGTCGGTCACCGGCAGTTGAAGCTTCTCGCGTTCGGAAGGTGCTTCCATGTTCAACGGCTCTTGCGACACGCCGACCGGCCCAACTCGATCGAAGGCGTGCTGTGGGAGACCTTCGGACGCACTCCCGGTTTCCCTGGTAAGAACACGTTCTAAGGCGCGCTCTTCTGCTGCCTGCACAACCACGTGTCCGTTGGAAGGGTCGACCGTGATCTGGACCGGGTCTTTCCTTCGGATGAACACTCCATCGACGCGTTCGTAGCCCGATCGTTCAAGCTCGGCCGCGAGCAGCGCGGCGATTTCTTCCGCGGGAAGGACGGCCAGCAGTTCGAGCTGCGTGCTGACGCGGTCGCTCGCCCGCTCGATGCGGCGGAGCGATTCGCGGACTCGAATTCGGTAGGCGCGGCTCATGGCGGCCCTGGCAGGCGGCTTGCGGTGGGACAGTCGGGCGATGATTGTAGGGCGCCGCGCTGAGTTGCACACGACGGGTCGATCGGATTCACTGGGGGCGAAAAGTCAGACGGGCGGCCCTGCGGTCCATTTCGGTCAGTGTCGCGGGGCGTTTGGCGTGTCGTTGGTTTTGGGCTTGAGATCCTTCCGGAGCGCTCCGTGAAACTGGCGAAACTGAAAATCGAGGGGGATTCGCGAATCGTGGGCGTCGTCGAGGTCGACGGCGAGACGCGCTACCTCGACCTCGCGGCGTTTGATCCATCCATCCCGACGTCGATGCGGGTGCTGCTGGCGCTGGACGGGGGGTTGGCAAAGGCGGCGCACGCCATTGCGACGGGGCTGAAGAAAAAGGCCTACGTCAACGGGACGCTGCAGGCTCCGATCACCAATCCATCGAAGGTGGTCTGCATCGGACTCAACTACCGCGATCACGCGATTGAGAGCGGCGCGGAGATTCCAACCGAGCCCGTTGTCTTCAGCAAATTCTCGTCGACGGTGATTGGTCCCGGCGATGCGATCGAGCTTCCGGCCGTCGCGAAGAAGGTGGACTACGAGGCCGAGCTGGTCGTGGTCATCGGCAAGCGGGCGCGGCGCGTCTCGGAGGCGGAGGCGCACAAGTACGTTGCGGGATATTGTTGCGGGCACGATGTCTCGGCCCGCGACTGGCAGCTGGGCCGGCCCGGCGGCCAGTGGCTGATGGGAAAGACGGCCGACACCTTCGCCCCCATTGGCCCGTGGCTGGTGACGGCGGACGAAGTGACCGACCCGCACAACCTGAAGATCGCGCTGCGGCTGAATGGCGAGACGATGCAGAATTCGAGCACGAAGGAGTTCATCTTCGGCATCGACAAGCTCATCGCGCACCTGACGCAGCTGGTGACGCTCGAACCGGGCGACTTGATCTTTACCGGGACGCCTCCGGGCGTCGGTGGAGCGCGCAAGCCCCCCGTGTGGCTGAAGCCCGGAGACGTGTGCGAGGTCGAGATCGAAGGGCTCGGGGTGCTGCGCAATCCGGTCCGCGGCGAAACCTGAACGTCAGAGCGGGACGCGTCACTCGGGAGTCTCGGAGAACCCGTCGGGTTTGTTACTACGAGATTGCCCGGTCGAATCCCGACGACAACGACGGCTGGCCCCACTCCATGGCCATCCGTCCTCTTCGGACCGTCGCCATGGGCTGGTTGGCCTGCCCAACCGGAAAAACCGGCGCGGATTCTGTACGTCCATCCCTGTTGTGAGCTGGCGTTGCAAGTCTATCAGGCACCGGATGTTGTGCAGTGCGGTCCGTTCTGCAAGCGAGTCGCTTTCGGGTTTGACAGAAGTGTGACACGGGTTTGACGAGTCCCTGACAGGAGAGCGTTGTCACCCGCCGATTCCTTCTCATAATCCTTCGTCGGTCATGCGTCGCCGGCGACGGCCGTCGTGAGAAACGGCCCGTAAAAAGCGTCGGCGGGCATCGCAGTAACTGCCATTCTTTCAACGCCCGCAACACCTCAGGTTCGCACCATGTCAAGCACCGTACTGGAAGGGCATCCCGCACCGTTGGATGCCGCGGCTCCGCTGTCCGACGAAGCCATCATCGCGACGGCCCCCGTGAAGGATGAAGTGGAAGCGCTTTACGATTCGTTCGAAGCGGTGAAGCTCGGCCGCAAGAACATGGATTGGCCGGTCTTCTTCTGGATGGCCGGAATGCACCTCGGCGCCCTGGCCGCTCCGTTCTTCTTCACGTGGCAGGCGGCGGCCACCGCGCTGGTCCTGCATTGGGCGACGGCCAGCATCGGCATCTGCCTCGCGTACCATCGCTACCTGACGCACCGCTCGTTCAAGCTGCGGCAGCCGGCCTCGTTCCTGGTGACTCTGTGCGGCGTCCTCTCGGGCGAAGGAACCCCGCTTCAGTGGTGTGCGGTGCATCGCCTGCACCACAAGCGGTCGGACCTGCACGGCGACCCGCACTCGCCGCTCGAAGGGGCGTGGTGGGCTCACCTGTACTGGATGTTCGTGAAGAAGACTCCTGAAGAGAGGGCGACCCTCTACCGCCGTTTCATTCCGGAACTCGCTCAGAAGCCGATGCTGCAGTTCTTCGAGAAGACGTTCCTGCTGTGGCTGATCGCCTCGGGCGTCGTCCTGTATGCCGTGGGCGGCCTGCCGATGCTGCTGTGGGGATTGTGCCTGCGGATGGTGATTGCCTACCACAGCACGTGGTTCGTGAACTCGGCGACGCACCTCTGGGGCTACCGCAACTACACGACCCGCGATGAATCGCGGAACCTGTGGTGGGTGGCGATCCTCTCCTACGGCGAAGGCTGGCACAACAACCACCACGCTCACCCGGCCAACGCTCGGGCAGGGCACCGCTGGTGGGAATTCGACCCGACGTTCTGGGCCATCCGCTGCCTGCAGGCGGTGGGCATGGCTTACGACATCAAGGACCGTATTCCGGAAACGGGAGCGGCCGCCGAGGATGGACCGGCCGCCGATGAAGCGGACGCGGCCCTGGCGGCCTGATGACAGACCTCATGCTCCGCATGAGGCAATGCCCTGGGCAGGATCGGCTCCGTGCGAGGAGAACCCGCCGCCAGCGCGATTGGTCTCTTCAAGAGCACCAACACCGCGGCGGCGCTCACTCCTCGTCCGCAAGGAAACCGAGCGCAATATCGTCATCGTCCATCGCCTGGCCGGGCTTTGGAGCGGGCGGCCGCTGAACCTTCGGAGCAGAACGAGGAGGGCGTCGCTCCGGTTCGCTACGTCCGAGTCCAGCCTTCTCAAGCAGGCTGCGGGCGAACGGGTTTTCCTCCTCAGGGGGCGGGGCGTCGGTCGTCGGCGTGTACTGCACCTCGAAGCGGTGCTTGGCGACGTGCAGCACATCCCCCGGCAGCAGCCACTTCGAGTCGCAGTTCGCCCCGTTGACCTTGATGCCGTTGCGGCTTCCCAGGTCGCGGACGAACCAGTAGCCGTTGAGAAACTCCAGTTCGCAATGGTGCGACGAGACGTTCGGGAAATCGAGCATCACATCGCAGCGGCTGCGACGGCCGATCAGGAGTTTCGTTTTCAGAAGCGGGATCGAATCCCCGCCGCCGCACGGGACCAGTTCGCCGTACATCGGGCGTCTTTCGGGCGTTACTGAAGGATCATAAGATAAATCGCCAGCCGGCGACGCGGACAATGCAACGCGTCCCGCCGCTTCCGGGGGCCCAGTCCGTCAGCAAAGCGAAACCGGTTGAACGCTAGCAGAGCGTGAATTTCACTCTATCCGTGCGTTCCGGGACCGTCAATCAGCCATTCCGGCCGGCCGCGACACCGCCGCCAAGCGGGATCCGTTCGTGCCAGTCGAGCGGGCTGGGAAGGTCATCGGCCGCGAACTCGAAGTGCAGGACGCGACGCCGCGCCGGGACGGTGCACTTCGGCGAAGAGTGCAGGAGCAGCGGCCGCATCACGATGGCCGCCCCGACGTCGCACAGGCACTCGATCGGCTGGTGGGTCCGCGTCCATTCGGCCGTCGCGGCATCCGAGAGCCGTGCGTGACGATGCGACCCGGCCAGGACCCGCAGCGGGCCGTTGTCGGCGGTGCACGGATCAAGATGCAGGCGGACGGCCAACATCCGTTCGAGAACCGTGACCGGAGGCTGCACGCAGACGACGCCCCCCTTGCGGGTCCAGGGACCGAACCCCGGCACGTCAGGGTGTCGCTTCGGATCGGGAATGCGAACGGGGACCGACAGGTCCTGATGCCAGAAGACGCCCCAGTTCGCTCCATCGGACTTGTCGAAGAGCATTCCTTTCACGAGGAGGGCTTTCGGCCCGAGCACCGGTTCGACGAGTTGGCGCACGGCAGGCAGCGTGGCGATAGTCCGCAGCGCTGGGATGACGTCGAACAGGTTGCGGATGGCGTACAAGGAACCGCGGTCGCGGACGGCGTCGACGTCGGTCATGGTGGCACTCGCCGAATCGACCTCCGCCCGCCATCGTTCGACTTCGGCAACGCTCAGAACGCCGGGGATGATCGCGTAGCCTTCGAGTTCGACTCGGTCGCCATAGGAGTCGCGGCGTATCACGTTTTCTGTCTCGAAGGAAGTGGAAGGAGCATCCGTGGGTGAATCAGCCCGGGAGTTGTCGTTGACAGGGACTTCTCGGAAGACTCGATCGGGACGTAGCACGGGCGCTCATGCCCGTGAGTGAAGCAAGCGTGAGGGGTTTCGCACGGGCATGAGTGCCCGTGCTTCTTTTTTTGCAGGAAGCCGTAAGGCATTGTCGCATCGTAAGATCGTGACGCAAGTCATGCTTTATTCGAAGTTTGAGCGGGCTCGTGGTTGTTCACGGGCGCACGGCTGCTCGCGGCTACTCCACGGTCTCGTCCCAATGGGACAAACGCCCGTCGACACGCCTCTCCTCAAGGAGCGGTTCCTCTGCCCTTCCCAGCTTCGGACGGACGCACTTCGGGCCGAGTTTGAATGGCTACGAACCCACTGGCTCCTTCCCACTTTCCGGTGCCCCCTTCGAGCAGTGTGGCGACGTCGACCACAGCTGTTTGGTCAGGACACTCTCAAAACTCATGGATCATTTCCAAAGAGGCAGATCACGCCGTTGGAGTCGAGGACTGAATTTCGGCTAGGTTTTGTGGTGGACCTTTGATATGTCTGTTGCCAATCCCTGAAGAGACATTAGTTCACTGTTAGGTATGGCGATTGGTTTCAGAGTCCAGCCAGTAGTGGGACAGAGCCCCACTCATGAACGCTCTCGATGACAACGGACAGGAGGAACTGTTTCAAGGCGGAACACGTCTTGTCACCTATCAGGACGAGAGCGAACTCCTGGAGCGGATCGACTGGTATCTGCGACACGGCCGGGAGCGCGAGCGCGTCGCAGCAGAAGGACGCCGAGAGGCCGTCGCGCGACATACGTATCGGCACCGAGTCGAGAGCATTCTGGCGGAAGCGGAGAAGCAGAAACGAACGACCGTCGCCGTCTCGACCACGTCTTCTGAAAAAGACCGAAGCTATTACGATTTTGATCGACCGGACGTGCTGGCCCTCATCCCGTCCGAAGCGCGATCGGTCCTGGACATCGGATGCGGCTCCGGGCGGCTCGGAGAATTGCTGAAGCGTCGGCAACCGGCGCGGGTTGTCGGGATTGAACTTGATCCCGGCGCGGCGCAACGGGCGGCGGCACGACTCGACGACGTGCGACGGATGAATCTCGAAGAAGACGTGGCCGACTTCGCCGCTGGCCAGTTCGACTGCGTCGTCTGTGCCGACGTTCTCGAGCACCTTCGTCATCCAGAACGGCTCCTGGAGAAGATCCGCGAATGGCTCGCCCCTGACGGCTGCCTCGTCTCCAGCATTCCCAACATCCGCCACCACTCGGTGCTCACGTCGCTTCTGGCAGGCAACTTCACCTACGAACCGGCTGGTCTGCTCGACGAAACGCATCTCCGGTTCTTCACGCGGCGGGAGATTGAAAAGCTGCTGTTCCGGGCCGGGTTCGAAATTCAGGAACTCAAAAGCGTTGCCGGACCCGGAGACGAGGAGCTGATCAACGCGGCCCGCCAGGGAGAGGTCCGCGCGGGCCGGCTGTCGATCCGCGGGCTCGATCCCTCGGACGCCGCGGAGTTTCACACCTATCAGTTCCTTGTTCGCGCGACGCCTCGGCGTTCGAACGTAACCGTCCGGTAGACGCAGCTGGGTGGTTTGCGTCGCAGGCGACGGCCACGGGCCGGACTACCGATCGGAGTTTGGCAGCAGGTGCGCCAGCCGGTCGGGCACGATGAGGCCGCGTTCGTCACGGGCCAGCTGAGGCAGCTCGGCCAGGGTTTTG
>JADZEF010000133.1 GCA_020850695.1 Planctomycetaceae bacterium | reverse complement strand
TACCCCAACGGGGTTCGACAATTCGCGTCCACTGCCAGAACCGGTCCCGGCTTATAGAACCCCGTTGGGGTTCGTGGTTGCATTCCTCGACAACCCAGGGTGCGCTCACTCCGTTCGCGACCCTGGGCTTTGGAGTTCAACGCCTTCGGCGTAGAGATCTCTTAGTGAATGAAACCCTCGCGCGACGTCTCGGGGCCCGCACCGGTCAGTTCTGCAGAAATCTGCTCCCACGCCCGATCTGCATTTCCGCCTCTGCGTCTGCTTTCGTACCGGACACGTGCGGGCTACGATCGTCGCCGTTCGTATTCGAACTGGCGAGAGTCGCCAGAGATGTTCCATCGAACTCGCGTCGACCCTCCGAGGGACCGTAGTGATGGCAGTGAAGATGTTCGTGCGGCGGTCCGCGATGGCCATGCTGTCGGTCGCGGCGGTCCTGGTCGTCGAATCGTTCGTGGTCGCGGACGATGCCGTGCCCACCTATCCCGAGCACCAGGACGTGTCGTATGTCCTGTCTGCCGGCGGAAAGAAGCAGCCGATCACCACGAAGGCGGAGTGGGAGACGCGGCGGAAGCACATTGCCGCCGGCATCCAAACGGTAATGGGGCCGCTTCCGAAGCCGGAAAAGCCTGTCCCTCTCGACATGAAGGTGACCGAGGAGGAAAAGGTTGGCACACTGGTCCGCAAACGCATCACCTATCACACCGACAGCGCCGAGCGGACGGTGCCTGCCTACCTCTTCATCCCGGCGGATGCCAGGGCGGACGCGAAGCGTCCCGCCATCCTCTGCCTGCATCAGACGACCGGCATCGGCAAGAAAGAGCCCGCGGGACTGGGGGGCAATCCGAACCTGCACTATGCGCTGCACCTGGCTCAGCGGGGCTATGTCACTCTCGCCCCGGATTATCCGTCGTTCGGCGATTACCCGTATGACTTCGCCCCGTCGCATGGTTACATCAGCGGGTCGATGAAGGCGATTTACGACAACATCCGAGCGGTCGATCTGCTTCAGTCGCTGCCCGAAGTCGACAGTGAGCGGATCGGCTGCATCGGCCATTCGCTCGGCGGCCACAACACGATGTTCACCGCCTTTTTCGAACCGCGGATCAAATGCCTTGTATCCAACTGCGGGTTCACGCGGTTCCACAAGTACTACGGCGGCGCGCTGAAGGGCTGGACCAGCAACCGCTACATGCCGCTCATCAACGATCGTTACGGGAATGATCCGAACAAGGTCCCGTTCGACTTCCCTGAAATTGTTGCGGGATTCGCACCGCGTCCGTTCCTCGCGAGTTCTCCGACGCGCGATTCGAACTTCGAAGTGAGCGGCGTGAAGGACACCATCGCCGCGGCGCTGCCGATCTACAAGCTGTACGGCGTCGAGTCGGCCCTTCAGGCGAACTATCCCGAATGCGAACACGACTTCCCGGAAGACGTCCGCAAGGTCGCCTACGACTTCTTCGACCACTATCTGAAGAAATGACTGACCACGGCTGTACGACTATTTTGATCGCCCTGCTGAACCGCGTTGAGTCCCCGTGAACCTCCCCTCGCCAGGTTCTCCATGTCCGAGTTGCCGCTCGAGGCGGTTGCCGACGCCTCGCTTCCCGTCTCACCCGCTCCGACTCCTGCCTCGGGAGAAGCTGTCTCCCTGCGCGATCTGTCGCCCCACCAGTGGCGATCGGGCATCGCGGCGTGGCTGGGGTGGTTGTTCGACGGGCTCGACATGCACCTCTACACGCTGGTGGCGGCGGCCTTCGTCGCCCAGCTGCTGGGGCATGCCGACAAGAAGCATCCGGACGTCCAACTTTACAGCTCGTGGATTCAAGCGGCCTTCCTCGTCGGATGGGCGCTCGGGGGCGGGCTCTTCGGCATCATCGGCGACCGGTTGGGCCGCACGCGGACGCTCGTTCTGACGATTCTCGCGTACGCTGCCTTCACCGGGCTCGCTTTCTTCGCCCAGACCTGGTGGCAGCTGATGATCTTCCGGTTCGTTGCAGCCCTGGGCATTGGCGGAGAATGGGCGGTTGGAGCGTCGCTCCTGTCGGAGACGTGGCCGCGCCGCTGGCGTCCGTGGATGGCGGCCGTGCTGCAGACGGGGGTCAACATCGGCATTCTGCTGGCGAGCGGGGCGGTGCTGGTGATGATGAAACTGGGAGCGCCGGAACGGTCCGTCTTTCTGATCGGCGTCATCCCGGCCCTGCTGGTCCTCTGGATCCGCAAGGCCGTCCCTGAAACGGGCGAATGGCATGCGGCCCGGTCGGAGACGGAAGTCGCGCCGCGATTCGTCGACCTCTTCCGCGGACCGGTGCGTCGGATCTCGATCCTCGTGATGCTCGTCTGTGCGTGCTCGCTGACGGCTCACTGGGCGTACATGTTCTGGTGCCTGCTCCACCTGCAGAATCTTCCGGAATTCCAGGCGAAGGGTGGAACGGAGATGGCCAGCCAGGGGATGCTGGTGCTGATGTTCTCGTCGATCGTCGGGAACTTCATGGCGGCCTTCATGGCCCGCAAGCTGGGGTATCGCTGGTCGATCGTCATCCTGTGCCCTGCGTACTTTCTATCGCTCCTCTGGATCTACAGCGTCCCGCGGACATTCCACGAGATGTGCGTCTTTCTGATCCTGCCGGGCCTGGCGCAGGGAGTCTTCGCCCTCTTCACGATGTACCTTCCGCCGCTCTTTCCGACGCTCCTTCGGACTTCGGGGGCGGGGTTCTGTTACAACATCGGCCGCATCGTGGCGGCCTTCGGAAC
>JADZEF010000132.1 GCA_020850695.1 Planctomycetaceae bacterium | reverse complement strand
CGGCCGCACTGAGGAAGATTCCACGCGAATCGACCTCATTCAATCTCCAGGCCGCCCCGACGGCGGCCAACGAGAGGCATGCCAGAACGAGTGGGATCAGCCAGTCCGGCAAGCTCATCGCCCCACACAGGACTTGCACCATGAAGAGAACGAGCCACAGGCCGATCTGGACCAGGTGAAGCAGTCCCCCCATCGCACGCCGGCCCGTGAGAATGGCCGACTCCATCACGCCGCACAGGGTGTAGGCCGCGACCACCAGGAAGGGGCCGGTCGTCCACAAGCGACGCATCGATTCCCCAGACGCCCAGTTCGATGACAGCCTGTCTGCCGCGGTCGACTCGCCGATCATGCGGAGCCAGAATTGCGTTCCCGCCTCAAAGCTCAGGCTGATGCCAGCGGCCAACACGGACGCCAGCAGGATGCTCAAAAGAGCCCTCAATACGGCGGCGTACCCAATCTGTCGATTCGTCAGCGGCAACGTGAGCGGCCACGCGTCCGTTCCCTTGCCGGCCATCACTCGGCGTCCCGTCGCCGTCGTGAAGACGAGGACATAGGGCCCCACAACCATCGCCCCCAACCAGAACGCGATTAATTCGGCCCCGCTGGCCCGAACGATCGTCTCCGGGGTAGACCGCTGGTAGTCGCGGGCGAACAGGAAGGTACAGACGGCATAGACGGTGAAAGTGCCGAGGGCGACGGCGATCGGATAAAGCCACCCATTGCGCCGCCACTCCCACGAGAGGAGCGATCCGAACGATGAGCGAAATGGACGAAGAGTGACGGAGGCCGACGTCGGCGTGGCGGATTCGGCGTGGCGACTCATCGCTCGCGTCTGACAACGATCGCCCTCGGCGTCCCACATGGTGAGACGAAATAGAAGGCCGATCGCGCCGACGATTCCGGTCAGTTGGCTGGGCGTCAGTGGGGCGAAGTCCTGCCAGGGTTCTTCCAGGGTTGGCTGCATTCGAAAGTGATTGACGACCACGGCAATCACCGCCGCAGCGGCCACGACCGACGTGCCTGCGATCCAGAATTTCCGGTCACGGAATCGCACCGCGATCCACTGTGCAATGGCGAAAACGAGCACGGCGTAAATCGTCGGATCGATGATCGGCCAGTCACTGCGCGTGATGATGCGGGCAAATCCGAACGCGGCCGCCGACTGCAGTGCCGCCGCCATCGCCCCCAGGAGCCAACGGGTTCGCGTCAATCGGCCGGTGTCGACGGGCAGAAGATAATGCCGCGAGAGCGGGGCGAAGGACGGCACGATCAACGGCACGGCGGCCAGCGTAATCAGCACGATGGCGATGTGGACTCGCGGCGGCATCACGAAGACGGCAGGTTCCCAGATACGCGACTCTTTGAATCTCGAATAGGCGACACTGAACTGATACCACCCGCAACAGGCGGGGAAGAGGCACGTTGCGAGGAGAATCAGTGGAAGCTGCCGCCGGTAGCGGTTCCAGAACTCCCATCCCAGGGCCGCTTCGGGCGAGAGGAGCACAGGAGGTGTTGCGGTCCATGCCATGAAATCGCCTCGCGGTCAGAATGTCGCCGTGATCGCCCAGGGCTCGGGGGTGACGCAGACAACCCTTTGTTGTCTTCACGTCTTTCCCGAAGAGCATCCGACGAAAACTTCGTCGAGCGTCGGGATCGAATCCTGCAAGATCTCGAAGCCGCGCTGCGTGGCCGATTGCCGGGCCTGGTCCGTTCCGTGCGGGCAGAGAAAACTCCAGTCGCGTTCCGAACCGCCAATGACAACGGCATCGGGCAGTTCCGGCGCTTGAGTGGTCGCAGCCTGAGTGCGGATGACGAGCCGGCGGTAGCGTTCCTTCAAATCGTCGATCCGCTCATCCAGGACGACCCGCCCCTGATGCAGCATGCAGACACGGTCCGACACGCGCTCGACTTCATCGAGCAGATGCGACGAGAAGAGAACCGTGCGTCCTTCATCAGCCACCGTCCGAATGACGGCCGCCAGGATGTCGCGCCGCACCACGGGGTCGAGCCCCGACGACGGCTCATCGAGCACCAGCAACTGCGGACGATGAGCGAGCGCCAGCAGCAGTCCCAGCCGCGCCAGTTGCCCTCGCGAGAGAGACTTCACTGTCTGGCCGGTCGGAAGCCCGAAAGTCTGCAACAGGTCTTCGGCGTAGGCCTGGTCCCAATCGGGATAGAAAGCCCGCGTGTAGTTGATGAGCTGATCGACCCGCATCCAGTTCGGCAGGTCGCGGTCTTCGCTGAGGTAACCAATCCCGGCGAGCACGCGAGCCGGGTCGAGGCACGGGTCGAGCCCCAGCACCTGCACCGTTCCGAGTTGCGGTCTCAGCAGCCCCAGAATGTGGCGGATGAGCGTGGTCTTGCCGGCGCCGTTGCCGCCGACGAGCCCGTAGACGCTTCCGCGCGGAATCGTCAGGTTGACGTTCTGAAGCGCCATCCTGGTTCCGAACTGACGGCACAAACCCTGAATCGACACGACGGTGTCCGGCATGAACGCACCGCTCTCAAGAAGGACAAGCCGACCTCGCGACGCAGAGACTCGAACCTCACTTCGACTTCGCCCGCAAGCGAATGAGCTGCACCACCGACTCGACCGACATGTCCAGATCTCCGGCCACCCGCAACAGCTCATCCACCTGCTGCGTGAACCGCGCGTGCTGCTCGCGCTTCGTCAGTTGCGGGGCGTTCTCCGCGACATACACGCCCGACCCCTGCCGCGTCACCAGCACCCCATCCGACTCCAGCTCGCGGTAGGCCCGCACCACGGTGTTCGGATTGACCACCAGCTGTTCGGAGAGCTTGCGCACCGAGGGCAACTGGTCGCCGGGATTCAACCGCCCCGCCGCCACCTGGTACCGCACCTGCTGAACCAGCTGCAGGTAAAGCGGCACCCCATCGCGAGCGGAGATTTCGAAGAGCGACGTCATGCGAACCCCTGCTCCATCGAGTCGCCGCCAACTGTATCAGTCTAACATAACAGTGACACAGCGCGGCGTCAACAAGGAAATGTCCCTCGGCGTCCGGTCGAGTTCTGTCAAAACTCCTTCCGTCCCAATGGCGACGTACCCACTGGCCGCACTCCGGCAAGCCGCGCATTGGTTTGGGCACAGTGTGCGTCGGCGTGAATCAGGGTTTCCGACGCCACGGCGTCCCGCTCGCGAAACAGTGCGGCGCACGGCGGCCCCGGGTCAGCTGCCGTGAGCCCGTGGGGTCGCTCGCAATTCGGCGCGGGCGAGCGCATCGCGGCACTCCGCGATGCGGGTCTCGAAAATCTCGCGTCCCGCCTCGGTGCGGAACTTCGTGACGTCCATCAGCTCCTCGACGATCGCATACTGGTCGCGGGCTTCCTCCAGGCGTCCGACGGCGGCCAGCATCTCGCAGTAATTGGCGCGGAAGATCACCTCGGTCGGAAACGTCGCGATGGCGTCGGGCATCAGCACCAGGCCTTCCTCGGCCCGCCCCACCTTCAGCAGGGCGTAAGCGCGGTTGGCTCCGAGAAGCGTTCGCACGTTGGGCTCTTTGGGTTTGGTGCGGATGGCTTGCTCGAACGTCCGCAACGCCTCGTCCCATTGCTTCAATCGCAGCAACACGATGCCGAGGGCGTTGAGGTTGTAGGCCGTCGGGCCGTAGAGTTCGAGAGCTTCGCGAGCGACCTGGTGCGCCTGGCTGAGGTCTCCCTGCTCGATCAGGTCGACGACCTGAAACTGCAGCATGACGCCCTTCGACGTCCGCATCGCCACGACGTACTTGATCAGGACGACGACGGGCGGAAGGGACGCGAGGATGAGCATGAACAGCAGGCGGTGAGGCTTCGGGAGATTGAAGATCAGCAGCACCGACGAGAAGACGATGACGACGAGGGCGCGGCCCAGGGGATTGGATTTCGGCGCCGGATGCAGGTGCTGGAACGTCTTGAGGTCGCGGGCGTCGATCCAGTGCGAGCGATTGCGGTTGGCCCGCATGACCAGTGCGAACACCGCCAGCCACAGGACGATGAGCACGAAGACGGCGATGGCGACGGGCTGGACCACGACTCGGCTTTCGGACAGGGCGCGGCGGGACTGCGCGGGGACGTCGTTGCGGTGGATTGTCCCTGTGCAAAATCCTGCCCGTCAACCAGCAGAACCGCGCCAAGGCATTGCGAACCCGCAAGCGTGGGGCCGATTGTCATGGAGCGCACGTTGGACAGACGCGTGACAGGCACGCCTCATTGCCGGCGCGTGGGCACTTCCTTGCCGGCCCATTGGGTGGGGCCGAGTCGCGGCGGCGTCAGCTCGCGGGTGGACATTCCCAGCGAGGCGTGGAGGGCGTGCGTCGGCTGGGTCACTTCGGAGAGGAAGCGGGCCGTGTACTGCTGGAAGTGAGATTGGAAGGCGTCGATGTTCTCGTGCGTCATGCGGTAGCGGCCGGCGCGGATCTCGCGGACCATGCGGTCGTTGATCTCCTGGCCGTAGTGCGTCGGATCCTTATAGAGGTCGAGGTTCTGGGTCACCTCGTCCATCTGCTCGAAGTCGAAGAGCTTGCAGTTGGGGAGGTCGACCAGGCCGTCAAAGAGGTCGCGGCGGAAGCGGACCCGCTCGGCGAAGAGGCCGCCCCCCTGTTCGCATTCGGGGATCGCCGAGAGGACCGAGATCGGCGGCAGCAGGCAGACGAATTCGACCTGCGGGTTGTCGCGGATGATCTGGATGATCGAAGCGACGTTGCGGTTCTGCACGTCGGGGACCGGCTTCGGATTGAGGCTGAACTTGTATTCGATCCACGCGGGCCAGGCTTCCATCGCCTTGCCGGGGCCGAAGCGGTGCCGCTGCTCGTCGAACCAGGCCCCTCGCTTTGTGATGTCGCGTTCGCCGCGCCCCTGGAGCATGCGGTACGAGTCGTGAAGGGTATCGGCCGAGACGAGGTAGTTGAACGGCGTCCGCCAGGTCTTGTCGTAGAGATGCAGCGGGATCTTGCCCCCTGCGGCCGCGCGTTCGGGCGGGTCCTGCGTGGCGAAGAAGTCGATGCCCCAGAGGATGTGCTTCGTGCGGCCGGCGGCGAGGGCGGCGCGGACCACCATCAGCTGCTCGGGCGTGGTGCTGCCGTCGAGCGTGGCGCGGAGCGTCTTCCAGCCGAGTTCTTCATCGATGAACTGCGGCGAGAAGTTTCCCGAGTGGGACGTGCCGACGGTGATCGCGTTGTACTCGTGCCGCGAGTTGTAGATGAGCCCGGGGACGAGATACCGCTCGGGGCGGGCGTAGGGGCGGCTCCAGGCGTCGTGAAAGACTCGGAAGGGATCGACGGCGAAGTTGAACGCGGCCGTTCCCAGGAAGGCGACTCCGCAGATGGCGGCGAAGATCCGATTGTGCTTGCGCGAGGCCGCTTCGACCGCGGGGGACGGAACGGCGGGCGATGCAGCGGGGAGAGCGGCCATGGGAGGTTCGCGGTCGAGTGAGAGTGGCTTGATTGAGTGTTGGAACGATCAAGCGACGTAGCTGGTCAGTCACTTCATCACCGGGGCAAGCCCGGTGGGGTTTCAGCGCGGAGTCGTGCGGTCGTTGGATTCGGCCCATTGCACGGCCGGGGGGCCGGGCGGGTCGATGCCGAGTTTGTCGAAGCCGAAGCGCTGGCAGAGCGGGTGTGTGGGCTGGATCACTTCGGCGATGTACCGGCGGGTGCGTTCGATGAAGCGAGATTGCAGGCGTTCGATGTCGGCGCGGCGGACGCGGTACTGGTCGCCGCGCGTCTCGCGGATCATCCAGTCGTTGACGTCGATGCCGTAGTGCGTGGGGTCGATGAAGAGGTCGAGGTTGTGCGTGATGTGGTCGGCCTGCTCGAAGTCGTAGAGCCGGCAGTTCGGTAGGTCGACCATGCCGTCCATCAATGCTTCACGGAACCGGACGCGGTCGTTGAAGCGCTTGCCGCCATCAAGAAACTCAGGGAGGGCCGACAGGACCGAGATCGGCGGGAAGAGGCAGACGAATTCGACCTGCGGGTTGTTGCGGATCACGCCGCAGATGTCCTCGATCGTGCTGGGCTGGAACTCTCCGGCTTTCTCGCGCTGCGTGACGAGTTGCGCCTTGAACCAACCGGGGAACGCGCGGAGGGCGGTGTCCTTCGCGATGTTCGTCGAGAGTTGCGGATACCACGCCCCGCACTGCCGGACGTCGCGCTCGCCGTGACCCTGGATTATCCGGAGAGAACGGCCGAGGGTGGCGGTCGAGAGAAGGTAGTTGAATGGCGTTCGCCAGCTGCGGTCGTAGAAGTGGAGCGGCATGCGGGCCGAGCCGTTCTGCTCTTCGTCGGCGTCGGCCGCGTAGTAGAAGTCGATGCCCCAGAAGACTCGCTTGGCACGGCCCGATTCGAGAGCCACCTTGAGGACCATCAGCTGCTCGCCGATGGTGCTGCCGCTGAGCGTCCCTCGAACCGCCTTCCAACCGAGGGCTTCCTCGATGACGGAAGGTTGGAAGTTGGCGGAGTGGGACGTGCCGAGCGTGATGGCGTCGTAGTCGAAGCTCGTGTTGCGGATGACGCCCGGAGCGACGTAGCGCCAGTTCCCCTTGGGGTAAGGACGGGCCCAGGCATCGTGATAGACGCGGAAGGGATCGACCGCGAGGTTGGTGAGGGCCGTGCCGAGGAAGGCGACACCGCACACGATGGCGAAGAGGCGGTTGTGCCGACGTGCGGCGGCTTCAAGTGCCGATGCTTTCGCGGGATCCGTGGAGCCGCCCGGGTTGTCAGGTTGGTGCTCGATGGCCCGGGGGGTCATTGCGATCCTCGGTGTGTGTCGGGCGAGTCGCCCAAAGTCGCCCTCATGCTCCGCATGAGGTTAAGCCGTTCGAAGAGTACGTGTGGAAGAGACTAAGGACGTGGACGGCTCTCAGGCGTGGCAAAGGGGGATGAAGGCGTTGGGCTGCGGTGACCTGTTGAGGATCCGGGAGTCGCTGGTGGAAGGCTCAACCTCATGCGGAGCATGAGGGCTACTTTCAGAACTGGAAGTAGAGGAACTCGCTGATTTTCGTCATGCGGAGGACAGTGACCGCCATCAGGCAGGAGCCGGCCAGGGCCCAGGCGGATGAGGGTTGCCACTGCCACCACGCTTTCCGCTCGGCCGACTTGTCGCCGGGGAATGCGACGAGGGCCGGTTCCCACGCGGCGAGGATCTGCTGCGTGTTCGGAGCGAAGAACGCCACGGCGAGTGCGGCGGCAACCCAACCGACTTCCTTCATGCCTTCAAAACCCGCGACCGCTCCGTAGAGCGTCGAGGCATCGAGCGAGAGGGCCTTCGTCAGCGGGCCGAGAAGCTTCTGCCAGGCGGTCGGGAGCAGCAGGCCGTTGAGGCCGAGCATCCCCGAGAACATCGAGCCGGCGGTGGCCAGCGTGTCGGAACGAAAGAGGACCCAGCCGGCGACGACCGCGAGGAACGTCACTCCGCACGCAGCAACTTTCGGCAACTCGAACGAGCGGGCTCCGCGGGCGACGCGGGCGGCGTTCCATTCGGTCCAGAAGTGATTGATCGAGAGATAGAACCCGTGGAGCATGCCCCACAGGATGAACGTCCAGCCGGCGCCGTGCCAGAGGCCGCCGAGGGTCATTGTGGCGAAGAGGTTGAAGAACCGTCGCGGCTTGCTGCAGCGGCTGCCGCCGAGCGGGATGTAGATGTAATCGCGGAGGAACCGCGAGAGCGTCATGTGCCAGCGACGCCAGAATTCGCTGATCGATTCGGACTTGTACGGCGAGTGGAAGTTGAGCGGGAGTCGGATGCCGAAGAGGCGGGCCGCACCGATCGCCATGTCCGAGTAACCGGAGAAGTCGAAGTAGAGTTGCAGTGTGTAGGCCAGCACCGCACCCCATGCAGCGAGGAGCGACGGCTCGGTGCCGGCCGAGGCGGCTCCGAAGACGGGGGTCGCGAAGCCGGCCACTTCATCAGCCAGCAGGACCTTCTTGGCGAGACCGATCGCGAAAATCGTCAGCCCGCACGCGACGTCCGTCGAGCGCGAGTCCTTCAGACGCTTCAGGGCTTCGTCGCCGACGAACTGCGGCAAGAGTTCGCCCGGGTGAACGATCGGACCCGCAATGAGCTGCGGGAAGAACGTCACGAACAGGCAGAACTCGAGGAAGCCGTGCGGGGTGATCTTCCCCGCGTACATATCCTGCAGGTAGGCGATTTTCTGGAATGTGATAAATGAGATGCCGAGCGGGAGCGCGACGGCCGCCCACTGCCAGTCGTTGCCCGTCATTGCGGCCGCGTTGGCGACCAGGAACGTCGCGTACTTGAAGTAGAGCAGCACGCCGACGTTGGCGACCGTCCCGAAGACGAGCCAGAACTTCCGGACCCGCTGCGAGTAGGCCGGGTTCATCAGGATTCGCCCGAGGGCGAAGTTCCCGCAAAGCGAGGAGAGCAGCAGCGCAAGGTATGGCGGATACCACCAGGCGTAGAAGCCGAGCGAAGCGACCGTCAGCCATGCGAGGGCTCCCCGCAGGTGCGTGCGCCGCACCAGCACGTAAACCATCCACGCGACGGGGAGAAAGAGGAAGAGAAATTCGTGTGAGTTGAACAGCATCGTGCGGCGTCCGTGAGTCGATCCTTCGAGATCCGGAGGGGCGGGGGTTGTCGCCGAAAGTGCGAAAAGGTGTCAAGAGGAAGCGGAATATGAACATGTGAACCCTCCGGGGCATGGCGCCTTCTTGGCGGGATGCGAAATCCTCCCCAATCTGGTGCGTTTCTGACTGAAACTGCGTGCATAGGCGACGAGGGACCGATATGATCTTGTTGCAGATTCGCCCGCCTGTCTCGCCCACCTCATTTCCTGCCCCCGCCAACCTCCATCGGACCGGATGACGTCTTGCGTCATTCTCGGAGTTGATGATGTCGCGGTTTCACTCGTTGCTGAAGGTCGACTTGATCGGCGACACGCTCGTGGTGAGTCCCTGCGCCAGCGGGATCGGGTTCCGGTACAAGGATCTGCAGACCGAATTGAATCGGATCATGCGGATGATCGATCTCCCGGACCCCGATGAGGTCGTCACGAACCTCGTGGTCGATCTGGGCGAGTTGACGTATTACGGCAACGAATTCCTGCAATCGATCATCTCGATGATGAACCGGATGGGGCAGCGCGGCGGACGAGCCGTGTGGTGCAACGGGTCGGCCGAGATGCTGGCGTTCCTGGCCGAGCGGGGCGTTGGCGAGCTGTGGCCTTATTTCCCGTCGCGAGACGAGGCGATGTCCGCGGTCGTGGCCTGAGGCGAAGACTTTGACGCAGAGTTGAAGTCTGCGAAGTGGCCCGAAGAGATCCAGGCCGGAGCGGGCAGACTTCTGCCGCGCGGTCTGAGTGCCGCCGAGTTCGATCAGGGATTGCCTCTGGCCCTTTTCGTTATTCTTGCGAGAGGGTGGCGTCACCTCGCGGCAGACCGGTCATTCTCCGCATCGTTGCGAAACCTCTGCGCGGCCAATGTTCCGAATCTTTGCGTCTTGAGAAGATTCTGAAGTGGAGTCTCTGACGCAAAAGACGCCAGGCCCGCAAAGCTTGCGCAAAGCGGAAGGCCAGAGAGCCGTCGGAGCGAAGGACTCTTTACGTCTTTGCGTGGCATCCTTTGCGACTTCGCGTCCTGGCCTCCGTGGCCTTTGTTCTTCGGTTGCGGCAGACCTGCGCTGTGGGCTCCGCGGCTTGGCGCCACGGTCTGACGCGGCGTCGCGATGAGTCGTGCCGGTCGGCATGAACGCGTCTGATCTTGACGAGAATTTGAGGATCTTGAGAATTCGCCGCGCTCACGCGGTGGGGATCACCGATCCATGAGCAGCTTAAACAGGGAGGTTTCCCGCATGAAGCGGTGGCTCGTCAACACAATTCTGGTCGTCTACATCGGAGCCTTCAGCTGGGGCATCCTGTGCCATGGAATGAGCACGCTGACAGGGACGCATCCGGCGATGTATTTCTTCGTCTGGGACATGTTCTGCGGCTGGGCGAACTACGAAAAGCGAAACTTCGTCATTGGCGAGGGAGTGAGCGGGACGTTCTACGAGCTCGACCCCCCGCCGTGGGGCGAAATGCATCCGTTCGGCCGGATCGGCCGTCGCCACTATGACGTGAGCGGCATCACCTGCGTGAAGTCGGCGTTCAACACGCTCCGCCACACCGACCACGAGCCGATGGCGCGAATCTATGTCATCGAGCAGAACTGGTCGAAGAAGTACAACCTGCCCGACAGCCTCTGGTATATGTACTTTTCCGATCGCAAGGACCCCACGCTGTATTACCACGTGCAATACGTGGTCAACGGCGATGGCACTCCGATCGAGGCGAGTCCCGGCTGGCTGCAGATTCAGCAGCAGCTGGTGCAGGCGTCGAATCCGCGCGTGCAGGCCGAACTGCAGCGGTCGATGCCCTTCATGATGATCGAAAAGCAGTCGAACCCGTCGGCCATGCCGTCCAACGCGTTCCTCAATCCCGCCCTGGTTCAACAACCGTCGGCCGGGACCGGAAACTGACGCGGAGAAGGGATCGAGTGACAAAGGGGCAGAGGGTCAAAGGGAGTTCAACCCTCTTTTCCCTGATCTCCCTTTGCACCTCTGTCCCTCTGCCCCTCTTCTTCATCCTTCTAATTGCTCCACTGCTTCCGGGGAGGCGCTGCATGTCGACCGAAACCTCACCTGCGTCACTGGGTCTTCGAAATCCCATCCAGGCGACCAGCCGGTTCTTCCACGCCACGGAAGCGCCGTACGGCATGGCGTTGATCCGGATCTTCCTCCCCTGGACACTGTTCTTCACCCACATCGGCCGCTGGTTCTACACCCGCGAGATCTTCTCCACCGACGGAGCAACCACGCCGCTGTGGAACGCCTACGGTTACCATGGACTGCTTCCCGAGTTCAACGGGGAGGTGATGGTCGCCCTGCACACGCTGCTGCTGTTCTGCCTGGTGACGGCGTCGATCGGCTGGTGCACGCGGATTTCGCTCGTCGTTTCGACAATTCTCTTCACCTACACGAACCTCCTCGACTGCATTGGAACCATCGCGAAGTACTCGTGCATCGCGACGCATGCCCTGCTGATCCTGTCGATGTCGCGGTGCGGGGATGTGTGGTCGGTCGACGCCTGGCTGAAGGGCTGGTCGCGTCGGGAGAACCACTGGCCGGGCGAGGCGCGGATCGCGTGGCCGAAGTCCGAAGCGTGGGCACGGCGGCTGATGCAGCTCTGCCTGGCGTACGTTTACTTCGGGGCCGGCGTGACCAAGCTGAAGACGACCGAATTCTTCAGCGGGAACCAGCTCGTTTCGTGGATGATCACGAACGTGAATTTCGAGCACAGCCTCGGCGAATTCTTCGCGATGCACCCCGCGCTGCTGATCGTCATGGCCTACATCACGGTCGTGTGGGAGATCACCTTTCCCTTCGTGATCTGGGCGGGGTGGGGACGGATCGTCGCCCTGACGATCGGGGTCGGCTTTCATATTTCGACGTACTTCCTGCTGGGCCTGACGACGTTCCCGGCCCTGTGCCTCTCGATGTACTTCGCCTACCTGGACGAGAACGACTTCCGGCTGATCGCGCATGCCATGCGAAAAGTGGCCCGCAAGCACAAGGAAATGTGGAACCGCGTCGCCGCCTTGTGGCCGCGGCTCAATCCGCCGCAACGGGCGTGGCTGCCGGCCCCGGCCGCCATGGTGCTGGCCTGCTGCGGGGTGGCCGTGGCGGGAGTCGGACTCGAGCACTACATCGACCCGTACGGCGAGCGCCGGCCCGAAGGGCGGCACACGCTGAAGGAAATGGATCCCGAATTCGTCGCCGAGATGATGCGTCCCGCGCCGCCCATCAAGGACAAGGACGTCTTTTTCTCGCTGGACGTCGGCTCGTTCCTGGCCGGCAACGTCATCCTGCAGCAGCAGACGACGTTCAAGGCCGGCGACAAGGCGATCGCCCAGGTCTTCACGGTCACTCCGCACGTCGACATGCTGGTCTCGTGCGACCTGCACGACAGCGAGGACCGCGTCGTCCACCGCTCGAGCACCATTATCGGTCGCGAAGTCCAGCGCGGCACCTTCACGTACCAACTGGGGACGTCGCTCGAGCCGGGCACCTATTATCTGGTGCTGAAGAATGGCAGCACCGAGATCACCCGCCGCGAGCTCAACATCCTCCCCGGCCCCGACTCTCCCGTCCGTGCGCCGCTGGCACAGTAATGATTCCGTGGGACAGGCTTCCCGCCTGTCCTTCCCCCACGAACATCAGAAGGCTCGAAGTCGGCTCATACTGTTCCGCCTGCCACGTGCGGAGATACTCTCGGACCTGACAGGCGGGAAGCCTATCCCACGCGACGGTCGTTGAATCGAGAGTCGGCGCGGGCTACCATGCCTCGATGGAGATTCACTGGGAGCCGCTGCGCGAAATCATTGCCGCCCATCAGCGGTTCACGCTGATCAGCCACGTCCGTCCGGATGCCGACGCGATCGGCTCGGAACTCGGAATGGCCGGGCTTCTTGAGGCCCAGGGGAAGACCGTCCGGATCGTCAATCCGTCGGCCGTCCCGGACAGCCTGCTGTTCCTCGATCCGACGCGCCGGGTCCACAAGTTCGGCGACGGCCTGAAGGCCGAGCAGCTCGCCGACACAGAGGTCTATCTCATCGTCGACACGAGCGCCTGGGGGCAGCTGGTCGATCTCTGCCCGCTCCTCAAGCACACGGCGGCCAAGAAGGTGGTGATCGACCACCACGTCAGCGAAGACGACCTGGGGGCGACCGTCTTCAAGGACACTTCGGCCGAGGCGACCGGGGCGCTCATCGTGCGGCTGGCCGATGCGCTTGGATTCCCGATTACTCCGGAGATTGCGGCGCCGCTCTTCTGTGCCATCGCGACCGACACCGGCTGGTTCCGGTTTTCGTCGACTTCGTCCGAGACGATGCGGACGATCGGCCGGCTGATCGACCTCGGGGTGCGGCCCAACCAGATTTACGAGAAACTGTACGAGCAACATTCGCTGGGGCGGATTCGCCTCGCTGGCGTCGTGCTGGGGCGGGTGCAGCTCGCCTGCGAAGGACGGCTGGCCTACACGTGGGTGAAGTTCCCCGACTTTGAAGAGACAAAGTCGCGGCCGGTCGATACCGAGGACCTTGTGAACGAGTGTCTGAAAATCGGTGGAACGCAGTGCGCGTTCATCGCGATTGAGCAGCCCAATCGCCGGATCAAGTTCAGCTTCCGCAGCCGGACCGAGCTGAACGTGGCGAAGGTGGCCGAGAAGTGGGGCGGCGGCGGTCATCGCCAGGCAGCGGGTGCGACGCTCGACGGCCCCCTCGAAACGGCCATTGCCGCGGTGCTCGAAGCGATGACGGCCGGACTGGCTGCGATGTGACGCCCCGTGCTACGTGCGATCCGCCTGTCTCACCCGAGATCCGAGACGACCCGCCCCTCGCTCAGCCGTCGCTTGAGGTGCTGGAACTCGTCGTCGTATTCGCGGGTGAAGTCGACGCCGAGGTGATGCAGGATCGTCGCCGTCAGATCGGCTGGAGTAACGGGGTTGTCCTGCACGTAGCCGCCGTCGCGGGTTGTCGCTCCGTAGATCTGTCCGCCCCGCACGCCCCCGCCAGCCAGCAGCGTGGTGAAGGCGTGCGGCCAGTGGTCGCGGCCCGTCTTCTGCGTGTTGGCGCTCTGCGAGAACTGACCCATTTTCGGTGTGCGGCCGAATTCGCCAAGGGCCACGACGAGCGTCGTCTCGAGCAGACCCCGCTCGTCGAGATCCTGCAGGAACGCCGGGAAGGCCCGGTCGAAAATCGGGCAGAGGAGATTCTGCAGCTTCGGGAAGTTTCCCTGGTGCGTGTCCCAGCAGGTGTTGACTCCGTCGGTCTTCGTCTCGTCCTGCCAGTTGACGGTGACCAGCCCGACTCCCGCTTCGACCAGCCGCCGCGCGAGCAGCAGACTCTGCCCCGCCGCCGTCGCTCCGTAACGCTCGCGGGTCTCGGCTGATTCCCGCCGCAGGTCGAATGTTTCGCCCACGCGGTTCGCCAGCAGGTCGAAGGCGCTCTGCGTGTGTCCGTCAAACGTTGCGGTCGAGACGTTCGCGAGGCGGGTGTCGCGTTTCCCGATACGGCCCAGCAGATTCCGCCGGCGATCGATGCGGTTCATCGGGACGTCATCGGTCACCCGCAAGCCTTCCATCTCGAAGTCGGCCCGCTCGACTTCCCCCTGCAGCAGGAAGGCGTTGTGCTGCTCTCCCATGCGTCCGCCCGTCTGCCCCGCAATGCGCTTCGATTGCCCGGGAAACTGAAGGTACCACGGCAGCACAACCGACGGCGGCATGCCGGCGGCTCCCTGGCCGAACCGGGCCATCAGTGAACTGAGAGACGGCCAGTCCTCGCGGGTCGCCTGGTCGGTCGTCGGCGGTCCGAAGTACTCGCGCCCCGTGAAGACTTCGCTGCAGGCGGGGCCATGCACGTTCATGCGGTGCGTGGTCGACCGCAACAGGCAGACCTTGTCCATCACCCGGGAGAACCGCGGAAGATGTTCGCAGACCTGAATGCCGGGAACATTCGTGTCAATCGGCCTGAACTCGCCCCGCACGATCTCGGGGGCGTCCGGTTTCATGTCCCACAGGTCAATGTGGCTGGGACCGCCGAAGAGAAACAGGAACACGCACGACCGGCGGCGGCCTTTGTCCTGGGCGGCATTCAACGCCGCGGTGCTGCGGAGCCGGGCGAGGTCCGACAGACCAAGACCGAGCATTCCGAGTCCGCCCGCCTGAAGCCAGCGGCGGCGGGAAAGTTCGAAGCCATCGAGAAGGCGTGACATGACGGCCCCCTTCCGGAGTTCGATTCTACTGAGCGTTGCGCAATAAAGGTCAAACTTTTTTTGGCTACGAGAGTGGTAACTCGGCCCCTTGGAAGAAGGACTCGAAGAGACGAGGCTTTCGTCGCATGCGGCCGACTGCCATATGGAACTCCT
>JADZEF010000131.1 GCA_020850695.1 Planctomycetaceae bacterium | reverse complement strand
TCGTGCTCGTTCTGCCAGACCGCCTTCTGCGTGCTGTGCACCTCGGCGAGAATCCGGCGGCTGGCGACCCGGCCGACATTCTCGACGGTCGACTCGGCCGTGGCGGTGGCCACTTCAGGCCATTCGTTGTTGCGGAACAGGAGCACGCGGCCGACGTCGAAACCGAGCACCCTCACCATCGAGTGGGCCGCGCGGCGATAGAACTCGTCGGGATTTGTCGAACTGTTGAGCATGTCGAGCGTCAGTTCGAGCACGCGCAGCAGATTCTCGACGCTGCTTGTCGCAATCGAACGGCCCGAATCAACCTGCGGTCCGGACCACATCCGCGTCGAACGTCCGGGAGCCAGCGTGACGTTCGCCAGGCTTTGCATCTGAGCGTCGCCGGCCACACTCTCGGGCTCGCCCGGGCGCAGCCAGATGGTCAGGGAAGCGACGACGAACGCCACCGGCATCGGGAAGTATTCCGATCCCTTCGCCGGCAACTCACGAGTGCCGTTGACACGCACCGGAACGGCGCTGCTGGTGTTGCGCACCAGAACCGTGCCGTTCCCCTGGGGAGAAATCGCGAGCTGCTGCCGGCCGATCGCGACTTCGGTCATGGGGGCGATAATGACCCTCACGCCCCCTGTCTCCTTGACGGTCGTAATCGGCTCTGGCTCGCCCTGACGCTGCCGTCCCAGTTCGATCGGGCCGTCGAACTCCTGCGACCAGGCCTCACGCCCGTCCTTCTCCAGATGCACTCGAAAGCTCATCAATCCCGCCCGCTGCTCGCCGCCGAGGCGCCCCGCGCCGCCGGCCTGGGCACCCGAAGGATTTGCGACACACTTCTCATGTTCGTGGAACGGTTGCGACTCAGCAAGGCGACAAGTCCGCCATCGGGGAAAGAGAGCAAGATCCCGCTTGCGAAATTCCCCGTTTCGCCAAATCGCGGAATCCCCGGAAATCCTGGAATCCGACAAAGAGTCGATTCCCCTTTTCAGTTTCGACCGAAGGTGTTATGAGTCCGCGCGCCGTGGACGCCCGCCCCGGCCGATCTTTTCGGTGCAACGGAGCCATGGCGATGAAACCAGGACAACAGTGCCTTCACCCTCTCGGGCTTTCGCTGCTTTTCGCGATCGTCTCGATGGCGGCCGCGGCCGGGTGCGAGTCCTCGGGGACGATGGCCCGTGTCGGCACCAGCATGAAGCAGACGGTCAATTTTTCTGGCGTTCCCCCGCAATCCGAGCCGAAGGTCGACGATGATCCCCCGACGCGGACTCGGTGAATTCATCCGCATGGCGGGACTTGGCGTGTGGCTGGGGTTGTCGGGTTGCACGTCACTTACCACCAGCAGCGGGAGTGTCGCGTCCCACGCGGCCACCGCCCCCCGGGAACGTCCGCGCATCGCCAGCCAGTCTTCTCCGTTTGGCGAACCCGCCGCGGAGAACGCCGTCGCCGCGAGGCCCGAGTCGGCTCAAGCGACGGTCCGTCCAACCGCCTGGGCCAAGCTGAAAGGAGCGATCAGCCGCCCGGCGCCGCAGCCCATTCCCCTTCCGGCCGATACCAGCAACGACGACGGAAAAGCGGACGAAGAACGACCCTTCGTTTCCGTTGACGGACGCGATTTCTGATGGCGTCTTCGTGACACCCGTCCGCATTCCAGCCGGCCGCTTCAAACGGTCGTGATCTCCTGCGTCACCCGTTCTCCCGCGGCGCGTGTCGCCGCCACTCAGGACGTCCCAAAAGCACAGGACGCCACGAGCGTTGGCTCAGGGCGTCCTGCTGTCTGTTCAACGAGTTGGGCAGTTCCAACCGTCGCAGCGCTGCTGCTCTATCCCGAACTCAGGCGCTGGTCGCCTTGAGAATCGGAGCTTCGGTGCAGAACTCGGCCACGCTCGACAGGACTTCGTCCGGGCGGAAAGCGTACCCGGGGAGATGCTCGGACCGCGTGCCGCCGCTCAGCACGAGGACGGTGCGGCAACCCATCTGCACTCCGCCAAGGATGTCGGTCTCCATCGTGTCGCCCACGACGGTCACCTCTTCGGGTTCGAGCCCCAGTTCGGCACACGCGAAACGGAACATCAGCGGGCTTGGCTTGCCGACGCTGAAGGCCGTGCGACCGGTGGCCGACTCGAGCATCGACACGATCGCCCCGCACCCCGGACGGGTACCGTGCTGCGTGGGGCAGTTCGGGTCCATGTTCGTGGCGATGAGCTTGGCCCCCGCTTCGATCATGCGGACCGCTGTCTCGATCATCTCAAAGTTGAAGGCCCGCCCTTCGCCCACCACGACGTAGTCGGGATCGTGGTCGACGATCGCGTAGCCGTTGTGGTGCATGGCCTGCAGCAATCCCCCTTCGCCGATGACATAGGCGGTTCCGTGCGGTTTCTGCCGGGCGAGGAACCTGGCTGTCGCCATGGCGCAGGTGAAGATGTGCTCCTCCCCGACGGTCACTCCCATGCGGGCCAGCTTCATGGCGACGTCCCGCCGCGTGCGCTGGCTATTGTTGGTCACGAACAGGAAGGGAATGCCGCGCGTCTGCAGGTCTGCAATCCAGCGGTCGGCTCCGGGGATCAGCTCGGATCCGCGGTAGACCACACCATCCATGTCGATCAAGTAACCCTTCGTCATGATGCCTCGTCCGTAACGATTCGAGCGCGGTCGACGACCGATGTCGTCGCCGTGAAAGCCGGCGAACGAGAAAGCAATCTTCGTGCCATGCCCCTCGCCTGGACAAGGCACAAACGTTCTGCGCAAACCGGAGGCAGGCGACGCAAGCCGCGTTCTCAAGGGGTTTAGTGATCTCATGCGGTTCGGATCTGCGCTCAAAGTGAGCAGCGGCACTTCGAAGCGACCGCCCTTTTTTGCGGCAGCAGGGCACGGTCGACAACATCAAAGGATTCGAATCCCGCCGCTCCGAGCCGACAGTGCCCCCTTTCTTCGTCCCGCCATGGGATACTGGGGAGTCTGCGACTCGTCGTCGAATTCTTCGGGTGTGGACGCCGACATGGCTTCCTATCAGCGGCGAGCAGGCGGACGTAACGTTCGTCGCGACCTTTGGACAAAGGGCGGGATCGAAGTCTCTTTCCGGCAATTGCCATGAACAACTGACTACATGTCAGGGAGAGGACGTTCCCCCGGCCGTCGAACTTGCAACACGATCCTTCCATGCAACAGTGCTGATATGTTAGAGTGGAGGTTCCGACGGAAAAGTCTCGGAGCGTCCAGCCATTGGTCGGACGCCATCCTGCGCTTGGGGAGCAGCCATGCTTAGTATTCTTGAACAGGCGGGCCGGCACGGCCGCCGCGAATTTCTCAAGATCGGCGGGCTCTCTTTGGGCGGGTTGTCACTCGCCGATCTGCTGAGCGTGAACGCCCAGTCGGCCGCCCTAGCCCGTGCGGTGAAGGATCGGTCGGTCGTCTTCCTCTTCATGCACGGCGGTCCGTCGCAGGTCGAAACGTTCGATCCGAAGATGGACGCCCCCACCGGCATCCGCAGCGCCACTGGCGAGATCCAGACGTCGCTCCCCGGTGTCACCTTCGGCAGCACGTTCGAAAAGCTGGCCCCCCTCGCCGATCGCTTCAGCATCGTCCGCTCCTTCACCACGGGCGACGCCAACCACGACATCAAGCCGATCGTCTGTAAGGACACCCTCGGAGCCAACCTCGGCTCGCTCTACGCCCGCATCGTCGGCACCAATCATCCCGCCTCAGGGATGCCGACCAACGCCGCCATCTTCCCCCGTTCGGTCGATCCGACGACGCAGCCCAAGCAGGATGGCTTCGGCCGCTTCGAATCGACCGGAACCGTCGGCAGCGCCTACGCGCCGTTCACTCCCGGCGCGGGTGACGCGTTCCAGAAGAATCTCGAACTGACGATGGCGCGCGACCGCCTCGACGATCGTCGATTGCTGCTCCAGAACCTCGACCGCATTCGCCGACAGATTGACGCGACCGGCGGCCTCACCGGCCTTGATCGCTTCCGCGATCAGGCGTTCGAAGCGATCGTCGGGGGCGTGGCGGATGCCTTCGACCTTTCCAAAGAGGACCCGGCGACCCTCGCCCGATACGACACCGCCCCGCTCCTCACTCCCGATCGCATCGACCCGAAGTGGAACAATTACAAGTTCTACTGCGACCACAACAAGTCGCTCGGCAAGCTGATGCTGCTGTCGCGCCGGCTTGTCGAGCGCGGATGCGGGTTCGTGACGGTGACCACGAACTTTGTCTGGGACATGCACGCGGACGTCAACAACGCGCCGGTGACGGTCGGAATGCGGTATTGCGGTGGTGCCTTCGACCATGCGGTGTCAGCCTTCATTGAAGACCTCGAGTCGCGTGGCCTCGGCAACAAGGTGCTGCTGGTCTGTTGCGGCGAGATGGGACGCACGCCGCGGATCAACAACACCGGCGGCCGCGACCACTGGGGAAGCCTCGCCCCGCTGCTCATCTACGGCGGCGGCCTGACAGGCGGCAAGGTGATCGGCCAGTCGAACCGCAACGCGGGCGAGCCGCAGACCGATCCGATCGGTCTCAAGCACCTCATCGCGACCGTGCTCGGCACGCTGTTCGACGTGAGTGAACTGCGTCTGATTCCAGGCACCCCGAGCGACATCATCCGAGCCGCCTCGCATGAGGCGATTCCGGGACTGGGAATCGCCTGAGGCCAGTCTTTACGACGAACCTTCAGCATCTTCACGACTTGCAAAGGATTCCTTTGCGGCTCAATTTTCGGATCTGAGGCGCGGCGCTCCAACTCGCATCATGAGTAGCGTCTGCCGTCACTCTCCGGTCCTCTTTGCGTGCCTTCCTTCGCGGTCTTCGCGCCTTTGCGTCAGAGGCCTTTCCTTGGGTTACGGTTCCGCCGCACTGGGAGTGTTGCCGTTACGCTGCGAGACAGAGATCTAGACTTTGTCGGAAAACTCGATCTGGACGTGGCACGGGCACTCATGCCCGTGCGAAACCCTTCATCATCGTATCACTCACGGGCATGAGTGCCCGTGCTACGAATGAATCGGCACTCCGTATCCGGAGTTTTCCGAGAATGCCTAATCTCGCCGTCACGCGGAAACGTGTCGGCGATGAATGAGGCGGGCGGCCGAATTGTGAGTCAACGTCGACCGTTCATTCTTCCTGGAGAATGGCCTTCAGCTGGCGGACGCGGGAGAGGTCGATGCCCGGGGGCTCGCGGTCGAGCAGCCATTCGACGTCGGCCAAGGACTCTTCGGCCCGTCCCGTCTGATACCGCAGCGCGGCCCGGAACCAGCGGTCTTCAGCCGAAAGCGGGTCGAGCACAAGGACGGTTTCGACGTACTGCAGCATCGATTCGGCGTCCTGGGCGTCGCGGGCGATGCCCATCAGGTTTCGCAGCATCCGGATGAGGATCTGCGTGCCGGTCTGGGTCGCGAGATACTCCTCGTCGAACGTCCGTCCCGAGTCGGTGACCATCTTGATCGCCTCGTCGCGGGTCAGTTTCTTCCCCCGCTCGAAGACGTCCACAATCTGGGCCTCGCCCCCCTTCGGCTCGTACCGCGTGAGGAAGTGCCCGGGGAGGCCGACGCCGACGACGTTGGCGCCCACCCGCCGCGCCAGGTCGATGTAGAGCACGGCCAGCGTGATGGGGAGCCCTTCGCGGTCGTCGATGACCTCGTTGAGGTAGCTGTTCGACTTGTTGTAGTAGTCGGTGCGGCTGCCGTGGAAACCGAGCTCGTCGAAGAGGTGCTTGTTGAGGGCCGCCAGTCGGGCGTCTTCGGTGGCGTCGGCCGGAAGCGCCTTCTTCACTTCCGCGGCCATCCGCTCGACGCTGCGGAGATAAGCCTCGACGTCCAGCTCGTCGTTGTCGATTTTCGCGATGAGCAGGGCGGCATGCAGCAGGTCGAACTCGGCGTCCTTCTTTTCCACGAGCTTCTTGAGTTGGTCGCGGTCCCGCTGCTGCTGGGCGGCCCGCGCCAGTTGACGCAATCGCTCGGCCTGCTGTTCAAGAAGCCGCGCCCGCTCACGCAGGACTGCCGCACCGACATCCCCCTCGGCCGTCACCTTTTCGATGAGGTCGAGCTTCGGCGGACGCTTCACGGCGATGTCGGCGACGAACTTCGCGATGCGTTCGACCGATTCCTCGCTGGGACGCGACGGCGGGATGCTCTCCGCGATGCGGAACCCCTTGAATTCGGCCTTCGTCTGCCGGAAGTGGGCGAGGCCGACCTTTCCCGTGATGTACTGCCCGTCGCTGATCTCCAGAACCGACTCGTCATTGACGAAGCACTTGTACTTGTTCCCGTCGATGCGGACCTTCAGCGTGTTCCAGTCGCCGGGGCGGTAGTGGTCGCTCTTGAATTCCTTGAGGACCTGCCAGTTGAAGACGTCGGCCCCGTCGAACCGGCTGAACCGCAGCTTGCCGCCGCTCGGATAGAAGCCGTAGTGTTTCTCCGCCCCGTCGCTATGGAAAATGAGCCCCGCCGCGCCGTCTTCGTCGCTCAGCTTGACGCTGACAGCCACTTCGTACGAGCCCTTCGGGACATCGTTCTGAAAAACCGCCAGCGACCGCCGGCCGATGCCGTTGCCCGCCCCGTCGACCTGAATGCGACCCGCGCGCTGCCGCCAGTTCGAACCGAACAACGGTTGCCATTCGTGCGGGTCGAGCGTGCCGATGGTCAGCCACCGCGGCATGGGGATCGGATTCGGCTTCTCCAGCAGCGGCTTGAGGGCGTTGATCTCGACCGCGAAACCCAGGTTGCGCGTCACCAGCGATTTGAGCGTGATGATGCCGTGCACGCGCCCGCGCATATCGAGCAGCGGACCTCCGCTGTTTCCCGGCTCGATCGGCATGGCCAACTGAAGCATGGGCATTCCGTCGATTTCACGTCGCCCCGACACGACCCCCGACACGACGCTGTACTTCAATCCGACGGGGCTGCCGATGGTCGCGACCTGCTCGCCCTGGGCCAGCTTGCTCGAATCGCCCAGTTCGAGCGCCGGCAACCCCTTGGCGTCGACCTTCAAAACCGCCAGATCGAAGCGGCGGTCATTCGCATGGATCTCGGTGACCGCATACTCCTTGCCGTCGAGCGTCTTTACGTTGATCGGCCGGGCTTCGCCGATGACGTGCAGGTTGGTTCCGATCAGTCCGTCGGGAGACAGGATGAACCCGGAGCCGAGTCCCTGCTGCTTGCCGTCGCGCCCCTGGAACGTCACCACGACGACCGACTTCGAAAATCGCGCCGTCAGTTCCTCGACGCTCAGGGCGTCCCCCGCACGAATCGGCGCGGGGGATTCGGCGACGGCTGGCTCCTCGGCCCGGAGAAGCGTGGGAGAGGCGAACGAGATGGCCAGCATCGCGAGGGCTGGAGCGACGAGGGCCGGTCGCCGAATCGAATTCGAACGCGAAGCGGAAAGTCTGCCGGAGAACGCGAGAAGGGAATCGCGAGACACGGTCATTCGGGACACTCCGCCTCTGAAGGTCAACGCGGCCATGAGCGCAGCGGACCCACGATCTTCTCGAGGACAGAGGCGGGCCTGCCGTTCAAACCATCATAAGGCGGTCTCGCGACGATTGAAAAGGCGTGTGGCAACCTACCGGCCGGAAGTTGCCGGAGCGATCAGCGTGGGCGTCGGGAGCGGCATGACGGACGTGAGGGGAGCATTGCCTGTCCGCGCACGATTCTCTCGAATGGTGCGGATTTCCCGCATGCGGCTGGTGCAGTGCTCTGAGTAAGACCGGTTGAACGCGACGAAGTCGTCCATGCGGTCGCACGTCACCTGGAAGTGGCAGAGGGCCATTTCGTCGGTCGTCTGCTCGCCCCACTCCACCGTTTTTGGAGGCGAGTTGGGATTGAGGGGATTGGCGGCCGAGTTGTCGAACCAGCATTCAATGTCGATCCTCGCTCCCTTGGGAAGGCGGATCGGCTCGCGATACTCATACTGCTCCTGCCAGAGGTAGTTCCAGTCGGTGATCCAGATGAGCGGGACGACGCGTCCGTCGGGGCAGGTGGCCGTGGCCTTCATCTCGCGGCCGAGCAGGTGCATGTGCGGGGCACAGTCGAGCAGCGTGACGTCGGTCGGAACGGTGTAGGTGGCTGTGTGCCGGTGTCGGGCGGCGCCCGCCGGAATTTCGAGGTGATAGTTGAGAACCTGGATCTCGCTGACGACCTGCCGGGCCTTCTTCGGCGCGTAGTAAAGGCCGAGGGACGACTGATCGGACTCGACCTTGCCACTGGGGTGGTAGTGAATTTCGAGGACGAGATCGGCCGCCCGCGGCATGGCGCGGCCCGATCCGCCGGGAAGTCGTCGCGGCGTCTGGCCGGGGAGCCAGCTTCGGAGCGTTCCAAAGGCCTCAAAGCCGGCTCCTCCCTGACCGCCATAACCAGGCGCCGGGTCGGCGAGGTCGAGCTTGCGGGCGGCGGCCGTGTTGTCGAGATAGAAGCACGCGTGATGGACGACCCGCGGATTGCCGGGCTTGAACTCGACGGCCGAAATCAGGCGGGCGTCGTGGGCGTTGATCGGCAGGACGAAATGCTGGTGAATGTCCGAACCACTCGCGGGGATGCTGAACGACTTCGGCATCTTGAGGACGACGTCGGGCTTTCCCAGTTGCCAGTCGTCGTGGAAACGAGGCTCGGGGAGCGCGTCCGCCTCGTCTCCCACCGCGCTGCCACCGTCGACCCACGCGGCGAGCGTTGTGACGTCTCTGTCGGACAGGCGACGCTCGTCCTTGAACTCGCCGAATCCATGTACCGCACGCCACGGGGGCATCAGCCGGCTGCGGGTCACAGCGACGATCTGCCGCGCGTGGGCCACCGCATCCTCGGCGGTGATCAGGGCGAACGGAGCCGTCTGCCCTTTGCGGTGGCAGCGCGAACAGTTTCGATGCAGGATCGGAGCGATATCGCGATGAAAGGTGATCCGTCCCGAGGCGGCCTTATGGGAAGCTTTCTCGAGCAGGCATCCCACCGCCGGTGTGGAGGAAACTGGCACGTCTTTCGACGCGCTGACCGCAGCCACGGCATCGGCGAGGTATTGCTTAGTGGTCTCGGCTCGCTTCTTCCCGAGGGCCGCATGCTGGTCGTCCACGGCTCCCTGATAGAGGACTTTTCCGTCGCGTGACAACACGAATGCGTGCGGCGAGTGTGTGGCCTTCAGTCGGTCGCGGAGCGCGCCTGACGAATCGAACAGGACCGGAAACGTCAGCGAGTACTCTTTGTGATGCCGGCGGCCCTGGGCCCGCGAGATGCCGGCGCTCGAGAGCACGCCATAGACTTCGACGCCGCTTTTTCGCGGATGGGCGGCAAGTTGGTTCAACACCGGCAGACAGCGATTACTGATCGGGCATTCGGTCGCGAGGAACACGACGACGATCGCGCGTGTCGATGGCTTTTCGCCGGGATGTTGCAGCACGCCGTCAAGGTCGTACCCCTGCAGCCCGGCGCGGCCGAGGGCGAACTCGATCGCGTCGGGCTGCAAAGGCCCGGCGAAGGTTTCAGGAGTTGAGATCAGGCAGGCAACGAAAGACGCAACGCCGGCGCAGAGCCGTGCGAACGCTCGACGGACCATGAAATGTCCTGGCCAGCCCATGGACTTGAGGCGTGGCTGGCCCAGCGCACGGCGTCAAAGACATAGCTGTGATGGAATGTCTCGCGCGTCCCGTCGGAGTTGATGGGACACACCCCGCTGTGAAAGTGCGGGACTCAAGATGAGTTTGAGGAGAGTACGGCGACCTGCCTGCGGACTCAACGACCGTATGCGCGTCCGGCGCAAGAATTTCCAGATTATTCGTACACGTCGCGACGTGCCGCTGCAAACGGTCAGTCGGAGTGGTCTCAATGACTGGCAATGTTCAGGTGACAATCCGCTCGATCACCTTGCCGGCCACATCCGTCAGACGGAAATCGCGACCTGCATATCGATACGTCAGCCGCTCGTGGTCGATGCCGAGGAGGTGCAGGATCGTCGCGTGAAGGTCGTGGATGTGGACGCGGTCCTGCACGGCGCGGAAGCCGAATTCGTCCGATTCGCCGTACGTCATTCCGCCCCGCACTCCGCCGCCGGCCAGCCACATGGTGAAGCCGTAGTGATTGTGGTCGCGCCCGCCCCCCCCAGCAGCGATTTCGCTCACCGGGGTGCGACCGAACTCGCCTCCCCAGACAACCAACGTCTCATCGAGCAGCCCGCGCTGCTTGAGATCGTTGAGCAGCGCCGCCATCGGGCGGTCGATGTCCTGGCACAGCTTCTGGACTTGCGGGTTGTGGTTCGTGTGCGTGTCCCACGGCTGCCCGTCTCCGTAATACACCTGCACGAACCGCACACCCCGCTCGACCAGCCGCCGGGCCAGCAGGCAGCCATTCGAGAAGTGGCTGGTGCCGTAGTCTTCCCGCGTCGCCTTCGTTTCGCGATTGAGGTCGAAGGCCTCGGTCGCAGTGAACTGCATGCGGAACGCGGTTTCCATCGACTGGATGCGGGCATCGAGCGCGGTATCGCCCGGACGCTCGGCGAGGTGCAGCTCATTCAAGGCTCGCATCAGGTCGAGTTGCCGCCGCTGGTTGTCGGTGGCGGTGCGCGATCCCCGCAGGAACGGAATCAGCTTCTGCGGATCGAGCTGAGAATGGTTGATATAGGTGCCCTGGTGCTCGGCCGGTAGGAAGGCGCTCGTCCACAGCACCGAGAATCGGACCGGACGACCCGGGCACAGCACCACGTACCGCGGCAGACTCTCGTTCTCGCTTCCCAGGCCGTACGACATCCACGAGCCCATGCTGGGACGCGTCTCGGTGATCGTCCCGTTGTTCATCAAATAGAGAGCTGGGCCGTGGTTCGGGTTGTCCGTATACACCGACCGCAGCACGCAGACGTCATCAATGCACTGGCCGAATCGCGGCAGCAGCTCGCTGACCGGCACGCCGCTTTCGCCCCGCGGCTGGTATTGGAAAGGAGACGGGAGAAGTCCGGATGTCGGGCGCTCGGTACGGAGCTTGACCGAATCGGGACGCTGGCCGGCGAACTTCGCCAGGTCGGGCTTGGGATCGAGGAGGTCAGGCCCAAACGGTCCGCCATTCATGAAGAGTTGAATGACGGCCTTAGCCCGCGGACGAAAGTGCGGCGCGACCGTCGCTCCTTCGGCCTGGGGACCGAACGCATTCGCGAGGGCCAGGGCACCGAGTCCGCCCCCCATCGCATGGACCGCGCGGCGCCGTGAAAACGGAACCGGACCGGAGTGATTCGATTCCAGCATCAGATGAGTCCCCGTGCCTGCGAGAAACCGTGAGCGAGTGCGTTCGATTCATCCTATCACAGGGGGCCAGAATGTCGCACCCAGCGTGCCGCTTCGGGCACCTTGGGTGGCGAAGCAGACGACGTGTTCTACTCCAAGCCGTGCTCTCCGCACCCTGGCTGCTCAGAGCCGCAGCCAGGGTGCGAACTCGCTCGCAATACGTCAGTATGTCCCTTATCCTCAACCGCAGACTCCACCCCAACTTCCCAATCGACAGCCGGACCTCTGTCTATGCCGCCGGTCGCGACACTTCCGGAGCCGCTCGACGTGATCGCCGTCGGCGCGCATCCCGATGACGTCGAGATTGCAGTCGGCGGTACGCTGGCACTCCTCGTCCGTCAAGGTTACCGGGTCGGCATCATCGATCTGACCGACGGCGAGCCGACCCCGATGAGCGCCGGCCCCGAGATGCGGATGGCCGAGTCGGCCCTGGCCGCCCGCACCTTGGGAGTGCAGGTTCGGGAAACCTTGACGCTTCCGAACCGTAAGCTTTTTGACAGCTTTGAGGCGCGGGTCGCCCTGGCCAAAGTTTTCCGGCGGTATCGCCCCAGGATCGTATTGGGTATCGCCGATAAAACGCCGATGGCCTCTCCGGACCACTGGCAGGCGACCCAGATCACCGATGCCGCGGTGTTCTATTCGCGCCTCTCCAAGTGGGATGAAGCATTCGACGGCTTGCCGGTGCATACAATCTCGAAGCAGCTCTGGTTTCCGCTGGGGTTGCAGTCGCCCAACTTCCCGGCCGGGGCGGGGCAGTTTGTCGTGGATATCTCTTCGACGCTGTCGGTAAAATTGGAAGCGGTCCGGGCGTACCGCTCACAGTTTCCGCCAGGGAAAGAACGAGTATTCCGCCTGGTGGACAGTCTGAATCGTATGCTGGGAACGGCTGCGGGCTTTGAGGCGGGTGAACTCTTTATCTGTTCGACGACGCTGGGCGTGACCGATTTGGTGCGGACTGTGTGCCCAGAAACGCAAGGTTGACGATATGTTGCGAGCGCGTTGGGGCTCGAAAAGCATCACCGGGAACTTCCGGGAAAATAACGAGGACCGCTGCCTGGTCCATCCGCAGGGAAAATATTTCTTTGTCGCGGACGGCATGGGCGGCCAGATGGCGGGCGAAAAGGCCAGCGAGATGGCCGTCGACATGGTTCCGCGCCTGCTCGAAAAATCGCTCGACTTCGAGTCGGGCGCGCCCGCTCAGGTCAGCAAGGTCATCGACGAAGCGGTCGCGGCCGCCAACGCTGAAATCATGGCGCTCGGCGAGGTCGACCCCGATTTTCACAACATGGGGACAACGCTCGCCTTCATCGTGAATGTGGGCAAGACGTTCTACATTGGCGGCCTCGGCGACAGCCGCGTCTATCAGCTGCGCGGCAGCGACATGACGCAGCTGACGACCGACCACTCGCTGACTCAGGCCCTGCTCGATGCGGGAACGATCACCGCGGAAGACGCCGCCACGCACCGCTACCGCAACGTCCTCTATAAGTACCTCGGCTCGAAAGAAGGCGGAAGCGGCGTCCAGGCGAAGCAGATCACACCGCAGACCGGCGACCGCTTCTTGCTGTGCTCGGACGGGGTGAGCGACGGCCTCAAGAAGCAGGCTCTGAAGGACCTGCTCGCGTCAGGGACCGAGCCGCAGGCCACCGCCGAAACGGTGATCGATGCCGCCCTCAAGGGGGGCTCGAAAGACAACATCACCTGCGTGGTGGTGTTCATCGACGGCGTGTGATCACGCCGCGGTCCTCGGAAGCCAATGCCTGCGAACCCGCAAGCGACGTCTGATATTCGTTTGCGGGTTCGCAGGCTTTTTATGCCATTGGAAGTCAACAGCTACCCCGGCGCAATCGGCAGCCGCGCGAAATTCTCCAGCAGCTTCAAGCCGACGCGCTGGCTCTTCTCGGGATGGAACTGCGTGGCGAACAGGTTGCCGCGGGCGATCGAGGAGACGAACGGGACGCCGTACTCGGTCCGCGTCGCGATCACCGAGGCATCGTCCGGCTGCACGAAATAGCTGTGGACGAAGTAGAAGCTGGCGCCGGCTGGAACGCCCTCCAGAATGGCCGAAGGCTTGGCGATCTCGAGCTGGTTCCACCCCATGTGCGGCACCTTGAGACCGGGCCGGTTCTCGAAGCGAACCACCTTGCCGGGGATGATCTTCAGCCCCTCGTATTCTCCGTCCTCATAGCTGACGTCCATCAGCATTTGAAGTCCGAGGCAGATGCCGAGGAAGGGTCGGCCGGCGGCGATGTGGTCGCACACCGGCCCGGTCAGGTCCTGTCGCTTGAGTTCGGCGATGGCATCGCGGAACGCGCCGACTCCAGGGAGCACCAGCTTTTTCGCGGCAGCCACTTCGCTCTGATGGCGGGCAATGACGGCCTCGAAACCGAGCTTCTCGAATGCCTTCTGGACACTCCGAAGATTGCCCATCCCGTAATCGACGATGTGGATCATCCGCGCTGTCTTTCCGCCTCAACTCATGGTCGTCTTCCGCTCGGCGAAAGAACGGACGTGCGTGACGGCCTCATCGGGTGACCGTCGGGGATTGTGTTTGGCTGGCGTGCTCTCGGGAGAGTGACTGGAGGAAATCCGAAGGCCGAAACTCAAATGTCTAAGGAAATTCGAAATCCAAAAATGACAAAAGGCGTGCGATTCGACCTTTTTAAATTTTGGCCTTTTGACGTTTCCTTCGACATTTGAATTTCAAAGTTCGATTCCTTCACGATCTCGGCGCGAAAGACGAGGTTGCCCCCTACGTCTTCGACTTCACCCGCTTCATCACGTCCGTCTCCAGCACGCCAAACGTCCGTTCGTGGCGCTGGATGGCCGCGTTGAGGGCCGTCAGCAGCCGTTTCGCGGTGAAGTGATTGATGACGATCCGCTGGCCGACCTTCACGGTCCGCTCCCCCTGGGCGAACGGTTGCGGGTCGAGGCCGAGGTCGAGCACGATCTCTTCCGCCGTTCCCAGCACGCGGAAAAAGTTGGCATACCCGCACACCGCATTCGCATCATCGACCGTTACCACAGCCTGTCCTTCGTGAGGACGCGCAGCCTCTGCAGGAACCTGCTTGCCGTTTCCGGGTCCGTCCGTGTGCTCGTGGGATGTGGTCACGATGTCGACCTCCAGGGGATACGTCGTAAAAGCAATTCGGAACGCAGGATGCCATCATATCGCCGGGCGGAACCCGACGAAAGCAGTCTCCGGACACAGCGGGATCACGACGATGAGACCGGAATTCGCCGTCGAGGTTCGCCTCGTGGGGAGATGAATGGATGCCGGCGCGGGCATCACACGAATCCGCGGAACAGCCGCAGCGTCCAGTCGGCCGCCAGCAGGACGCACAGCGCCAGCAGCATCGTGAAGTTGTGCCACAGGTCGAACGACTGGGCGCGGACGGTCTTTACCGTCGAGGCCGCCTCCGGCTTGAGCCAGCCGTCTTCCGCTTGCGGGTCGACCACGCGGCCACCGGTTTCCGATGCGAGACGAGCGAGATACGCGACATCCACGGGGGCCGGGTCGCGTTCGCCCGCTCGCGGCACCACTTCGATGACCGTCGCCACATCGCTCACCGCGTTCGATTCGTTCCGGGCGGCCGCCTCGATGCGGTAACGGCCCGATTGCGTGGCGTCGAACCAGGCGGTGCGGCGGCTGGGATCGCGCGGGTCGGCCAGCAGGTCGAGCGGAAGGCGCTTGCCGTCGGGCAGCACCACGGTCGACGTCACTTCGACCGGTCGTTCCGCCTTGCGGGTCTCATGGGCGCGGGTCTGAAGCTCGGCCGTCAGGCGAACGCGATCGGTGGTGCGGTAGATGGTTCGTTCGGGCCGCAGCCAGAGCTGGACGTCGGCGGCGGTTGGTTCGGGTGGGGCCATGCCGCGCAGGGCTTGCTGCCAGAACGATGTGTAAAGCGTGACGCCCATGTCGTCGCGAGGGCCGAGCGTCTGCCAGTGCCAGAGAGTGTCGGTTCCGATGAACAGAACGTGGCCGCGGCCATACGAATGCTCGGCGATCACGGCCAACGGACCGTAAGAGTTCGACTGGGCGGCCGTCTCGACCAGCACCGTCGCCGCGGGCCGTTTACGGACAGCTGGGTAGACGTGCTCGACGTCCGGCAGTGCTGAGGACGAACCCGCTTCCGCCGCGGGGCGATTCGGCCCGACGGTGAACCACGAGGTCGCCGCTCCTTCAGGGGTCAGCTTCAGTTCCATTTTTCCGGAAACGGGTGTTCCGGTCTCGCGCGCGATCTCGACGGGGAGAAGCTGGGCGAGTTCCGCGACGTCGACCCATTTCGCGAGGTGCGGTCCCCCCAGGACGATCAGCGACTTGCCCCCTTCGGACACGGCCGCCGCGAGGTTGCGGGCGGTGCCGCGGGGCCAGGTCTGAGGATCGCAGTTGCCGAGAATGATCGTCTCGAAGCCGTCGAGTTCCGCCCGGCTCCGGGGGAAGCCGCCGAGTTGCACGCGGCGATCGGGCTCGCCGAACTGCACGTAGATGCCATTGCCTCGCGACAGCATGGCGGTGAACGTGAAGGTGGGGTCATCTTCGAACACCCGCTTCAGATACTTGAAATCCCACCGCCACGAGTCTTCCAGCATGAGGACGTCGTGCCGCCGATCCGTCACCTGCACATTGATGGCCCGCGCGGGGCCGACCGCGGCGTCGCCTCGGACCAGCTTCGCCTTGTAGCGCTTCAGCCCGGCCTCCGTCGGCTTCTGGTCGATGGCGACGCGGGTTTCCTGGCCCGGCGAAAGCTTTCCCAGATCGCGCCGGGCCACTTCGCGGCCCTCTTCTTCGACCACGAGCATCATCCCCTCGCTGGCGGCCGCCGCTCGGACGGTCACCTGCAGGGCCGTCTCGGACCCCAAAAGAACGCGGCTGGCCCCTTGAATATCGACGATCCGCGCGGCGGCATCGGATGCGCCGGATTCGGCCGCCGGCGCGAGGACATCGATGACGAGTCCAAGCTCGTGAGCCGCCTGCGCCGCCGATCGGGATCCCTGGTCGAGGCCGTCGCTCACCAGCAGGACACGCGTGGGGAGGCTGTCACGACCGGCGGCGGCATTCTGAAGCCGCACATGCTGAAAGGCCGACTCAAGGCTGGAGGCGACATCAGTCCGGTCTCCTTCGGCGTTGACCCCCTGAAGGGCGGCCGCCGAATCGAGTGATGTCGCGCGACGGTCGAACTGGAACCAGTGGAGTTTGTGAGTTTTCGCCGCGGCAGTCAGGGCGGGACTGGATTCGAGCGTCCTGCGGGCTTCGGCCCACCGCGTCGAATTCGCGCCGGCCGGCTGCCCCATGCTGGCGGACGCATCGACCAGGACCAGGGCATCGGGGGCGAGGGTGGTGGTGCGGGGCACCGACACGACCGGGCGGAGCAGTCCCGCCATGAACACCACGATCATCGCCCCGCGGAGAACCGCCAACAGGGCCGCCGACCCAAGCGGCACGCCCTTCTTCCGGAGCATCAACGTCCCAAAGGCCAGCAACCCGGCCAGTCCCGCTCCCGTCAACAGGATGACGGGCACGGGAAGGAGCGGAAACCACTGCACAGAGAAGTTCATTGGACGCCCGGCAAGGTGATAAGCGGCTCACATCAGAAATACGGCATCCGATGGGGAAATGCCAGTCGATGAGACGCCCACGATGTCCATCAAGGATGTCGAGAAGCCACCTTCGTACCGTGCGTGGACGTGTGCTTGACCCGGACTGCGCCACCCGCGACGCTGAAGTCGAGTCGAGCTTATCCGACATCCGGCACCGTCGAGTTCCCCATGCAGAGCAAAGCGGCCACCGTCGAACAGTACCTTGCCGAACTCCCCGATGATCGCCGGGCGATCGTTGAACCGATCCGGCAGGTCTTCCTCAAGAATCTCTCCGGCGGGTACGAGGAGGGAATGCAGTACGGGATGATCGGATATTACGTCCCGCACACTCTCTACCCGGCCGGATACCACTGCGATCCGAAGCAGCCGCTGCCGTTCGCCTGCATCGCGTCGCAGAAGAACTACCTTTCGCTCTATCTGATGTGCGTCTACGACGAGGGGGAGCTGGGAACCTGGTTTCGCGAGGCATGGGCGAAGACCGGCAAAAAGCTCGACATGGGGAAATCGTGCGTGCGGTTCAAGCGGCTCGATGACCTGCCGCTCGATGTCGTCGCCGAGGCGCTGCGGCGGATGCCGGCCCCGAAATGGATCGCTCACTACGAGGCGAGCATTCTCTCCCGGTCCGCACTGCGGAAGAAGACGGCCACGAAAAAAACCGCTCCCCGGCAGGCGGGCGCCAAACCTGACCGCAGTCAGCCTGTGAAAAAAGTGAACCGCGCGGCGAAGTCAGCGAAGCCGTCCAGGAAGTCGCGGTGATCGGATTCATGCCCGCCGCGCTCCCGCCCCTCCCGGACCTTCCCGCGGCCCTCACGTCGCTGTTGCAGCAGATTCCGCGAGGTTCTGTGACGACCTACGGCGATCTGGCCGAAGCCCTCGGCGACCGCACCGCGGCCCGATGGGTCGGCGAGTTCCTCGTCGATCATCGTCATGACGCGGGCTGTCCCTGCCATCGCGTGGTGCTGAAGTCGGGGCAGGCCGGAAACTACATCGCGGGTGATGCCGATGCGAAACTGCGTCGACTCGCAGACGATGGCGTTCCGAACATCGGCGGAGCCGTTGATGTCGCGACCTATGGGTTCACCGCCTTTCGATCCGATCGACCGCTGGCTCGCCTGATCGACTTCCAGGACGAACTCCCCGCGCGGATTCGGATCGAGCCGCTGCAAGAGATCCCGGAACTCGTCGGAGCGGTCGACGTGGCCTACACCGCCGACGGACAAGGGGGAGCGGCCTTCGCCGTGGTGGAAACGGCCACGGGGCGGCTCGTGCGATCGGCAACGGTCCGCAAACCCGTCAATTTTCCCTATCTGACCGGCTACCTTTCGTTTCGTGAGATCGGACTTCTGCTCGATGTGATTGCCGAAGTCGGACCGCTTCCGCCGGTCCTGTTCGTCGACGGGAACGGCATGCTCCACCCTCGACGGGCGGGGATCGCCGCGACGCTGGGCGTTGCAATCGACCACCCGACGATCGGCGTGGGCAAGAAACTCTTGTGCGGGAAGGTCGACCTTGTCGGACTGCGCGGCGGCGAGTCGCGGGCGATCGTCGATCGCCATGAGACGATCGGGGCGGCCATCCGGGCCAGCGACAAGTCGAAGCCCGTGTTCGTCTCTGTCGGAAACCGCATCGACCTGGCGGGAGCGGTGGACCTGGCCCAGCGTCAGTTCTTCGGGCACCGCCTGCCGGAGGTGATTTACCACGCCGACCGGCTGAGCAAAGTGGCTGTGCGAGGGTAGTTGCGACCCACCGCTTGCGGCCGCCAGCCCGCAGAGCGGTCTTGAGGCGTTTATCGCGATCGGGATATATTTCCGCCCCCTTGTCCGAGCGGCCCGCAGGTCTCGCCGCGCGGCTTCCACCGTCGGGGCCTCTCATGTCGCATGATCCGGATGATACGCCCGACGAAGCCGCGCTTCCCGAGCACTGGAACGAGGAAGACGCGGAACTCGATCGCCTCTATCGCGAGGCGCTCTCGGTCGTCGACGCGATCGAACAGGACATGCAGCTGCCGTGGGACGAGGGGACCGCGGACGGCGAAGCGAAGTCGAGTCCTCTCTCGGAAGGCTCGGAGAATCTGAACTCCGTTGCGGATGCCGGGCGTGCGAACGCAGCCATCGACTCCGCAACGTTTCCGATGGAATCGGCCGTGGGCGACGGGTCCGCGCGCATCACCCCGCACCAGGTGCTCGAAGCCGCGCTGTTCGTCGGCGGCGAGCCCCTCACCACCCGCCGGCTTGTGCATCTGTTGCGCGACGAGTTCACGACGGACTTCGTCGACGAAGCGCTTTCGACGCTGAACCGGACCTACGAAGCCGAGGGGCGACCCTACGAGATCCGGCTGGTCGAAGGAGGCTGGCAGCTCGCGTTGCGTGGTGAATTCGAGAAGGTGCGGCACCGCGTCTACGGACTTGGCCCGAAGGAAGTTAAACTCTCGCAGGAAGCCCTCGAAGTGCTGGCGGTGGTCGCCTACAACCAGCCGCTCTCCGCGGAGGAGATTGAGACCCTCGGAAAGCCCTCTCCCAACGGTGCGTTGCGGCAACTCCTGCGGCGGGAACTCATCGCCATCGAGCGGGGCGAGGGACGCAAAGACATCAAGTACCGCACCACCGATCGCTTTCTGCAGCTGTTCGATCTTCAGACTCTCGAAGACCTCCCGCACGCGGAAGAGATCGCCTTCAAGTGACCCCCGCGCGATCTCCTTCCAAGCTGTCATTGTGGCACGACATTCCATGTCGTGAATTCGTGTGGAGCGTTCCGCAAACCCATCCCACTCGAATCGAATCTCTTTGGCTGCGTCTTGCGTTTTACCGCACGGTTACACGAGACGGAGTCTCGTGCCACACTGACAGGCTGTCAATACTGCGACGCGAGAATCCGGTCAGCGTGCCCGGCCTCACACCGGCGGACGCAGCTTGTGCCACTCGGTGTGCTTCTCCAGCATCCGCGCCGCCCGCAACAGCCGCTCTTCGCTGAACGTCGGCCCGAGCAGCTGCAGGCCGATCGGCAGCCCGTTGGTCGTCATCCCCGCCGGAACCGAGATGCCCGGAATGCCCGCCAGGTTTGCACTGATCGTGTAAATGTCGGACAGGTACATCGCGAGCGGATCGGTGACGAGTTCGCCGATCCGGAAGGCCGCCGTCGGAGCGACTGGACTCGCGATGACGTCGACGTCGGCAAACGCCTTATCGAAGTCCTGTCGGATCAGCCGCCGCACCTTGAGGGCCTTGAGGTAGTACGCGTCGTAGTACCCGGCCGACAGGGCGTACGTCCCCAGCATGATGCGGCGCTTCACCTCCGCACCAAAGCCCTCGCCGCGACTGGCAGAGTACATGTCGATCAGGTCGTTGAACTTCTCGGCCCGGTGCCCGTAGTGCACGCCGTCGTATCGCGCGAGATTGCTCGACGCTTCCGACGCGGCGATCAGGTAGTAGACCGCGATCGCATATTCCGAGTGCGGAAGCGTCACCTCGCGGATCTCGGCCCCGAGCGAGCGGTAGACATCGAGCGCCGCCCGGACCGCCTTCTCAACTTCCGCATCGAGCCCCGCGACGAAATGCTCCTTCGCGATGCCGATGCTCAACCCGCGAAGCGGCTGTTCCAGCGATTCGGTGTAGGATGGAACCGGTTCGTCGAGCGACGTCGAATCGCGCGGGTCGTGCCCGGCGATCGCTTCCAGCACCACCGCCGCTCCGCGGACATCATTCGCGAACGGTCCGACCTGATCGAGCGAACTGCCGTACGCGACCAGCCCGTACCGCGACACGCGACCGTACGTCGGCTTCAGTCCCACCACGCCGCAATAGCTCGCCGGCATGCGGATCGATCCGCCGGTATCAGTTCCGATCGACACCGGAGACATCGCCGCCGCGACCGCCGCCGCCGACCCGCCGCTCGACCCGCCCGGCGTCCGATCGAGATCCCACGGATTCCGCGTCACCTGGTAAGCGCTGTTCTCCGTCGACGAGCCCATCGCGAACTCGTCCATGTTCGTCTTGCCCACCAGCACCGCATCGGCCGCCTTCAGCCGTTCAATCACGTGGGCGTCGTACGGCGGGACGAAGTTCTCAAGGATCTTGCTCGCGCACGTCGTCCGCACACCCTTCGTGCACAGGACGTCCTTGATGGCGATCGGCACGCCGGCCAGCGCCCCCATAGCCGTACCGGACTTCCGCTTCTTGTCAACCGCCTCAGCCTGTCGCAGCGCATCCTCGCGATCGACCAGCAGGAACGCCTTCACCTGCCCGTCGCGTTTTTCGATGACATCGAGGTAGGCCGACGTCACATCGACCGACGTGAGATCGCCGCGTTCGAGGCGTTCAAGGAGTTCGGTGGTGGTCGCGCCGGTAATGGACATCGGATCGGTGCCGCAAGTCGGGACTCGGAATGGATCACGGAAGCCGCACCGCGATCGCTCATCATGATGCGGGCCATGGTAAGCAATCGGCGACCGCATTGCACCGCAGGAGTCCGAAGCGCAGGTCACCCGCATCGTAAGGAGTCCGAAGCGCAAGCAAGGGCGACTCCGCTCGATCGACGAACGAAAGACAGACAAAGCAACCACAGAAGAACCGGAAAAGAGATTCCGTAATGGAACGCGAATGGCAGGTGACTCGAATAGCCTGGCTAGAATGCACGCCCCCGGGCACTCCACGAGACTTTCCAGGAGCACTTCGATGTCGATTCTCTCAGAACTCGAGTCTTATCTGCGGGAGGGTCATCCCAGCGAAGGGCCGTTGAGAGTCGATCCAGGGTGGTTTCAATTGTGGCCGCTGGAAAACATCGAACAATGGAATGCCGAGTATGAGGTTCCGAGGTATGCACCCGGCTTCACCGGATTCGGGTCGAGCGGCGGAGGCGAGATGCTCGCATTCGACTCGAAAGGCTTCATTTACATGATCCCGTTCATCGGAATGGACTCCTGCGACGCAATCAAGATTGCAGACTCATGGCAGCAGTTCGTCGATAGCATGGGGACTGATTGAAGTTGTGCTGCTTTCACGACGGATTCGACGGCCCTGCTTACTGTCACCGTTCGTTTTGTCATTCGAGGGATCTCCATGTCAGCACCGCGAACGCTCCGCGATGTCGGTCGAATGATTCTCTGGAGAGTTCTTGCAATCGGGGTATGGTGCATCCTCTCGATTCCCGCGGACGCCGCCGATCCCATCCCCCACCATCAGGACAAGCCCCCCGGCCCGCCGCTCTCTCCGGAAGAAGCGGTCAAGAAAATGACCGTCCCGGCGGGCTTCCGCGTCGAACTCGTCGCGGCCGAGCCCGACCTCGTCAATCCCGTCGCCATGACGTTCGACGAGCGTGGCCGAATCTGGGTCACGGAGTCAGTCGAGTATCCGCGGAAGTCCCCCGGCCCCGGCCAGGACCGCGTCAAGATCCTCGAAGACACCGACAGCGACGGCCGCGTCGACAAGGTCGGCACGTTCCTCGACGGTCTCAACATCCCGAGCGGGGTCGCGGTCGGCCATGGCGGCGTGTGGATCGCCAACTCGCCCGACATCCTGTTCGTCCCCGACGCCGACCGCGACGGCAAGCCCGACGGTCCCGCCCAGGTCGTCGTCACGGGCTTTGGCCGCACCGACACCCACGAGCTTCCCAACTCGCTCACCTGGGGGCCCGACGGCTGGCTCTATGGGCTCAACGGCGTCTTCAACCACTCGCACGTCCGCTATCCCAAGGACAACCCCAACTTCAAAGAGGGGCATCCCGGCTGGAAGTTCACCTGCGCGATGTTCCGCATCCATCCGCGGACCCGCGAGTTCCAGATCTTCGCCGAAGGGACGAGCAACCCCTGGGGCATCGCCATCAACGAAAACGGCGACTTCTTCATCTCGGCCTGCGTCATCGACCACCTCTGGCACATCGTCGAAACCGGTTACTACCAGCGGCAGGGTGGCCCCTACCCCCCGCACACCTGGCCGATGGGTTCGATCGTCAAGCACAAGCACCAGAAGGCGGCCTATTGCGGGATCACCTGGTTCGACAGCGACGCCTACCCCGAGGCTTACCGCCGCAAGCTCTACATGGGGAACATCCACGGCGGCTGCCTGAACGTCGACAAGCTCGCCCGCGACGGCTCAACCTACACCGCCACCCCCGAACCCGACTTCCTCACGGCGAACGACGCGTGGTTCATGCCGGTCGCCCAGAAGACGGGCCCCGACGGCTGCCTCTACGTCCTCGACTGGTACGACCGCTATCACTGCTATCAGGACGCCAACCGCGACCCGGCCGGCATCGAACGTCTGAAAGGTCGCCTCTACCGCGTGCGGTACATCGATAGCAGCGATACGACATTGGGGATTCAGGTCCGAAATGCCCTTCAGCTCAATCACATTCGGTATCCGAAAATTGACCTGAGTGCGGAAAGTGATCGCGAGCTGATCGATCGTCTTGACCATCCGAATATCTGGGTGCGTGAGACGGCGCAGCGAATCCTGCAGGAACGGTGGTCGTTGGAACTCGCTGAGACTCTTTCGAAAGTTGTCGAGGACAACGGTGCTTCGGTAACGAAAAGACGCCACGCACTCTTTGCACTCGCAAATGAAAGGGTCGCGGAATCCTTTCAGATTGTCCGAGCGCTTTCGGAGCCGATCGGCGACCCAGTGATCAAAGCGTGGGGGGCACGACTCCTGAGTCATGACCCCCGCATGCGAAAGCTGAGTTCCGACGCCGTTGCGCGCGTCGACTGGCGCCACCACAGTGTCGAACACCCGTCCGTACGACTTCAACGAATCGTTGGATTGTCAAAACTGACGTTCAACGAATCCGTCCTGGAGGGCTATCTCTGGCACCTTTCTCAGGCTGGCGACGACCGAATCATACCTCAGATCGTCTGGCAGAATCTTCATCCACGGCTTGACGATCATTCGACGGCTTTGGTCACCATGCTACAGAAGTCAGGCTATCTGGATTCGCGTCCGGTCATCGACATGATGCCGCGGATCATCGACCGTCTGCTCAGCCGGATGGACGGTGACTACTCCAACGTCGCAACCCTCTTTCAGATTCTCGCTCAACGGAACAAGTCCCATCTAACCGCGGCTAAGCTGTGTCTCGTCTCGATCGCACAACGCGTTCAATCCGGTGAAATCCAGGCGAGGTCCTTGCACGCTTTGAAGGAGAAATTATCGCCCGACCTAACGAAGATTCTGGAAGGCGACGCGGAATCGCCGCTGCACTTTCCCGCAGCGATACTCGCCACCTCTTGGAAGGATCCCGCAGGCGTTGAGTCAGTTCGCAAAGCGGCAATGTCGGCGAAGTCTAGCACCGCAGATCGTCTGGCCGGCCTCGACGCCCTCATCGCGGCGAAGAACGATAAGGCACTTCCCACCGCGGCCATCATGCTAAGCCACCTCCCTGGCAACACGCCGGAGCTGCGCGGACAGGTGTTGGCGTCGCTCGGGCGACTCGATGATTCGACTGTCGGGCTGACCGTTGTCGCCGCTTATCCAACGATGGAACCCGACCTGCAACCGAAGGCTGTCGAACTGCTGACGCAGCGGGCCGCGTGGGCTAAGTCGCTGCTTGCCGCGATTCGCGACAAGAAGATCCCGCAGAACGCCCTCAATGAGAACCAGGTGCGGCGACTGCTGGCGATCAAGGATGCCGAGCTGGCGAAGGCGGTCGAGTCGACGTGGGGGAAGATCCGCGAAGGCCGCAACCCGCAGCGCGAGCAGGTCATCGCCGAGATGAAGCAGTTCGTCCGTAAGCACCCCGGCGACGCTCCGAAGGGGCGTGAGGTTTTCAAGAAGGTGTGCGGGCAGTGCCACAAGATGTATGGCGAAGGAGCCGAGGTCGGACCCGACATCACGCTCAACGGCCGCAACAACTACGACCAGTTGCTGTCCAACGTGTTCGACCCGAGCCTCGTCATCGGAGCGTCGTACCAGGCCCGCATCCTCGCGACGACCGACGGCCGCGTGCTGACGGGCCTGCCGGTCGAAGAGAGCGACCAGCGGGTGGTGCTGAAGGTGCAGGGGGGGAAGCTCGAAACCATCCCGCGGTCGGACATCGAGGAACTCAAGATCAGCCCGCTGTCGATGATGCCCGAGAACCTCGAAACCCAGCTCAAGCCCGAGGAACTCGCCAACCTCTTCGCCTACATTACGCTTGATCGTCCCCCCGAGGAAGAGAACGCCCGGCGGTTGCCGGGTGTGTATGAGGTCGTCCCGCGGCAGACGACCAACCCGGCCGAGTTCAATGAGATCCTGAGTGAAGTGGCCCCTGGCTTCCGCACCAATGCGTCAGGCGATGGCGTGGTGCTGCTGGCAACCCACATGGGCCGCGATGCCGTCGTCCGCACGCATCCTCCCGAGCGCGGCAAGCCGTGCGTGCTGACCGGCGACTTCGAGATTCCCGCAGACCGCAAGACTCACCTGCTGCTGTCCGTCTCGCACGACGCGCGCGGCGACTGGCAACTGGTGGTGAAGGTCGATGGCGAATCGCTGCTGGATACGTCGGTCGATCCGAAGTCCACGACGGGCGGCTGGGCCGAGCACCGGCTCGATCTGTCACGGTTTGCCGGGAAGAAGGTGAAGATCGAACTGCACAACCAGCCCAGCGGATGGAGCTACGAAAGCGCCTTCTGGGGCAGGGCTGCGGTGTTGAGCGAATAGGCGTCTCCTGGGAGGAACAGCAGAAAGGCATTGCGAACCCGCAAGCGCAGGGCTAGCGCACTTTGGGTCGAGTAGGGGATTGGCGAAGGCTTGCGCGAGCGGTGTTGATGCGATAGAGAAGTTCCGTGTGGCCGAACACAGTGGCATCACGCGGAGCGATGGCGATGGCAAACAGCGTTCATGTGCGGCTGGATGAGGTGTTGGCGCATTTCTCCGAACTGGAGGATCCGCGGTCGGAGATCAATCGGCGGCATCCGCTGGAGAGCGTGCTGGTCATCCTCCTCATGGCGGTGCTGG